>CAYQUF010000103.1:0-10790 GCA_964420595.1 uncultured bacterium
ACCCCACCGACGAGCAATGCGATTCCGCCAACGACCAATAAAGCTTGCGATACCATTTCGAGGGTTTGTTTTTGCTCGACGATATCCCGAACATTAGTTCTCGGTCTAACCTCGTAACCGGGAAAGCGTTGTTGAAAAAACTGTTTAGCTTGCTCCTCAACTCGCTTGATATCTTCTAGTTGCTCTGGTCGAATAAGAATAAAATTAATTCTTTGCCTTCCAGTTAGAGCTTGAGCTAAAGAAAGTGTAATTAACATCAAGCCTTTCGGTTCTTCGTTAGAATACCGCAAAACAGTATTAACGACACCGACGATAATATACGGTCGTTCGTCCATGTAGATGCGCTGACCAATTGGATCGCGTTTGGGAAAGAGTTCTTCTGCTAAAAGATTGTCGATAACAGTTACCGAACGATAGTTCTCAAAATCAGCAGTATTAAAAAAACGTCCCTGTAGAAGTTTTCTCCCGGAAGTTTCTAAATATTCTTGAGACACTGACTGAATAGACGGATTGGCAGTTCGATCTTCAAAAATGACTCCATTCGATGAAGTCCAAAACCAAGTAAACGTACTAACTGCTCGTACGCCAATTAACCGCTTTCGCAGGGCTTGGATATCTTTAGGGCTGACGTTAGCAATCTGGTAAGTTACCGGATGGAAAGGAGGCCAAAGTCTGACTTGCGGTGCTTCTCGCTCGGCGAGTTGTTGGGCAATGACCGCATTCGAAATCGTCCTGACTTGCAGCGTCGCACTCACCGCTCCGACCCCCATAAAAACCCCAAAGGCTGTTAGAGCAGACCGGACGGGACTGCCTCGCAGCGATAAATAAGTCAGTCGAATTAAGTCAATAGGCGATAGAGACATAAACTAATTTTGTTCGGAACTGGGCAACGCCGGGAGATCGCTCGATTCAACAAATGCGTATTGATTTTTACCGCGCTCTTTCGCACGATACATTGCCGTATCTGCCAGTTTAATTAAATCTTCAGCCGTTCCGCCATGTTGGGGATAAAGGCTGATGCCAATACTGGTCGTCACCGACACGCGATTGCCTTCAATGGCAAACACTTCTGACAGAGTTGCGATGACTTTATCCGCCACTTTTTGGGCATCTTCGAGTTTAGGAATTCCGGGTAAAATTACGGTAAATTCATCCCCTCCCAACCGAGATACGGTATCGCTCCCGCGCAAGCATCCCGTCAGTCGTTTGGCAACGGCTTTGAGCAATAAATCGCCCATATCGTGTCCGAGGGTGTCGTTGATGGCTTTAAACCCATCGAGATCTAAAAAGAGCAAACCGACACTGCGATCGAGATCTCTCGCCCATTCTAAGGCTTGACTCAACCGTTCGGCAAAGAGCTTGCGATTGGGCAGACCGGTGAGATCGTCGTGATAGGCTTGATGGCGCAGGCGGTGTTCGGAAAGCTTGAGTTGTTCGTTGGTCGATGCCAGTTCGGCGGCGGTGCGTTTTAATTCTTCTTCGATGCGTTTGCGTTCGGTAATATCGCGAATGACGCCGACTAAAAATAGGTTTCCCGCTGCATCTCGGTGGAGCGATCGCTTGGTGGCAATTAAATGGGTTCTGCCATCCACATCGGTCAGTCGTTCTTCACTTTCTTTTGATTCGCCGCTCTCGAACACTGCCTCGTCTTTTTGCCAAAATAAATCGGCTTCCGAGTGCGGAAAAACTTCGTAATCCGACCGTTCTCGCAATTGTTCGAAGGGACGTCCGACAAACTCGCAATAGGCTTCGTTGAGTACCAAACAGCGATGGTCTTTTCCTTTAACAAACACCGGATCGGGGATGGTATCGATCACGCTTTGTAAGAACTCTTTTGACTTGTGCAATTCTTCTTCTAAATGAGCGATATAGCCGATAATCACGACCGTCGAACCGACTAAGGTTAAAAGGGCTGGAACCAGCGGCAACCACCAATGTTGTAAAAATGCCCAATAGCACGTTCCGACCAACACGCCGCTCAAGACAATCATTGCCACGCCAGAGCGTTTGGGCGATCGCAATTTCCAACTCACGCTCGCACCAATGCACGACCACACCACGATCCAAAAAATTTCAACCGGCTGCGACCACACTTGAATCGTCGGTCTGCCTTCTAGCGCCGCACTAAGAATTTGACTGATAAAATCGGCGTGTAATTTAACGCCAGGAATGTTGTCGGGAGCCCGGTCTACAGTGCTGCTATAAGACGTTTCAAAAAAGTCTCGCAAACTGTGAGCGGTCGAACCGATTAAGACAATGCGATCGCGCAAGAGTTCGGGATCGACCCGATTTTCGAGAACGTCGGTGAGCGAAACCGTGTCTAAATAACTCATCGAACCGCGAAAATTGGCAATAAACTGATAGCCGTTACTGTCAGCTCTCACGTAAGCGCCATCGTTCGGTTCGAAATGAGGAAAGACAACGTTGCCGAGTTTGAGATCGTTATTCGCAGCTGCTTTTGGCTCGATGCCTTCCTCTTCTAAATACTTTAACGCCAGTACCAGTGCAAAACTTTTATGGAATTCGCCTTCCGGAGATTTTAAATACAACAAACCCCGACGCACCCGACCGTCGGAATCGATAATCATATTGTTAAATCCCACCTGACCGCGTTTGGCTAACGCCTCGGGCGCTTCGACCCCAACAATGCGCGCGTCTTCGATTTTTTCAATGCCAATTAAATTCGGGAGCGTCTCGAAGGTTTCGACCAATGCCTCGTGTCCGGGTTGAATCGGAACGTCGCGATAGATATCCAAACCAATGGCGCGAGGCTCCGCTGCTGCGAGTTTTTGCAACAGTCGTGCCATCACGCTGTCGGGAATTGGCCAAGTTTTTAAGGATCGAATATCCGGTTCGTTAATTTCGACGATGACAATGCGATCGTCGCGGGATTCGATCGGACGAAGGCGAACGAAGTAGTCGAAGAACGCCCATTCTGACGGTTGCAGCAAACCGAAAAAGCGCATTAACAGCACGCAACCCGCAACGCTCGAAGAAGCGATCGCCGCTCTACGCCATTCCCACACCTGCTGCCAGATATTGGCCCACATAGGTTTAACGCTTGTCTAGAAAGGTAGTCCGAGGAGCGATCGCGACGCTCCCGCACGAGATCGAACTGACGCCCTCCTATTGTAGTCGGCGCGAGAGCCGATCGCCGAACTTCCAGCGACGGGCACTATCTTTTCCCCGAACCATTTCCTTTAAGACGGGAGTTTCACCGACGGTTGCGACAGACTCGGATCGCGATCGGACAAACTGCGACGGGTCGCATCCACAAACTGACTGACCCGAATCGGATCGATCGGTTGCTCGATCTGTCCGTGTCGCTTCAGAGAACTGGAAACGATGACGCCATCGGCGGCTTTCATCAAGGTGGGAATATTTTCCCAATTCGCGCCGCTGCCAATAAACACGGGCGTTCCCTTCGCCGCTGCTTGAGCCAGTTCCAGGTCTTCGAGGGTCGGCGGACTTCCGGTAGACCACCCCGACAGGATCGCGCCATCGGCTAACCCGCGTTCGATGGTTTCTTGCACCGCCACGGTCAGATTCGGCGATCCCAGGGGGCGACCGTGTTTGACTAACACATCCGCCAAAATTTTAACCTCGCTGCCGAGTTCGCGGCGATAGCGCATCAGGTGGTGTGCTTCTCCCTGGATCAATCCCTGATCGGTCGCCATGACGCCCGTTAAGACGTTGACTCGAACGAACGGCGCGCCCACGCAAGTTGCCACCGCTAGGGCACTTTGAGCGTCATTGCGCAGAACGTTAATCCCGATGGGGAGGGCGACCATATTCATCAATCGCTCCACGATCAGGGTCATGGCGCTCACCACGGCAGGATCGACGCGGGAATTGGTGAAGGGGGCGTCGAAGAAGTTTTCGACAATGATGCCATCAACGCCACCGGAGGCGAGTGCAGTCGCTTCTCGTTCGGCGCGATCGATGACAGCTTTGAGGCTCCCTCCCCACCGTGGCGAGGTTGGTAGCGGCTGCAAATGGACGACACCAATAATAGGGTTCGGCGTTTTGAAGATTTGATTTAAGTCCACGTTTTTGCTGTTTCGGACTCAGTCGTCAAGATAGGGTCAACCCACGGGCGATCGCGTGGATCGCGCCAATGGGGGAAAGACTTCGCAAGTACGAAGGCAATCGGGCAGGCAATTGGATCGCTCGGAGACAAATGTCCGAGATCGTCAGCCCCTTACAGGGATTATACGAGGTGCTGGGGACGCTCCGAAATGTCCGGACTGGATAAACTAGGGAAGCTGGAGTTCTAGAGGATCGAGGTGTGGTTCAGGTTATCGTCGCGATCGCCACGGCTGTTGCGGTCTTGGGGGGACTTTTGCTCGAATTGAGCTTGCGCGGTTTTTGGGGGTTGGGCAATCCGCCTATTTACGTCGCCGACGATCGCGTCGGGTATCGGCTGGCACCCAATCAACGCACCCGTCGTTTTGGCAATCGCATCGAGATCAATCAATATTCCATGCGATCGCCTCAAATTTCTCCCGTCCCCGCCAATTCGACGCTGCGAGTTCTCTTGCTGGGGGATTCGGTCGCCAATGGCAACTGGTGGACGGATACGGACGAGACGATTTCGGCGCGAATGCAGCGACAGTTGCAGCCTCGGCTTCCCGAGTCTTGGGAGGCGGTTGAGGTGTTGAATGCTTCGGCGAATTCGTGGGGACCGCGCAACGAACTGGCTTATGTGGAGAAGTTCGGCACGTTTGAGGCGTCGGTGGTGGTGTTGCTGATCAATACGGATGATTTGTTTGCGACGGCACCGACTTCGGTTCCCGTGGGGCGCGATCGCAATTATCCGGATCGCCGACCGCCGCTGGCGTTGGTGGAGGTGTTCCAGCGGTTGGGACCGACGCCGGAGGTGCCGGAAATGGCGCAGGTACAATCGGAAGGGGGCGATCGCGTCGGACGCAATTTAGCGGCGATCGAGCAAATTCAGGCAATTGCCCATCGGTCGGACAGCCAGTTCGTGTTAGGGATGACGCCTTTGCTGCGGGAAATCGGCGACCCCGGATCCCGCGACTACGAAATCGAGGCGCGAGGGCGACTGTTGCAATTGACCCAATCCCGCCAGATTCCCTATGTGGATTTTCTGCCGATTTTCCAACAGCGCGATCGTCCCGAAACCCTTTACCGCGACCACATTCACTTGAGTCCAGAGGGCGATCGAACCGTCAGCGAGGCGATCGCGGCTGCTGTTTTGGAACTTCAGTGAGTGGCAATTGGGGATGGGGGGAATTGGCTCTACACACTTAACTCGTCGCGATCAAACCAACGTTTCTAACCGCTGTGCCGTTTGATTCAAATTTTGCGTGCCGACCTTGGTTTGACTGATTCCCGTCGCCGTTTGTTGCGCCCCAATATTGATATTATTAATGGCTTCCATGACCTGGGAAATCGCCGAAGCTTGCTGGTTTGCCGTCAAAGAAATTTGCTTGACGTTTACGGCAATTTCATCGATCGCCCCGACAATTTCGTCCACGGCTTTCGTTCCCTGTTCGGTCGCTTGCACCGTTGCCGACATCGACTGTTGAATATCGCCGACCAACGCATTAATTTTTTCAGCCGACGTGCGGCTGCGTTCGGCGAGTTTGCGAATTTCTCCTGCCACCACGCCAAATCCCTTTCCCGCTTCTCCGGCGCGCACGGCTTCCACCGCCGCATTTAAGGCAAGCATATTGGTTTGAGAGGCTAAATCGCTGACCACGTTGGTAATACTATAAATCTGACTGAGTTGTTCGCTCAATGCCGTCACTTGACGGGCGACCTGTTCCGATTTGTATTTTAAATTGGCGCGATCGTGCCATTCCCGAGATTGCATTTCGCCACTGGCTAATTGCAGCACCCGACGCACTCCCTGCGCCGCCGCTTCTGCTTGTTCGGCTGATTGCTGCGCCGAGGCGTTCAATTCCTCGATCGTAGACGTGGTTTGGTTGACCGCTGATGCCTGTTCGACAGTAATCCGCTCTTGCTGTTCGACGGTGGTGGCAATTTCAGTCGAAGCCGAGGCGATGGTGCTGGCTTCCTGTCGCATCCACCGAATCGTACGCGAAATCAAAATCCAACCGGCGATCGCAGAAAGCAAAATCGATAAAATGGCGATCGCCCAGATGGTTTGCATCAGGGTATCGAGTCCCTGGTTGAGCGTTTCTTTACTTTGGCGAACGACCGTATGTTCTTGATTGCGTAGGGATGCGGCAAGATCGGAGATGGCTTCGGCGCGTTGTTGATACGTTTGAACTTGCCACAGTTCCACCGCTTGTTCCATTTCGCCGCGATTGACGAGTTCGATCAAGCGATTGTGAAATTCTTCTTGTTGTTGGACTAAGTCCCACAACCGTTTGAAATCGTCTTGTTGTTCGGATTGTGCAATTGCAGTCTGGAGATCCTCAGCCAATCCGTTATATTGGCTTTTCGCCTTTAAATAAGCATCAAATTCATCGTCTCGCGGGCGATCGCTCTCTCCAATTAAATACCCTCGCACGGCTTTCGATGCCAGTTCGATATTCAGATCGAAGATATCAATTTTTTCTTCTAGTTGCGTGGCTTGCTCGAAATTGAGAATTGCTTGCCTAGATTTGCGGACGTTGGATAAAATAAATAAAATCGAAATTGCCAATAGCGCCACTGGAATCGAATACCCGGCAATAATCCAGTAACGTAGCTTAATATACCCCAAACCATTCATTGCCATTGACCCCACTCTTCCCATACAAGCTAGCATTTTCATTCAATTTTAGCGATCGATTGACAAGCCGAAGAATCGGGTCGGAATCGCGATCGCCTGGATTTCCCCAATGCCCCCAGCACCGGGATGGGACGTTGCCGATCGTGAATAGATATCTGGAGAAATGCCGAGCCAAACCCGAGAAAGATCGCGTTTGACCTAAAAATCGAGCAACTTTTATGATGTCGCGTCCCTCAGTCGAGCCAAGCAATAGGGAAGATTCGATCGCAAGTGACTGGCGACTGAAAAATGGCTAGAGCCATTAAATTGTCGTTCGCGAGGCGCGATCGCAATCCGAAAGATGTTACATTTTTTAACGATCGCTCGGTCACTCTCGATCCGATCGCCGCTGTTGCAATTGCAGCACGATATCGGCATGAATTTCGCGGCTGATGGGGTACAGATATGCCAGCACCAAACCGATAACCAGCAACACCGTCGGCACCGGACCGACCACCAAGCGAATCGCCAGCAACGCCGACTCCGGTTGCTCCGGGGGGACGAGCTGACCCGGCGGCGTTTCCACAAATCCAGCAAGTTCGAGCGCCTGACCCGATAAAAACAGTCCCAGCGCCAAGCCGAGCTTCTGCAAAAACACCATAAACGCATAAAACGTCCCTTCGCGGCGCTGACCGTTGAGCAGTTCGTCGAGATCCGTCACGTCCGTCAGCATCGACCAGGGAATTAAATACGCCGTCGCCACCCCCAATCCTGCCATGGCACAAAGCAAATACAATCCCCCCAGGCGATCGGGAGAGAGGAAAAACAGTCCGCCCTGGGCGATAATCCACACCCCCATTCCGGCAAAATACACCTTTTTGCGCCCGATCTTTTGGCTGAGAAAACTCCACAGAAAGAGCGCGACCATCGCCACCGTTTGAACGATCAGCGCTACGACAAAATAGGAGTCCATCCTCATCCAATTCACCGCATAGTAGGGAATCATCGCAGCGGTCAACTGAAATGCCAGCCAGGAACACAAGTAAATTCCGATGACGAACAAAAAGGCGCGGTAGGCGGAATTTTCCAGAATCGCTTGCACTCGCGATCGCATCCAAGCCACCATCCGACCGACCGACCAACCGCGTTTCAACGCCGCTTGTACCGACTCGAACGGCGATCCGGCTTCCGGCGGCGACTCCGACGACCCCGAAATTGCCCGATGGCGAGTTCCGACCACGCACCAGTAGAGGGGTAACACCGACAGTACGGCACAAGCTGCCCCCAACCAGAGATATTGCTGTTGCGGGCTGTCAATGATCCCCAAGAAAACCGCACCCAAAATTAACGCCAGCAAACTGCCGCCAATGGAAAAGGCGAATCGAAAGCTATTGAGACTCGTGCGTTCGTTATAATCCGACGTCAATTCCGGCGTCAGTGCCGTATAGGGCAAATTCACCGCCGTAAACGCCGTATTGAAAAGAATGCTGACGGCGACATAATACCAAAACAGTCCCCACTGGCTGCCTTTGGCAAACGGCGGAACGACCCATTGTAAAAAGAATAAAATCCCAAACGGAATCGCGCTAAAAATCATCCAAACGTGTCGCCGACCCCACCGAGACCGAGTGCGATCGCTGAGGACGCCGACAATCGGGTCGTTGAGGGCATCCCACACCTTGCCCACCAGCAACACCGTTCCCGCCAGCGCCGGACGCAGGTGCGCCACATTGGTCAAGAAAATCAGAAACGAAAATGCCACCAGCGTCGCCGTCATTCCCGCCCCCATGTCTCCGGCTCCAAAGGCGAGTTTGGTGGCGAACCGTAACTTTTCAGGGGGTGGCGTGGGTTTAGCGTCAGGAGATTGCGTCATGATGGGGAGAACCCGGCGAACGATTGCAGTCTGACCAATTTTAGGCGATCGCGCTTCTAAGGCACAGGAGAACGGATTGCCGGATCGTCGAACCCCGCGATCCGAACCCGAGGCGATCGCATTTCAAGATTGCCCTTAGCATAGGTCTTTAGGTCGTCGATAGCCGCGCTCGACATTGCCCCAAACGCGCGATCGCCCCCTTGCCAAGTGCCCCGCACAGTCAGACACTAAGGTTGAACAGTCCATCGGCGGTCTAGATGACGTGGGGCTGCCAAACTCCCGGAGGTTTTTCGTGAAAAAAGTTTTAGGAATCATTCTCGGAGGCGGAGCCGGAACCCGCTTGTATCCGCTGACCAAGCGCAGAGCCAAGCCAGCCGTTCCCCTGGCTGGCAAGTATCGGCTGATCGACATCCCGGTCAGTAACTGCATCAACTCCGAAATCCACAAAATTTACGTTCTCACCCAATTCAACTCCGCCTCGCTCAACCGCCACATCGCCCGTACGTACAATTTTTCCGGCTTTATTGAAGGATTTGTCGAAGTCCTCGCCGCCCAGCAAACCCCCGAAAATCCCAGTTGGTTCCAGGGAACGGCGGATGCCGTGCGCAAGTACCTCTGGTTGCTGCAAGAGTGGGATGTCGATGAGTATTTAATCTTGTCGGGCGACCATCTCTACCGCATGGACTACCGCAAATTCTTAGAACGCCACCGCGAAACCGGAGCCGACATTACCCTTTCGGTGATTCCGATCGATCGCCGCCGCGCTTCAGATTTCGGCTTGATGAAAGTGGACGGAACCGGGCGCGTGGTCGATTTTTCCGAAAAACCCAAAGGCGAAGCCCTCGACAGAATGAAGGTCGATACGTCCATGCTGGGGCTGGATGAAGACGAAGCCGAGAAGAAACCGTTCATCGCCTCGATGGGGATTTACGTGTTTAAAAAAGAAGTTCTCGTCAATTTGCTCAATCAATCCCCCGAGCAAACCGATTTCGGTAAAGAAATCATTCCCAGCTCTGCCAAAGATTATAATATTCAAGCCTTCTTATTTGACAATTATTGGGAAGATATCGGCACGATCGAGTCATTTTACGATGCCAACTTAGCCCTAACTCGCCAACCGCAACCGCCGTTTAGTTTCTACGACAAAGCCGCGCCAATTTACACGCGCGCTCGCTATTTGCCGCCGACGAAACTCCTCAACTGTCAGGTGACCGAGTCGATTATCGGCGAAGGCTGCATTATCAAAGATTGCCAAATTCACCATTCGGTGTTGGGGATTCGCTCCCGGATCGAATCCGGCTGTACCATTGAGGACACCCTAATTATGGGGGCAGACTATTACGAGCAATTTGCCGAACGCCAGTCGGGGTTAGAAAATGGCGGAACGCCCTTGGGCATTGGCGAAGGAACGACTATTCGCCGGGCGATCGTCGATAAAAATGCCCGCATCGGTCGCAACGTGCGCATTATTAACAAAGATGCCGTCGAAGAAGCCGATCGCGAGAGTCAAGGCTTCTACATTCGCAACGGCGTGGTCGTCATTCTCAAAAATGCGGTGATTCCCGACGGGTTCGAGATTTAATCCCAGCAACGACCTCCCGAGAACGTCGAGCCAAAGGTGGCATGATTCGACTGATTGTGCTAATCGGACTTCCCGGTAGCGGTAAATCCAGTCTCGCTCGATCGCTCCTTGGCGATTGCCCGGATCGGCAGTTAGTGTCCACTGACGCGATTCGGGCACGATTATTTGGCGACGAAGCCGTTCAGGGCAGTTGGTTGCAAGTGTGGCGGGAGGTAGAGCGGCAATTGCGCCATCAGGTCGCCGCCATCCAACGAGGGGATGCCTTCGATGTCATTTACGATGCCACCAACGTGCGACGGCGCAGCCGACGAGAAGCGATCGCTCTGGGGTGCGAGGTAGGGTTTAATTGCATCGCGGGGGTTTGGGTCGATACGCCCTTAGAGCTGTGCTTGCAGCGCAATCGATCGCGCGATCGCCAAGTTCCCGAAGATGTTATTTTACGGATGTCCCGCCAACTGCACGACGCTCCACCCGGCTACGACGAAGGGTTTCACCTGCTGGTGCGCTACACCGGAGCTGCCGCCGAGTACGGAAATCGCGATCGCCCCGTTAAGCAACAACCGAACTCGCCTCCTCCGGCAACTTAGCTACCCTAGGATCGATACCTGCGGGTAACGAACCCGCCTCCGCATTCAAACGGGCGATCGAAC
>CAYQUF010000103.1:10890-16189 GCA_964420595.1 uncultured bacterium
AGTTTAGGAAGCGAGGAGATAGCGCGATGGCTGCCACCGATTTCAAGGATTATTACAAAATTCTCGGCGTCAACAAAAGTGCCAGCGGCGACGAAATTAAAAAGGCATACCGCCGACTGGCTCGCAAGTACCATCCCGACATGAATCCCGGCGACAAAAATGCCGAAGCGCGGTTCAAAGAAGTCGGCGAAGCCTACGAAGTCCTCTCCGATCCCGACAAGCGCAAAAAATACGACCAATTCGGTCAGTATTGGAAGCAGGCGGGCAACGGTGCGTCAGCGTCGGGCTGGCCCGGTGGCGGCGGTGCTGGCGTCGATATGGGCGGCGTCGATTTCAGCCAGTATGCCGATTTTGAAGAGTTTATCAACGAACTGCTCGGTCGATTCGGCGGACCGGCAGGTGCCTCGCCCCGTGGCGGTCGAAGCCGATCCTATCGATATACCACCAGTCCCGGTGCCGGATTTAGCGGCTTTGAAGACTTTGCCGGTTACAATTCTCGCGGTGCGGGCGCCACCAGTTCCGCTGCCATGGATCGCGAAGCTCGCCTGACCCTGAGTTTCAGCGATGCCTTCCACGGCGTGCAAAAACGCCTGAGCCTCGGCAACGAAACCATCGACGTGCGCATTCCCCCCGGTGCCAAATCCGGCAGTCGCATTCGCGTGCGAGGCAAAGGACAGCCCGATCCCTACGGTCGGGGACGCGGCGACCTGTACTTAATCGTCGAACTGCAATCTCACCCCTTCTTCGAATTAGACGGCGATCGCCTCACCTGCGAAGTCCCCATCGCCCCAGACGAAGCCGTTCTCGGCGCGAAAATCGACGTGCCGACCCCAGACGGTTCGGTGACCGTTAACGTGCCCCCAGGGGTGCGATCGGGTCAATCCCTGCGCCTGCGGGGTAAAGGCTGGCCCCAACCCGGTGGGGGACAGCGGGGCGACCAATTCGTGCGCTTGTCGATCGTACCGCCCAAATCCCTCAGTCAGACCGAGCGCGAATGCTATGAAAAAATTCGAGACAACCGCAGCGAAAATCCCCGTCGGGACTTGCAAGGCACGCGACTGTAAGGGTTGGCGATCGCCCTGAAACTGGGTCGATCGCCCCTGGTTCTACCGAAACATACTGCTGACAGAACTATCTTCGTGAACCCGCCAGATGGTTTCGCCCAACACGTTGGCAACCGAGAGCACGGTGAGTTGGTCGAAATATTTATCTTTGCGCATCGGGATCGTGTTGGTGACGATCACCTCCTCAAACACCCCGCTCGAGAGGCGATCGATCGCTGGAGGCGAGAACACCGCATGGGTGGCACAAGCATACACTTGACGGGCACCCTCCTTGCGCAACAGGCGACCGCCTTCGGTAATCGTACCGCCCGTGTCGATCATGTCGTCCACCAAGACAGCAGTTTTGCCGCGAACGTCCCCGATCACGTTCATCACTTCGGCAACGTTGTGGGCTTGGCGGCGCTTGTCGATAATTGCCAGGGGTGCGTCGTTCAACTTTTTGGCAAACGCGCGAGCGCGAGCCACCCCGCCCACGTCCGGGGAGACGACGACTAAATCCGATAGGTTTTTACTGGCGAGATATTCGAGCAACACCGGCGACCCGTAGACGTGATCCACGGGAATGTCGAAATAGCCTTGAATTTGGGCTGAGTGCAAATCCATTGCCAAAATGCGACTGGCACCCGACTCGGTAATCAAGTTTGCCAGTAACTTGGCGGTAATCGACTCGCGTCCGGCGGTTTTGCGATCGGCTCTGGCGTAGCCGTAGTAAGGAATAACTGCGGTAATTTGTCGCGCCGATGCCCGACGGCAGGCATCGATCATAATTAATAATTCGACTAAATGGTCGTTGACTGGATGGCAGACCGGCTGAATTAAGTAGACATCGCACCCTCGAATGGATTCTTGAATTTGAACGTACAATTCGCCATCGGCAAATCGCTTGCGAACCATCGGTCCGAGATCGATGCCCAAGTAGCGAGACACTTCTTGAGCTAAGGTCGCGTTGGCGGACCCGGAAAATAGCCGCAACCGACTGCGATCGGTGACGGAGGATAAAGAAGGCTGAGGCGTTAAAGTTGCAGAACGGATCACAGTAGACTCTCGACGCACGTTCGTTCAAGGCAATCTTATCATTTCAATTCTGTAATCCCATCCAGGATTTTGCCTAAAGCGATCCGGCAATCTCCGATCGCGCCGAGTCGGTTTAGGATCGAGCGACCGGGCGATCGGTAAATTTGAGGATTGACAAGGCGGTTCGACATGGGTTGGGGCGATGCGAATCGACAATCTCTCGGAGAGACCAGCTCGCTCCCGCCAGCGCGCGAGTACAATAGCTCCAAGGCGTCTTGTCGGGTCGTTCCCCTCGGCGATCGCCGACGAAGGCGCAATATCACTCCAAAGGACGAATCGAGGTAGTTCCATGAGCTTGAGCGATCGGTTAGCAGCCGACATTAAAACGGCGATGAAAGCCAAGGATAAGTTGCGGTTGAATACCGTGCGCAGTATCAAGAAAACCTTGATGGAAAAAGAGGTAAGCCTGCGCGCCGAAGGACAGGACACCCTCACGAGCGAGCAAGAGATCGAAGTGCTCGTGCAGCAAGCCAAACAGCGGCGCGATTCCATCGCCCAGTACCGCCAGGGCGGACGGGAGGATTTGGCGGCTCAGGAAGCCCAGGAGCTGGCGATTATCGAAGAATACCTGCCGCGACAGCTTTCGGATGAAGAGATCGAGGAAACGATCGATCGCGCGATCGCGGCGGCGGGGGCAACGTCCATGGGAGATATGGGGAAAGTCATGGGGCAGGTCATGCCTCAAGTCAAAGGTCGCGCCGACGGCAAGAAAGTGCAAGAAATGGTGAAAGCCAAATTGGGAAATTCTTCGTAAATTTACGCAATTCAGGAGGTTCGTCGTTCGGAAAATATGCTGAGTTTTTTGGTTGGAACGGTTCTATTTTCCGCACCCGCGCAAGTTGAAATTCCCGCTGCTACCCCCATCGCTCAAACTCAATCTCCGCAGTGGCGCGCGATGGACGAAACCGAGCGAAAGGCGGCGTGGGATTATATTTTGCAGAGTCCTTTAGGCGTTGGCGCACTGAATCGATTGGCGATTGAAGGGTTTATCAGTCCCGAGTGCGACAAGAGCTTCTACAGCAACGATCGCTATGGGGGAATGCAATTTATGCTGCGGGTTCACTGTCCGAGCGATCGCGGCGTCTCGGCGGCGGTGAGATACGACGAAATGCGCGTGATTTTCAACCGCTTCGAGACCAGCATCGATAACTTTGAGATCCAGCGGGTGCGCCCGGACGATCCAGAGGCGACCCCACTGCCCGAACCATAAGCGATCGCGGGCGATCGCTAAAATAAAATAGTCTCCCGCTCTTGCGCGTCACCATCTACGCTAGCTGCCATGCAACCACCCATTCCTTCCGGCACGATTTTACAAAACCGCTATCACCTGATTCGGATTCTGGGTCAGGGGGGATTCGGTCGGACGTATTTGGCAGAGGATCGAGGGCGATTTAACGAGCCGTGCGCCCTCAAGGAACTGATTCCGGCAAATGCGGGGGGCTACGCCCTCGAAAAATCTCGGGAGTTGTTCCAGCGCGAAGCTGCCATTCTCTACCAGCTCCAGCACCCGCAAATCCCGCAGTTTCGAGCGGCTTTTGAGGAAAACCAACGGCTGTTTTTGGTGCAGGATTACGTCGAGGGCAAAACCTATCGCGCCCTGCTGCAAGAGCGTCAGGCACAAGGACGAGCCTTTGACGAAGCCGAAATCGTCCGGTGGTTGCAGCAAGTCCTGCCCGTGTTGGAACACATCCATGCCAAAGGCATCGTTCACCGAGATATTGCCCCGGATAATATCATTCAGCGCGCTACCGACGGATTGCCCGTGCTGATTGACTTTGGCGTGGTCAAAGACATTGCCACTCGCGTGCAATCGCCCGATGCAACCGTTCAAGCCACCACCGTCGGCAAATTAGGCTACGCCCCCAGCGAGCAATTGCAAAGCGGTCGCGCCTATCCCAACAGCGATTTGTACGCCCTCGCCGTGAGTGCGGTGGTGTTGCTAACGGGGAAAGAACCGCAAGTGTTGTTCGACGACAGCCAACTCCAGTGGAATTGGCAGCAGTGGGCAAGTACGAGTCCGGAATTCGCCCGAATTATCGATCGCATGTTGAGTTACAAGCCGGGCGATCGCTATCAAACCGCGCGGGATGCCCTCAATGCGATCGCTCCGTTGGCACCGCACGCCCCTATTGCCAATACTCCCACCCCCGAGGCTAGCGTCTCGCAAATGGCAACCGTTGCTGTGGGGCATCGTCCCGAACCTGTCAGTCAAAGCCATCGCGCCCCCAACCGACGCGATCCGGTCATTCCGCCATCGAGCGATCGCTCCGTCTGGGACAATCCCGCCATGGCGATCGCGTTGGGCGTCTTATTAGCCATTATTGCCGGATTCGGATCCTGGGCATTGGTGAATTCCCTCGCCGATGCTCCGGAAGAAGTCAGTTCCCCCGAACCCTCGCCCGAACCGACGCCAACGCCGACCCCCTCGCCCACCCCCAAACCCCCCGAACGCAAGCCGGTGACCTACCAGCAACGCTTCCGAGTCCCGAGCGATCGCACGGTGACGGCAACGGGGACGCTCAAGGGCAGCGAAACCATTAACTACCGGATTTCGGCAAAGGCAGGACAGCGTTTGAGAGCCGTTTTGCCGGGAGAAGGGGTGTTGATGACCGTGTTAGATCCCGATGGCAATCCCCTCCCGAACGCACGGCGAGTGCCGGTGTGGGAAGGAACGGTGACGCAAAATGGCGAATACATCGTGCAATTGAGTCCCGTGCAAGGGGTCGAGCAAAGCGATTACACCCTGGAGATGACCCGGAGCGAGCCGGAACCGGAGCCGACTCCTACTCCTTCACCCTCACCCACGCCAACGCCAACGCCAACGCCAACGCCAGAGGCACCCTCCCAACCGAGGATCGATACCGAATCCGTGACGATCCCGCCGGGACAAACTGACGTTCAGGTGCGCGGAACGGCAAATCCCAAGCGGATTAAGCGCTATTTGGTGAATGTGGAACAAGGACAAGTCCTCGCGGCAGAAATCCTAGAGGGAGCGGTGGCGTTGCGGGTCAGTTTTCCCGATGGCGAAGTCGTTCCCGATGCTGAGAAAGTGGTGTTTTGGCAAGCCGAAGTTCCCCGAGGGGGCGAGTATCAAATTGACGTACTGGCGACTCAGAAAATTGACTTTGAGTTGAGTATTAACGTTCGAGATCCGGAGTAGG
>CAYQUF010000104.1:0-16145 GCA_964420595.1 uncultured bacterium
CTAGGACAAATCCACACGAACAAACATGAGTTCGAGTGGATAGAGATTTTTTGACAACGGTGCCACAGTTAGAGCATTCTTGGGAGGTGTAGGCCGGGTTAACCGCTAGGGTGACCTTGCCGAATTTAGTCCCAAAATACTCTAACCATTTCCTAAACTGATACCAACCTGCATCATCGATCGACTTGGCGAGACAATGATTTTTCACTAAATTTCTAACCCTCAAATCTTCATAGGCAACCCAATCGTTAGATTGGATGACGTAACGCGCTAGTCTCTTAGCATGTTCTTCACGCTGCCTACTTATTTTGAGGTGTACTCGTCCTAAACGATTAATGGCTTTCTTTCGGTTGGCTGAGCCTTTATTTTTGCGAGAAACCCGCTTTTGTCTAAACTTTAGGCGTTTCTCTCCCGTTCGATAAAATCTGGGGTTAGGTTCGGTATGACCGTTAGAATCTGTGTAGAACTCTTTGAGTCCTACGTCCAAACCAACAGCTTTACCGGTCGGCTGAGCGTCCACTTTAACTTCTGCTTGAATGAGAAATTGAACGTAGTACCCATCCGCACGACGAATCAGCCTAACCCGTTTGATTTGTTCGAGTTGGTAGAAGGTTAAATCCCACGTTCCTTTGAGTTTAAGCTTGCCAATTCCTTTCTTGTCTGTGAAGGTTATCTGTTTTCGAGTCTCTGATAGCTTCCAACCGGAGGTCTTATATTCCACTGAGCGACCGTTCTTTTCGCGCGTTATCCCCATTTGATGCAGGGTTTGCCGAATTTTAATCGGACACCCGTTTTCTCGAATTAATTTCCATGGTTCGACGTCGATCCCGCGACCGTCCCACCGCAGCAAATTCACGAAATCGCCGCGATCGAATAACGAAAATAACCTTTCAATTATCTTAAAAACTTGCAGAAAAGCTAAAAATACTAACGCAAACCGCTTTAAGGACCCGCGTTCGAGCCGGGCTAAGAGTTTCTTTAATCGAGGTTCGAGCGATCGCGACAGCCACAAAATGGTCGAAAGGGATTTCCCTACGTTGACGGTAAAGAGGGCACCGCCATCTTCGGAGGCGAAACCGGGATGGGCTGAGGTGAGTAATTGGCGAAACGGCGGCGTTTTTCCCGATATCCTTCCTGCTCGCCGGTGGCGCGATCGGCATAGTAGCACGGCGTTTTGACAATTTTGGAACTCAAGCTCGCTCCCGGCGAGTCAAAATCGAGGCGGTAGACCATGCCATCGCCGTTAAATAAGGGCGTCCAGCCATTGGCAGAGGGCAAAACCACTGGAGTTTCGCCGATGGTGTCCGAGTCGAGATCGCCGACGGGAGAAATGACAAACAGGCGACCTTGCAAGTCGTCGGGGAGCTGTCCGGGGTCGTCGCTCAGTCCGCGTTTGACTGTCAGCGGGAGGCGATCGCATTCTTGGCGGCTAACGCTCAAAATGGCGCGAGGGAAATTGGCGGCGTTGCGATCCTGGGGGTTAGACGTCCAGATATCGTCGAACATGGGCAGAACAGGGCGATAAAATTTGACCCGATCGTACTATCTTCGGCTGCCGCGCGATCGCGATTAATTTTAATTAATGTTCTCTTGCCGGACAAACCGACTCTGAGGCGTTGTGCATTGAAGGCGAAGAAGGCACGGCTTCGATCAGGGCAATGTCGCCGTTCTCGCTCGCATGTAGCGTCTGTGCCTCCCGAATCGGATCGCCGACCTGCCACCCTTGAGGCGGAGTCACCGAGGTTCGAGGCGTTGGCGTACTTTCCCTAGGGAGCGATCGCATCTCGTTGACGTGAAAATACCCCGGCAATAACTCGTAGGGCGTCGTCGGCAATCCCCCCGTCCCGCTAATGGTAAAGCGGTTCCCCCCCGAGGTGTCGTCGCGATCGAGACAGCTATCGGCGACCATTTGCTCGGCACTGACAAATTCGAGGGCAAGCGACGTCAGATTGTTCGACAGTTGCACGTCGGGGGTGGAAATGCTCACCGCGCCATCGATCCCCAATTGGGAGGTTGCCGCGATGCGGCTATCGTCCGATTGAAACAGACCGCTGGTGGCGATGGCGATATTGCCCCCCTGTCCTTCAATCGCATCGGCAGCAATTTGGCTATTGTCTAGAAGGGCGATCGCGCCGACGTCGAAATTCAGGTTGCCTCCCGACCCCATCCCCCCCGCACTAGCCGAGATCGCACTGCGATTGCGCAGGGTGAGCGTATCGGCTCGCACTTCGATATTTCCCCCTGCGTCCAGCGGCGTCGCCGCCGCCAGAGAGCCGAGATCCAGCCGTACCCGATCTGCTGCGATCCTCAAATTTCCCGCATCTCCGGCGTTGATACTGCTGACCGCCACGACCGCGCCATCTCGAACGACCAACTCCTCGGTCGTAATGCGAGCGTCGCCCCCCGCTCCCGTGCCGCGATTGCCAAAGACCCCTTCAATGCCGGAGGCGGCAAACAAGCCGCTGCGCAGGATCGCGTTCTCGTCTAATTCTCCTTCGGTGGGAATGATGGGGTTGACCAGTTCCGCCTCCGACGACACGATCGCCGTTCCGCTAATTTCCACCCGCTCCGAGGCATTCACCGTCAGCGTGCCTCCCGCTCCCTCATCGAGGGTCGATGCCGACACTTGCGCCCCATCTCGAACGAACAGTCGAGCGGTGTTGAGATTGATATTGCCCGCCGAACCGCTGCCCAAGGTTTCGGCAAATAGCAGGGTGGGAATGCCGCCCGAATCGGTGCCGATCAGTTCGACGGATTCCGAGGCATTCACCGTCAGCGTGCCGCCGCGTCCGGAGCTGTTGGACTCAGTCGCGGCACCGAGCCACGCGCCATCTCGAACCGAGAGTTGGGACGTATTCACGGTAAGATTGCCGCCGTTGCCAGTTGCTTCGACGCCGACGCTGGCAAATAAACCGCTGCGCCGAATTTCGGCTTTGCCGACCGCCTCGACGCGATCGCTAGCATTCACCGTTAAAATCCCCCCCTCTCCCGCATCAAAGGTGGAGGTCGAGATTTGTCCGCCGTCAGCAACCTGCAAGCGAACGGTGTCGATGGTTAAGCTGCCCGCATCTCCCGTAGCAAAGGCACGAGCAGCGATCGCGCTTTCGTCTGCACCGTCGGCGGAGGTGCCGATGACTTCGACCGATTCAGCGGCGCTAATGCTGATATTGCCGCCTTTACCTGCGCCAAAGCTGGAAGCACTGAGTCGGGCACCGTCGAGAACGGACAGGCGACGGGTATCGAGGTCGAGAGAGCCACCATCGCCGCTGGCATCGAGGGAATTGGCGGTCAGCAGGCTGTTGTTATCGGCAATTTCGACCGATTCTGAAGTCCGAACGCTGACATGACCCGCTTCGCCTTCGTTGAGGGCGAGTGTCCCCACCAGAGATGCGCCGCGAATGCTGAGGCGATCGCCCGATACGGTAACGGTTCCGCTGCGACCGGTGCCTACGCTTGCCGTTCCGATCCAACCCCGTTGGCTGACTTCGATGCGATTGCCGTCGATGGTAATGCCCCGACCGTCGCGGCGACCTTGGGTAATGGCGGTGAGGGTGGAACTGCCGGTGACGGAGACGCGATCGCCCACCAGTCGAATGGCACCGCCACCCGTGCCGCTAGCGTCGATGGAGGCTTGTCCGCCTACCGTGAGGTTGCCCCGTTGCACCGTTCTCCCGGGTTGCCCCTCGCCGAGCAACCAGTCTCCCGAGGCGATCGCCACTAGGTCGATTGTGCCATCGGGGGCCGTCAAGTTTGCCCCGTCGAGGGTCAGCGATCCCCCCACCAAAGCCAGGGTTTCTCCCTCGGGAACGTCCAAGCCGTCGGGACGGTCGAGGACGCGATCGAGTAGTTGGTTCCACGCGACGGTGGCATCGGCAATTTCTGCGCGCGATCGCGGTAGGAGGGCTTCCGAACGCTTGTCGAGGACGTACCCCATTCCCCCGACGGCAATGGTCGAACTGGGATCGTCCAATTGCAATCCCACCGGCGCGCTTACCGTCAGCAGCGAAGGAGGGGTACCATCGGGCGTTCCGAAGTGGCTGCCATCGGCAAAGCGGACTCGATGGGCAGTGGTGGCAAAAAAGGATCCCCCCACGTCCAAACTGGCGCGATCGCCCAATAAAATCCCGTTAGGATTGAGGAGAAATAAATCGGCATTGCCTAAAACGCCTAATTTCCCCAAAATATGGGAGGGATTTGCCCCCGTTACGCGGGAAAAAATGCGATCGATTCCCGCCGGATTGACAAAATAAGCTGCCTGGTTTGCGTCAATGTTAAATTCGGCAAAACTATGGAATAAATTGTTGCCGCGTTCGGCGCCCCCATCGATAATGTCGGCGAGGGTGCCATCGATCTCGACATTTGGCGTCACGGTCGAACCGCGATCGCCGAGGGTGTCATCTGGAATAATTTGGGCGATCGCAACTGTTGGAAATAGCGCTGAAAGGCTCGTCCAAATTAAGTAAGGCATTAACTGGAACAGTATAGTTTTTATTTGCATAATTCCCATAACACGATGAAATTTGCCTCCCTCGCAACCTGCCTCGTTTTTTGGTTGTCCGTAGGAGCGTCTGTGCAACTCTCCCTACCCGCGCGGGCGTTAGATCCTGCCCAGGGCGATCGAAGCGGGAGTCGCGATCGGTCAACGACTTATATCGCTCAGTCTACACCTGAGATTTTGAAGTCGCCACTTGAGTTCGCTCCCCTCGAACTGCACGAGTTTTCCTTACCTAAGCCAATCGAATTGCAATTTTCGCAGTTCTCTCCTACCCAACCCAGACTCGAAAGCACCATCGATACGTCAGTGATGGTGGAAGTTCGCGACATTGAAGTCTTGGGAAATACCGTTTTTTCCGAAGCCGAAATTGACGCGATCGCGGCTGAATTTGAAGGAAAACGATTGGCATTTGAGGATCTGCTCGCCATTCGCACGGCAGTCACCGATTTATATACCAGCAACGGTTATACCACTTCCGGGGCGTTCTTACCGCCACAAGATGTCTCCGATGGCGTCGTGCAAATTCAAGCCGTGGAGGGGCAGCTAGAGCGCATTGAGGTGACGGGATTGTCGCGCCTTTCGGACGATTACGTGCGCGATCGCCTCGAACTTGCTGCCCGAGCGCCCATTCGCATTTCCAACCTGGAAGCGGCATTGCAACTGTTACAGCAAGATGAAACCATTCAGTCGATTCGCGCCGATCTCTCAGCCGGAACCCGTCCGGGATTGAGCGTGTTGAGCGTGGATCTGACCGAAGCCGACCCGATTGGCAGCAGTCTCACCATCGAAAACCGGGATTCGCCTAGCGTCGGTTCCATTCGCTATTCGGCGGCGTTGGCGCATCATAATCTGTTGGGCAGGAGCGATCGCCTCGGGGCAGAATTCGGACTCACCGGTGGCGTGGATACCTACAACGTGTCTTACGGCATTCCCCTCAATCCCCGCAACGGCACCCTCAGCCTCAGTTACGACAACAGCCGCAGCACGGTGATCGAGGAACCCTTCGACGACCTCGACATTCGCGGACGCACCGAAACGTTTTCCCTCGGCTTTCGTCAACCGATTCGCCGTACCCCCTCCAGCGAAATCACCCTGGGCATTGCAGCGGACGTGCGCCGCAGCCGCACCTTTATCTTCGACGACGAACCGTTTTCGTTTTCCGAGGGACCCGAGGACGGTGAATCGAACATCACGGCGTTGCGGCTGACCCAAGAGTGGGTGGATCGCACGCCAACTCGGGTATTTGCGGCGCGATCGCAATTTAGCGTCGGGTTGGATGTCTTCAATGCCACCATTAATGAAGGCAGTCCCGACGGTCGGTTTGTCAGTTGGTTGGGACAGGTGCAGTGGGTGCAATCGTTGGGCACCGATTCGATCGCGATCGCGCGGCTGGCGACCCAACTCACCGGCGATTCCCTCTTACCCATCGAACAATTTAGCTTAGGCGGAATCGATACGGTTCGGGGTTACCGTCAGAACCAGCGGGTGGGAGACAGCGGGATCGTCGGCTCGGTGGAGGTACGATTGCCCCTCGTGCGCGATCGCGGCGGGTTTGGATTGGTGCAACTCGCCCCATTTTTCGACATCGGAACGGCGTGGAACCAAGACGGAGACATCCCCGATCCCAGTACCCTCGCCAGCGTGGGGTTGGGATTGCGCTGGGAACTCAATTCTCGGTTGAACGCTCGCGTCGATTGGGGAATCCCGCTGGCGGAGGTAGACGATCCGGGCGATTCCTTGCAAGATGAAGGCATTATCTTCTCGATTCGCTATAGTCCGTTCTAGTTCGCAAGCAACGCTTTAGCGTTGATTTCCCATCCATTCCCCCTCATCAATCCATCTCCCATGACCCCCGACGAATTCGACTACCTCATCCGCAAAACCATCACCTACCTCGAATTCCACTCCGACGATACCGCTAAAGAATTAGCCGGTAATTGGCAATTGGGATTGCAACAGATGCGATCGCTGCGGGGACGGAAACGGAAACAGGGCGATCGCCCCTAATCGATGCGAGAGCATTAATTCCCCACCCCATACAATACAATTAATGTCCGAACGAGGAAGTTCGCCATGTCCGCCAACATTTCGCCGCAACCCACCGCACCGACAGAAAGCGACGTCTGGGAACCTCCCATGCCGCCCGACGACTTAATTTTTGACGACGGAGAACCCTTGGAAAGCAATCGCCACCGCCTCGCCATGAATGTTTTGATCGACTCGTTGTATCGAGCCTGGTCGGAACGGGATGACTTTTTTGCCGGCGGCAATATGTTTGTCTACTACAGCCGCACCCAAGCCAGAAATCGAGATTTTCGCGGACCGGATTTCTTTGTCGTTTTAGACGTAGACGGCAACCAATCCCGTCAAGGTTGGGTGGTTTGGGACGAAAACGGACGCTATCCCGATGTCATTGTCGAACTGATGTCGCCTTCGACGGCGAGCGTAGATTTAGGCGCAAAAAAAGATCTCTACGAACGAATTTTTCGCACGCGCAATTACTTTGTTTTCGATCCGTTCGATCCGAGTTCGCTGCAAGGTTGGAAACTCGACAACGCCTTTCGCTATCAACCCATTTCCCCAAACGAAAGCGGCTGGTTGTGGAGCGATGTCTTGCAGTTGTGGTTGGGAACTTGGGAAGGAACGCTAACGCGGGAAACTGCAACGTGGTTGCGGTTTTACGATGCGCAGGGGAATTTGCTGTTACTTCCAGTTGAGGCAGAACAAGCCGAACGCCAACGGGCTGAATCCGAGTGCCAGCGGGCTGAATCCGAGCGCCAGCGGGCTGAATCCGAGCGCCAGCGGGCCGAGCGCCTGGCAGAAAAATTGCGGGAATTAGGCGAAAATCCAGAGACTTTATAAACTTCCAAAAAAAAGCGGGTCAACCCGCTCCAGGTTAACCCGCCAGCTTGGGAACGCGCAGAGAATTACTTTTGCACGACCAGCTTGACGTTGGCATTTTGCAAGCCAGGACGACGCACTTCAGCCAAAGTTTTGTTGACTGCGTACTTCTGATTGATGGAGTTGATCAGCTCGGTCTGATTGTGCTTTTTAGCAACGCCCCACAGGTCAGCGATCAGGTCGAAAGAACCGTCGCTGTTGCGAGACCAACCGAGGTCGTAATCGCCTTCGAGCACGGCAACGATGTCGGCACGAACCCGCTGACCGTTGTAACCACGGACGTCGGCTTCGCTCTTGACGTTGATACCGAGGTCGCGCAGAGAAGACTTCAGGATTTCAGCATCGACGATCTTGGTGCGCAGGGTGCTGAAGTGAGACATTCGGATATCCTCCTTTAAGGAACTTGCTGAGAAACGACAACGTGTTTGACGTAGAGGTGACACCGTTGGGTGTCGGTTGAAACTGCTAGCACGAATCGTACTAGCCTTTACTCCTGTGTGGACCAGGAGAAAGCCTTTAGAACTCCAGCCGCTGGTATTCCGCGACGGAGGATGCAGCCGGACGCGCGCGCTGTCGAGCCCATTCCCGCAAGGCTGTGACCTGTTCGGTCATCGTCTTCGACAGGGGCAGCGTCGCTTTGATTGCCGCAATAATGTCGAGTTGCGTAAACTCCCGATCTTGGGCAAACGCTTCGTACATCGCAGCAATCACGGCTTGCTCGATTTCCGCACCAGAGAAGCCATCGGAGACATTGGCGAGTTGGTCGAGGTCGAAGCGATCGATGTCTCGACGGCGCTTGGTGAGGTGAATTTTGAAAATATCTTGGCGCTCTTCCGTATTGGGCAAATCGACGAAGAAGATCTCGTCAAAGCGACCTTTGCGCAGGAATTCTCCGGGGAGGCGTTCGACGCGGTTCGCTGTTGCCATCACGAATACGGGAGAGGTCTTTTCTTGCATCCAGGTGAGGAAGGAACCGAAAATCCGGCTCGAGGTTCCCCCATCTGAGTCAGCCGATCCCGCACCGCCGGCAAAAGCTTTGTCCAGTTCGTCGATGAACAAGATGGCGGGGGAAATCGACTCTGCCGTTTTCAAGGCATTGCGTAGGTTAGCTTCGGAACGTCCCACGGTGGAACCGTCGTAGACGCGACCCATATCCAGCCGCAGCAGGGGAAGACCCCACAGGCGGGAGGTGGTCTTGGCAATCATGGACTTCCCGCAGCCGGGAACGCCGAGGATCAGCATTCCTTTTGGTTGGGGCAAGCCGTACTCTCGGGCGCGTTCGGTAAAGGCGTTAGAACGCTGGTGCAACCACCGCTTCAGCTCTTCGACGCCGCCCACCGAATCGATGGTTTCGTCGTCTTCGAGATATTCGAGTATGCCGTTGCGACGGATGAGTTGCTTTTTCTCGGACAAGACGACATCCACTTCTTGCTCGCTGAGGCGGCCTGCCGTGACTTGTGCCTTGCGGTATACTTTTTCTGCCTCATCTTTGGTTAGACCCAAAGCCGCCTTGAGTAATTTTTCTCGCCCTTCGGTGCTGAGACGCTGTTTGGCGCGAGATTCGGACAAATGGCGGGAGAGGACTCGATTTAACTCGCCCATGTCCGGCAGCGGAAAGTCGATAACGGAAACTTCTTTTTCCAGTTCGATGGGGATGTTTTGAACCGGGGACATGAGCACGATTGATTTTTGCACTCCTTTAAAGCTGGCGATCGCATCGCGCAACGATCGCGTGACGGGCGGAGAGTCGATGAATGGATGCAAGTCTTTGAAAACGTAAATCCCTGGCTCTTTCTGGCGGGTAACCCACTCGATCGCAGCTTCTGGGGAAACTGTATTGTGTTGGGTTGTCGTACGCGGTTGACCGTATTCGACAATTCCGTGGGTGACAGTCCAGATGAAGATTCGCCGCTGGGGCTTGTTGACTTGAGCAATCGTGGCGATTGCTTGTTCGGACCGCTCTTCCTCGGAGGTCACCACATAAATCAGAGGGTATTGAGCTTGTATGAGTGTGTTTAGCTCTTCTTTCATGACCATCTCTTGCTAGAACGGTACAAACATTCTCGGACAGACAGGATCCCAGCTCGAAGTAAGGTTAAAACTGACTGTCACAGTCTCGATCGAAAGCGCAGTGGGTTTAGCAGGGAACCAATTCTTCTTCGCCCGGTCGGTCGTGGCTGGAATTGGCTTGACGCGCTTGTTCGACTGAAATTTCCTCGTCCGCAATTATGCTGGGCTGCTCGTCAATGGAGACCATTTCGCCCTCGCGCAGTACTACAGAACTATCGCATTCAGGGCACTGGTAGACCCGATGGGTATCGCCGTAAGTGGCTTCGACCGCATCCACTACATCAGGGTGAGATAAGTAGAAGACGATTGCTCGCTCTGCCATGGCTGACATGGGTTCGGAGTCAACGGCCGACCGGATCTTTAACTGACGGTGCAGTTCCGGAGGAATATATAAAGTAACTTTTTGCTTGTCTTGCATATGACTGATGAATTTGCCTACCCGGGTATGATTCACAGAATATCGGCTCCTTTAGAGGGTGTCAAGACGGCAAGACGGTATGACGGCATTATTGTAATATTCCTTTACATTTTTACCTCGGCTCGTTGCCGATCTGCGGCGAATACAGAAGCCAGACCCACCGAATTACGGGACTTCTATGCCCAATCGGGACTTTATGCGTCCGGCTCGATATCGCGGTTGGATCGGAGCGGGGATTGCTGCGATCGCCCTGTTAATCGGCTGTCAGGGAAGCCAGATCGATGGCGTGGCGTGGCAAACCTACACCAATTCCCGATACGGTTTCGAGTTCTCCTATCCCGCCCATTGGAACGCCACCCCTTTGCCCGAAAATCGCGACGGGAGAGCATTTCACCATCCCGACGACTCCCGAATCGAAATTCGCGGTTGGGCGGGGTACGACCTCGTCCCGAGGGTGAAAGTGCCAGAACCCCAAACGGACAACTTCACCACCCAGCAGGGGATTGAGGGGCAACTGAGCGTTAGCGTGGGCGATCGCATCAGTACCATGACCCTAACTTTCGCGCGCGATCGGGTTCGATACTGTTGGCAGGGGCGATCGCCCACTCCCCAATTTGCCGATTACTATCAACTGTTCGATGCCAGCGCCCGTCGCTATCGGGTGCCGTCGCTCGCTCCCTGACGCCGACTCCACCAGGGACGCGATAAAATAAAAAGTCAGTCGATTTACCCACCGAGAAACGCCTATCGAAACGATCTACGGGAACCTCAAAGGACTCAAGCCCAGCCAGCTCAAACAATTGCAGCGGCTTTACCACCAGCGCGTTCCAGGCGATCGCATCACTTCGCCGGAATTCGCCCAACGGTTGGCGGCTATCAGTACGGACATCGATCGCCCCGTGTGCGCCTATCTCAACCGTCGCGGTCAAGTGATTCGCCTGGGCGTGGGCACCCCTCGCAACACCCAAATTCCACCGCTCGAACTCCCCCGCTACGGTAGCGGACGCTTGAGCGGCATTCGCTGTATTGCCACCAAACTCAAATCGAAGCCCCCCGGAACGGGAACCCTCACGGCAATGGCGATCCAACGCCTCGATGCCCTCGCGATCCTGACCCTGAGCGGACAGGGTTTCCAACGGCGCGGTGGGGGGGTCACCGGTTACGTCAAACAAACCTATCTCGCCCATCTGGTTCCCAACCCTAGCGAGGCGACTTGGCACGTTTCGCCGCCGTTGAGTCTCGATGTGCTCAGCCAGCAAGACTTTCTCGCCCTAGTCGAAGAACTCGAAGCGGAGTTCCAGCGGGATTTCATCGCCCGCGAAGTCGATTCCGGTCAAGATAACGTCCTGCTCGTGGGCGTGATGACAGCCGAGATGAGTCCCCAACAATTTGACGACGGACTGGCAGAACTGGCGCGGCTGGTGGATACGGCGGGCGGTCGCGTCGTCGAGGTTTTGCAGCAAAAGCGATCGCGCCCCCATCCCCAAACCGTGGTCGGTGCCGGAAAAATTGAAGAAATCGCCCTCAGCGCTCAAACCCTCGGCGCGAACTTAATCGTCTTCGATCGCGATTTGTCTCCGGCGCAAGTGCGCAACCTCGAAACCCGCATCGGCATTCGCGTGGTGGATCGCACCGAAGTGATCTTAGATATCTTCGCCCAACGCGCCCAATCCGGTGCCGGGAAACTGCAAGTGGAATTGGCACAACTCGAATACAACTTGTCCCGACTCACCGGGCGGGGAGAAGCCATGTCGCGATTGGGGGGCGGAATTGGCACCCGAGGACCGGGGGAAACTAAATTAGAAACCGAACGCCGAGCCATTCAGCGTCGGATCGCCCGGTTGCAACAGGAAGTGGATCGCCTGCAAGCCCATCGCTCCCGATTGCGATCGCGCCGACAGCACCGCGAAGTCCCCTCCGTTGCCTTGGTCGGATATACCAATGCCGGGAAATCGACGCTGCTCAACGCGCTCGCGGAAGCAGAAATTTACACCGCCGACCAACTGTTCGCCACCCTCGATCCCACCACCCGCCGAGTGGTCATCTCCGATCCCGAGGACAATACCCCGCGCAACCTAGTGCTGACCGACACCGTGGGATTCATTCACGAACTGCCCCCCGCCCTGCTCGATGCCTTCCGCGCCACCTTAGAAGAAGTTACCGAAGCCGACGCCTTGTTGCACGTGGTGGATTTATCGCATCCGGCTTGGCAGAGTCAGATTCGTTCGGTGATGGCAATTTTAGGGGAAATGCCCGTGACGCCCGGACCGATTTTACCGGTTTTTAACAAGATCGATCGGGTCGAAAGCGACGCCCTCGCCCTGGCGCAAAGCGAGTACCCGCAAGCGGTTTTCGTCTCGGCGACCCAACAGTTGGGACTCGAAACCCTGCGCCAGCGATTGGTGCAGTTGGTCGATTACGCGATCGCGCCGTCTTAAGGGACAATCGGTTTGGCGATCGGTAGATTTAGGGGGCGATCGCCCGATGTCAATCGTTGCGGTCGCGTACTTTCACGGATGACAGCCCCAAGTTGGGGTATGGCACAATTAAACCGAATGAATCGCTTATGCGTAGCTATCGGGGTGCCGGGCGGCAACGATTTAAATCAATCGCCGCTCTGACAACAAGGTATAGATTGAGGCAACGAGGAGGTTTTTCGGCTGCCAAATTTTAATCTATCCCCACAACTTTGTAAAGATTCGGACAAGCATCGAGATTGGAAGATGACGCTGGCAGACGTGCCCCGATAGGATGAAACTGACTCTATCGGAGTTATCGAGTTTTTATCGATTTTCATTGCCACGCTGCCCGGTGAAGGCATTCAGGCTAAGCAATAGCACTCGAACCCCGATCTCGGCGTCCCTCAAGGCAGATCGATCGCGACCCCAACCATTGCGATCCATGCCGAACCATGCCTCGATAGTTGGTGCTAAGCGCTTATGTTAAGACGATACTTCAAAATACCGATCGCGCTCTCGGCGATCGCAGTCGCAGGAACGGTGTCTCTTGGGGCGATCGAACCGGCAAATGCCGACCCGCAACCCATTGTTCGGTTTAACGGGAACCCCCAAGCCCAATCTTCCTATCCAACTGCCGCTTCCCCTCGATCTATTCCCGAACCGGGCACGATTGGTGCATTGCTGGCGGTGGGAGTTGCGACCCTAGCGAGCGGTCGGTCGAAGCGTGGATCCGATCGCGCTTAACCCTCGGTTGAAACGAATGTTGGAGATTTTGGAGAGGTTCGGACAATTCGCTTCAATCGTTCGGATCTGGCGACCGACATTTCACAAAAAATAATATAATTTAATAAATATTGTGAAAGATTGAGGAAGCCAGAATGCCTAACGTCGAAATCTACACCTGGAGTCGCTGTCCGTTTTGCATGCGCGCTAAAGCCCTGCTGGAAGAGAAAGAAATCGACTATACCGAATACACCATCGACGGAGACGAACAAGCTCGCGATGGCATGGCACAACGTGCCAACGGTCGCCGCAGCCTTCCTCAAATCTTCATCAACGATCGACATCTGGGGGGATGCGACGATCTCTATGCCCTCGAATCCGACGGACATCTCGATCGCCTGTTGCAACAAGCCGCCTAACTCGGATTTTTGCGTCATTGCCCCCAAACGTCTGAGGTTTGGGGGGTAATAATAATAGGGCAGTGTAAACACAGGGCACGATTGCGGTGAAATTTGCATTCATTGAGCTTCACCTTGAAATAGAAGACTGTTATCTATCGTAAGTCACTGATAAGTGCGATCTCCCCCCTTAGCCTTCTTCCGAATGGTTTAGGTGACAGGTGGAGCAGAGGGGATCGGCCCCCAGGACTAAAGCGAGATAACGGTGAAGTTAGCCCGATTGCACAGTACGTAGATTCCACTTTGGTGATGTATTCTGATTTATACAATGAAGTGAAGCCTTAAGCGTGCTTGTCTAATAACCTTTGAAACAAGCTGTCAGATGCCCAGAAGGATGTGCTTTGAAGACTTTGGACGACATTAGGCAGGTTGATAAGCTTCATGGTTGTCGCCCGATCCAGAATCCCAAGGATACCTGTGATGCTCAAGTCTCTGTCTTTCGCAGCACGTCGCGCTTTCATGTCGTCTAGCAGAATCAAGTCGGCACTGAGTTCTTGGGCTAGAAGAATAGCTGCACGTTCTCCAGGATCGAGCAAGTCAATAATTGTATCTGAAGCTTAGCTGACAGGCTGAATTTTGAGCCAGTCGGGTGATGTTGTAATCCAAGTTCGGACGAGGTTTGGAGCTTCTGTATCAGATAGTTCGATATAAACAGCTTGGGGAATGATAATCTGCCCGAACAATTTAGGCAGGAGGTCGATCTCCCCAATCAAAATCAGGTAGTTGATTGGGGAGGTATTGGATACAACAATCATTCTGTGGCTAAAAGATTGCGAATTGTTTGGACATCCTGCTCTAAATCGTCTTCAGTATAGGGCAGATAGGCTTTTTCACGCTTAAGAAATTCGTAGGTTTCCCAACGAGAGGAAAAGTTGAGTATTTGTCGCACTTCGGCGGCTCCAATACGACCTTGACGATAGTGATCGGCCGCGATAAGTTCTAGAACTCGGCGGGAAAAATTGACAGGTTGTAATTGATTGGCTATGTCGTCGGGAAGTTCAATCGTGATCTGCATGATAATTTTCTCCTTATGACCACTCATTGTCGATTGGTTGAGCTTCTGCTTCAATCCAACCACGAACAAATTCAATTGGAATACCTAACTGATTCATCTAAATCCAATGAAGGCAGCAAAAGAATAATATTGGAGTAGGAAGCTAGAACTCGCTGAACTCTTTGAAACAAAGAGGGATCTTCATATACAGAATGACCAGCCCCAAAATCAATAACACAGTTTCTATGCTCCGATAGCAATCTCTCTACTGCATGAGCTTCAAAAGGTTTCCAATACTGGTAAATCCCCCAGAACCCCTCAGTTTCTCTTTTGCGTTTTGCCAATTCTTCGTCATATCCAATTTCTCTATAGTAACTCCATCGATGCTCATCCATCGAACACTGTGGAAGACCAGTCTGAGTAGCTAAAAGCGACCCGACAGTGGATTTGCCAGCACCAATAGGACCTATGAGGATGATGTCTGATGACATGACTGTTTTTAGCAGTAGCAAAGATTCAGATCGGGCAGTGGGAACTTAGCAACGAGTTCAGTCACCCACTCATTTTACAATTCTGCGCCGACTTAATCTTAAACGGAGACAGATAGGTTTGCGGTTACGCCCCCGCCGAGGATTCAGCGGCATAACTATTTATTAGACGGAAACGTTCCACATAACACCCCGCACAAGCGGATTAGGTGGAAAAATTTCTGCCTAACGACCCTCCAGGGGTGATTAGGCGGAAGGATTTCCGTATAACGCCTCTATCTATTCAAAATCAAGCGCTTAGTGCAATACTCTTCTTGTACAAAGAGATCTTAGGTCGCCCCTTAGAGGGGGTTGACGCTATCAGGGCTAAGCGTTCTCGTAGGCTCCCTACAGTTTTGAGCGATCGCACCCGAGCATTCGCCGTCGTCGTATCCGCAATGTAAGACGCCGGTTGCTTGCCATCCTCGCGCAGACTCGCCACCACCTTCGTCGGGTCCGAATCAAAATAGTGCGAGACATCCGTGAGACCGATCTCCGAAGAATCCAGATTTTGGAACGTCGCATCCGCCGTCTTCAGCGCCGACTCAAACACCTGGCGATTGTCATCCATCACCCCCGGATTGTCCGAATTGAACACAAACGACTTGCGCTTCAGATACATCTCCCGCAACTCGTCCTCGCTGTCCCAGGTGCTATTTTCCACCGCCAAATTGACATTCGACGCATAAGACCCCGACGCATTCGAGAAGATCCGCGTCGCCGCCTGACGAACGTTGACCCCCATCTCCTCCGCCGGCTCCAGGGCATGTTTGCGGACAAAATTCATTTCCAGCGGCTCATCCGCCTCCGCCGCCAACTTCACTGCCCGATCCAGCAGCGCCATTTGGTTAATAATAGGGCAGTGTAAACACAGGGCACGATTGCGGTGAAATTTGCATTCATTGAGCTTCACCTTGAAATAGAAGACTGTTATCTATCGTAAGTCACTGATAAGTGCGATCTCCCCCCTTAGCCTTCTTCCGAATGGTTTAGGTGACAGGTGGAGCAGAGGGGATCGGCCCCCAGGACTAAAGCGAGATAACGATGAAGTGCAGCGGCGGCAGATAACCTTGAACTCAGCACCAGCAGTTTTCGTCCGT
>CAYQUF010000105.1:0-16045 GCA_964420595.1 uncultured bacterium
GCCGATCCTTTGATAACGGCGGCGATATTGTCTCCATCGGCGATCGCATCTTCCAAGCGTTTGAGGACGATAACGCCCAAACCGCTGCCTCCAACGGTACCTTTGGCTTGTGCGTCGAAACTGCGACAGTGTCCGTCGGGGGAATGAATGCCGCCTTCTTGATAGAAATAACCGCCGCCTTGCGGCACTTTCAGGGAAACACCCCCCGCCAGGGCTAAATCGTTTTCTCCCGAGAGCAAACTCTGACACGCCATGTGAATGGCAACCAGAGAAGTCGAACACGCCGTTTGCACGGTGACGCTGGCACCGTTGAGATCGAACAGGTAAGAAATGCGGGTGGTGAGAAAGTCTTTGTCGTTGCTAATTAAGGTTTGAAATGCACCGGAAGCATCGAGGGTCGGCAATTGGGGATAGAGGTTAAATAACAAATACGTATTGCACCCGACTCCGGCGAAAACTCCCGCCCGTCCGGGGCAGTGTTGCGGCGGATAGCCCGATCGCTCTAAGGCTTCCCACGCAACCTCTAGAAACCAGCGTTGTTGCGGGTCGAGCAGGGCGGCTTCCCGAGGGGAAAATCCGAAAAAGGCGGCATCGAATTCGCCAATGTCGCGATCGAGTAATGGGGCGGCTTTGACATAGTTGGGTTGCTGGTAAGTGTCGGCAGAAATGCCCGCTTGTTCTAATTGTTCGTCGGACAAAGGGGCGATCGCTTCGACGCCATCTCGCAAATTTTGCCAAAACGTTTCAATGCTATCGGCACCGGGAAATTGTCCGCTCATGCCGATAATGGCGATATCGTTGGGGGAAATGGATGGAGAATCTGCGTTCATGGTTTTTTGAAGAAGGCAACAGGAAACGTAGGGGTTTGGAGACCAAACCCTTCCGGTCAATTCAATGCAGCTATTCCGAGCGTTCGATCGCCTCTAGAAGTTGCATCACGTCCGTCTCGTCGGCTTGCTCGGCGATCGCTTGTTCGATGGCGGCGGCTAACCCTGCAATCGTGGGGGTTTCAAACAGGCGGCGCAGCGGCAATTCTACGCCAAAGGTCGATCGCACGCGGGAAATGGCTTGGGTGGCAAGTAAGGAATGTCCCCCTAACTCGAAAAAGTTAGACTGAATGCCAACGGTTTCAACCTGTAGCAGTTCGCGCCAAATGTCGGCAAGTTGCCGTTCCACCGAAGTACGCGGCGCGATGGTCGAGTCGGGATCGGGAGCTTCTGCAACCGCAACTTCCGGTAACCCCTGGCGGTCGATTTTGCCGCTGGCGGTGCGGGGTAACGCTTTCAGCGGCGTCAGCGTGGCGGGAACCATGTAAGCCGGTAAATGCGATCGCGCCCAGTCGCGGATTTCGTCCGTCCCCTGTCCCGGTTTCAGCGCCACATAGCCATCCAGCCGGGTATCGCCGCGATCGCGCTTTTGCGCCACCACGGTCGCCTCTTTCACCCCCGGATGTTGCCCCAACACGGCAGCAATTTCACCCAACTCCACCCGGAACCCGCGAATTTTGACTTGGTCGTCGGCGCGTCCGAGAAATTCTAAATTGCCGTCGGGGTGGTAGCGTCCCAAATCCCCCGTCCGATAAACTCGTCCGGTACCGCCAAACGGATGGGGACCGAAGCGATCGCTGTCGCGGTTGAGATACCCGCGCGCCACCCCGGCACCGCCGATGTAAATTTCGCCTGCAATCCCCATGGGAACTGGATTTCCAAACGCATCGAGCAGGTAAACCTCGGTATTGGGCAGGGGACGACCGAGGGGGACGGTATGTGCCGGGTGCGGTTCGACGGCGTAGGTCAGCGCGCCGATGGTGGTTTCGGTGGGACCGTAGTGGTTGAAAATCCGGCAGTTGGGGGCAAGTTGGCGAATCCGTTCGACCAAGTCCCACCGCAGGGTTTCGCCGCCGAGAATTAAATGCGATCGCGGTAGAATCGCCTCAGCGCGATCGCTCTCTAGCAAGGCTTGCAGGTGAGAGGGGGCAATTTTCAGACCGTCGATCGGAAATTGCTGGCAATAGTCGGCAAACGCGGCAGCATCGGCGATTCGGTCGGCGGAGAGGACGTGCAAGCACCCACCCAAGCACAACGCCGGAAAAATTGCCGTATTGCCCAAATCGGCAGCGAGGGTCGAAACGGTGGCGTAATGGGCGTTTGCGCCCAATTGCAGGCGATCGGCAATGCCGTAGAGATAGTTGAGAACCTGGCGGTGTTCCACCCCAACCCCTTTTGGCGTTCCCGTGGAACCGGAGGTAAAAATCACGTAAGCCAGGCGATTGGGGGAAATGTCGAGATCCGGATTTCGAGCGGACTGAGCGGCGATCGCATCTTTGTCCTCACTCAAATCGATAACCCGAATGTCGGCATGGGGCAGGGGTTGGCGCAGATCCCGCCGCGTCACCAACGCCGAAACCCCCGCCTCCAACAGCATTTGACGCGATCGCGCCTCTGGCATGGTCGGATCGATCGGCACGTACGCCGCCCCCGCTTTCAGAATGCCCAACAACACCACGATCGCCTCGGGAGAGCGGTCTAATCCAATCGCCACCCGCGATTCTGGCTCGATGCCCAAACGTTGCAAGTAATGCGCCAGTTGGTTGGCACGTCGGTTGACCTCCCCATAGGTCAGCGATTGTCCCTCGAATTGCACGGCAATCTCGCCATCGCGTTGGACCACTCGATCCTCGAACAGGCGGTGCAGGGGACGATCCGTGGGAAACTCTCGCCGCGTTGCGTTGAAATCCGCCAACAGCACCTGACGCTGGCGGTCGTCGAGCCAGTCCAGCCGAGCGATGGGACAATCGGGATCGTGCACCGTAGTGCGGAGCAAGGTGGCGAAACTGGCAGTCCAACGGGCGATCGCGCTTTCGTCGTAAATCCCGGCATCGTAGTGCAGCGCCACATCCAGACCGTCGCCAGTCCCATCGCAACTGAGGCACAGTTCAAAGCGATCGCTCGGGACGCAAATGCGATCGATGGCGAAGGTCACGCCGTCCAACGCCATGGGAGTATCGGCGTCAAACCACTCGAATCCCACCGGGAAATCGGCGGCGTTGGCGGGATCGAAATAATCTTGCCACGTCTGTCCCTCCTCCCGCGCAGACCGCACCCAAGCCAGCAATTCGCGCCACGTCCAAGACCCCTCGAACGCAACGCGCAACGGCAGCGATTTAGCGAAAACGCCGATAACCGCCTCCAATTCTTCGTCCGAGCGACCCTCACTGCGATCGCCGATGGTGAGATCCCATTCGCCACTCAAGCGTCCTAAAAACGCCAACCAACAGGCGCGCAACCACTCGTCTGGCGCGTAACCGAGTTGGCAAGACTGCCGTTGCAGGGATTCGGCATCCAGGGGAATCGAACAACGGCGAATGTCGCGACAGTCGGAGGGTTCCGGCGTTGTCGCCAGCGGCAATCTGATTCGAGTGGGCGATACGTCAATATCTGCTGCTTCCTCGGCGAGCAGTTGGTTTTGCCATTCCACGAATTGCGGGTATTGAACGATATCGTCAACGTCGGTTAAATCCCCCGTGGCGTAGCATTCGCCAACTTCTGCAATTAATAAATTCAGAGATTGGGCATCGGCGCACAGGGCATTCAAACTGAATAAAATGCGATAGCAATTCTCGGCTAAAACAAAGACGACAATTCGCCACGGCGTTTCGACAGTTGCTTGTAATTCCGATTGCCAAAATTGCTCGATTTCAGCCGCTTGTTGCGACGGCGATAAATGCTGGAGATCGAGGACGCTGCCTTCATCCGCCGCTCGATCTTCAATCGCCTGTAGCGGATATTTCATCCCCGCTGGCTTGTGAAATGTCGCTCGCAAACTCTCGTGGCGATCGCGAACAGTTTGAAGACTCCAAAACAGGCGATTGCGATCCAGTTCTCCGTCAACCGAAACCAGCGCGCAAGCTCGAGTTGCTGCCAAATTCCGTTGCTGTAACGTCCAAAGTCGCTTTTGTTGGGGCGAGAGGGGAAATCCGAGAACAGTTTGAGTGACCATAGCGTTTCAATCAATATCTCAGTAATGTCAAAACTTAGCGTCCGAATTTTGTGTCCTTTGTGCCTTTGTGGTGAAATCTTGCCAACTTCCTCAGATCGAATCGGATTGGGACACCATTCCACCCATCGCCACCACAATTTTGCGATCGCCCCGATAGGGATCGCGTCCGTGGGAAGCCAGCATATTATCGAGCATCAAAACATCGCCGGGTTGCCAGTCAAACCGAACCGCGTGTTGTTGGTAAATCTCGATAATAGAATTCACCACGTCCGATTCAATGGGCGTTCCGTCCCCGTAACAAACATGGCGCGGCAAATCTTGCGGTTTGAAAATCGACTGTAACGACTCGCGCGTCTGTTCGTCCAAACCGGCAATATGATGCAATTGAATTTGATTGAAAAAGACAGCATCGCCCGTTTGGGGATGTCGAATTACCGCAGGTGCGTACTGGCGAGTTGTGAGACGATCGCCTTTCCATTCAAACTCCATACCGCGATCGCGACAGACTTTCTCGACGGTTGCTTTATCGTCTGTATGGAAAAAGTCTTGCCAACTGACGTCCAATCCCTCGATATAGTTGCGAACGTACATTAATCCTTTTTGCTCGAACGTATCCCGCAGGTTGGGGTCGAGAGATTCGTACGCCTGACGGCAATCGACAATCGGCGTCGCTCCCCCTTCCGAGGCAGCTTTTAAACAGCAAAACCAAATCTTTTGGGGAAAACAATCGAGGTGGGAACTTTCATTGTGAAATAAAATCGCGCGATCGCTCGGATAGGGGGTCGAACCATACACGCGATCGCTCATTCCCGCTCGCGGCAAATCGCCGTAATTGTCGTACAGTTGCGGACAAATAGATCGCGCCACGTTCTCGAATGCGTCCACCGAACGAATGTCGAATCCGCGAAATAAAATAGCACCGTGTTGGAGTAATTTGGATTCGAGTTTGTCTCGATTATTTTTCGCCCAATCGACCAGATCGACTTCGGTGGTAGTGGGCTGCACCAGTGCGGGAAACGCGCGATCGGAGTTGAGATTGCGAAATTCGACTAACTCGCCATGGGCAATTTGAACGGCTTTCGGCTGAATCCGTTTAAACGACTTAAATTTCGACGGTTTTCGCGGCTTCGATTTCGAGGGCATGGATTTCGAGGGTACGGATACTTCAAACTGGTTTAATCGCCAATCGGGATGGGCGATCGCCTGTTGGAGCAATTCGGCATAACTCTTCGCCAACTGCTCCATCGTCTCGCGGGAAAACAAATCGGCACGATAGCGCCAATCTCCCGACAACTTGCCATTGCGATCGCGCAAAAACAGCCCCAAATTAAACTTCGAGGTTTCGTCGTTAATTTCGACCGAGGTAAACTCCAAATTCGACAATTCAAACTTGGGAATCGGCGTATTTTGCAACACGAACAACACCTGCACCATCGGCATTCGATCGGCTTGACGCTGCGGTTGTAATTCCTCCACTAATTTCTCGAACGGCAATTCTTGATGGGCGTAGGCACCTAACGCCATTTGCCGCACTCGTCCCAACAATTCCCGAAACGTGGGATTGCCCGAACAATCCGTCCGCAACACCACGAGATTGACAAAAAAGCCGATTAATTGCTCTAATTCGGCACGGGCGCGATTGGCGACATCCGTCCCGACCAAAATATCCGTTTGACCCGAACTGCAATGCAACAGGGTTTTAAACGCCGCCAGCAACACCATAAACGGCGTCACGCTCTCGTCCCGACACAGGCGATCCATCCCCTCGCGCGCGCCATCGGGGAGTTCCATCGCCATCGTTGCGCCAACTGGCGTTCTCGGTTCGTCCTCACAGCGATCCACGGGTAACTGTAACGTCGGGGGATTGCCGCCAATTTGCTGACGCCAGTAAGCCAGAAGCGAGTCCAACGCCTCACCCTGCAATTGCTGTCGCTGCCACACGGCGTAATCGGCGTATTGGACGGGCAGTTCTGGCAGCGGCGACGGTTGACCCTGACAGAAAGCATCGTAGAGTGCCGCCAGTTCGCGCACCAGCACCCCCATCGACCAACCGTCTGCGCCAATGTGATGCAGCGTCAGCAACAGCGTCCACTCATTCGGCGAGTGTTGCAACACCTTGGCTCGCAGCAGGGGCGCTTGGGTTAAATCGAACGGCTGTTGGGCTTCAGCGCGGATCTGCTCGCGGATTGCGGCGTCCGATTGTCCCTGCACGTCGATAACGGAAACCGACAGCTCCACCTCCGGTTCGATAACTTGTACCGGATCGCCACGATCGCTCGTGTGGAAGGTAGCGCGCAACACCTCGTGTCGCCGGACGATCGCTTCTAGTGCCTGTTGCAATGCTTCTAAATCGAGCCGACCGATGGCACGGGCAGCGATGGGAATATTGTAAGCGTAATTGCCCGGTTCGAGGCGATCGAGAAACCACAATCGCTGTTGGGCAAACGAAAGGGGAAACGTGCGCGATCGCCTGGCTTTCTGGCGCAGTAACTTTGCCAGCAGCGATCGCTTTTCGGCGTCGGAGAGTTTGGCAATGGATTCGGGAAGCTGAGTCATCGCAATGGGCTTGAATTGGAACAATAGCAAAAGGTCAAAACTAGCGGCGTCGCCGTCTTTGTCGCTGTAAGTTTTCTCGGCGCGATCGCCCTCGATCTCGAACGGTTTCGGCTTCGGTTTCGGCAGGATGTTGACGGTTGAAATAGTCCACCAATGCCGCGACCGTGGGATATTGAAATAAATTCGTTAGGGGAATTGCTCGTTCCAATTCCGATTGCAGGCGATCGCCCAATTGCACGGTCAATAATGAATGTCCGCCCAGGTCGAAAAAGTTATCGTAAATTCCCACTTTCTCGACTTGTAAAACCTCTCGCCAAATCCGAGCCACCCGACGTTCTAAATCGGTGCGCGGTGCCACGTAACTCGTTGCCAAAGACGGGCGATCGCCTTTTGGCACCGGGAGCGATCGGCGATCCACCTTGCCGCTGGGGGTCAACGGCAGCGCTTCCAATGTCATCCAGATCGACGGCACCATGTAATCGGGCAAGCGTTCGGTGAGAAATGTCCGCAATTGTCCCTCATCGGCGTCTGAATGTTGCGGCACCACGTAAGCAATCAAACGGCGATCGCGCATCACCACCGCCACCTCTCGCACCCCCGGATGTTGTGCCAACACTGCCTCGATTTCGCCCAACTCGACCCGAAACCCGCGCAATTTCACCTGTCGGTCTGCCCGTCCGAGATAGTGCAAGTTGCCGTCGCTGTCATATCGCGCCAAATCCCCGGTGCGGTAGAGGGTTTCCCCCGCCACAAACGGATCGGCGATAAAGCGTTCGACCGTTAAATCGGGACGATTGAGGTATCCCCGCGCCAGCATCGTCCCGCCAATGTACAATTCTCCCGGTACGCCGATGGGAACGGGTTGCAAATTGGAGTCGAGTAAGTAAAGTTTGACATTAGCGATCGCCCGTCCGATGGGCGGCAACAGCGACCAGGTTTCGGGCGCTCCAGTCAGCGCGTGCGCCGCGACCACGTGACTTTCTGAGGGACCGTATTGATTGTGCAGGGTACAATCGGGCAATTGGCGGAAAAATTGGGCGATCGCGGGCGTAATTTGCAACTGCTCTCCCGCCGTGACCGCCTGACGCAACGACATCGGCACGCAACCCCGACGCCGCGCCGTTTCCGCCAATTGCGACAGCGCCACGAACGGTAAAAAGATCCGCTCGATCCCGCAGCGATCGATCGCATCCAACAGCCGCTCGCCATTGCGACGTTCCGCCTCCCCAACCAGGACTAAATTGCCGCCAACGCTCCAGGTGGCAAAGCATTCTTGGAAAAAGACATCAAAACTGGGCGAAGCGAATTGTAAGGTGGTCGCGGGGGACTCGTGTCCCGGCTGGTGTCGCTGCCAACAAATCAGATTGTGCAGGGGACGGTGGTTCATGGCGACGCCTTTGGGCTGTCCCGTGGAACCGGACGTGTAGATGACGTATGCCAGAGAGTCGGGGGAAATTGAAAGATCCGGGATGCGATCGCCCTCGGTCATTTCAAGGCAGATCGCCTCAGCCTCAGTCGGCGGTAAGTGAGAACGCAAGCCCTCAGTCGTGAGAATAACCGGGGTTTGCGAATCCGCGATCGCCCCTTGCAAGCGCGCCGCCGGATAATTCGGATCCAAGGGCAAACACGCGCCCCCCGCCTTAAGAATGCCCAAGACCGCCACCGACAGCGCCAGCGATCGCTCCAGAAACATTCCCACCGGAACGTCCGGTTTGACCCCCAACTCGCGCAACCGTCGCGCCAATTGGTTCGCCTGTCGGCTCAGTTCGCCATAAGTGAGGGTTTGCTCCCCAAACGTCACCGCGATCGCCTCTGGAGTGCGCGCCACTTGGCGATCGAACAAATCCACCACCGTCTCGTCGGGATAGGCGATATCCGTCTGGTTCCACCCGTGCAGCAATTGCGTGGTTTCGTCCGCAGACAGCAGCGACAGTTGAGAAATCGGCGCATCCGGTCGCGCCAGAATTTCCCCGAGTAAGGTTTGGAAATGTCGTGCCAAGCGAGCGATCGTGGCTGGCTCGAATAAGTCGAGATTGTACTCCAACGTGGCGATCGCCCCTTGTTGGGGATCCAAACGTACCAACAGGCTGAGATCGAATTTTGACGTACCGCTATCCACCTTGAGCGGCTCGAACGTCAATCCCGGCAAATCCGGCAAAACGGGCAGGTCGTGAAAGGCAAACAACACCTGAAACAGCGGCGGTCGGCTCAAATCCCGCTGCGGCTGCAACACCTCCACCAACTTCTCGAACGGCACGTCTTGGTGGGAATACGCCCCCAACGCCACCTCTCGCACGCGATCGAGCAATTCGGCAAACGACGGTTCTCCCGAGAGATCCGTTCGCAACACCAGCGTATTGGCAAAGAATCCCATCAGCGGCTCGATGGGGGCGCGATTGCGATTGGCAATGGGGGAGCCGACCGCCAGATCCGCCTGTCCGCTATAGCGATGCAGCAGCACTTTAAACGCCGCCAACAGCACCATGTAGGGGGTAGCATTGTAGCGACGAGCTAGCGATTGCAACGCTTCCACGCGATCGCTCGGAACCACAAAACTCTCCGTCGCCCCCCGAAACGTCTGTCGCGGCGGACGGGGACGGTCTAGAGGCAAATCCAACGCAGGCGGCGGATCGCTCAATTGCCGTTTCCAATAGTCCAGTTGGGACTGCCACGCCCCATCTTGCCATTGCTGGCGCTGCCAGGCGGCAAAATCGCCGTATTGAATCGGCAATTCCGGCAGCGGCGACGGTTTCCCTGCTGCAAAGGCGGGATACAGGGCGTTTAACTCCCGCAACATTACCCCGCGCGACCAAGCATCGGAGACAATGTGGTGGGTGACGAACAAGAGGATATGGCGCGCGCCCTCAAGTTGGAGCAGCGAGAGGCGCACCAGATGGGGCGAACTCAAGTCAAAGGGTTGGGACGCCTCGGTTCGTGCCAGGTGCAAGGCGCGTTCCCACCGCTGTTGGGGCGGGATGAGTTGCAAATCGATAACGGGGATATTCAGTTGGGGCGGCGGTTCGACGATTTGGACGGGTTGAGTGTCTCGGACTCCAAAGCGCGATCGCAACACTTCGTGACGCCGGATAATTTCGCTCAAGCAGCGGGTTAACACCGGCACGTCCAGCCGACCTTTAATCTCCACCGCCGCCGGAACGTTGTAGAAGGGACTGTCGGATTCGAGGCGATCGAGAAACCACAATCGCTGTTGGGAAAACGACAGCGGAAACGTTGGCGGTTCGCCGCGCGGCTGGCGGGGAATGGATTGGGTGGGGGATGACGACGGTTCGCTCTTCTGTCGTCTGGCTTGCAGTTCTTGCAGCAGGCGTTCTCGTTTTTCGGGAGGGAGAGCGGCAATGCGTTGGTTGAGGTCAGTCATGGTTTTTTGGGAAAGCAACAGGCAACGGGGAATGTAGGGGACAGGGGCTGCAAACTCTTCCCCTTCTACGAGCGTTCGATCGCCTCTAGGAGTTGCAATACGTCGGTTTCGTCGGCTTGCTCGGCGATCGCTTGTTCGATCGCGCTGGCGAATCCGGCAATCGTGGGGGCTTCAAACAGACAGCGCAGCGGCAGTTCGACGCCAAAGACCGCTTCGACGCGGGACAGGGCTTGGGTGGCGAGTAAGGAATGTCCGCCTAACTCGAAAAAGTGAGAATGAATGCCAATCGGCTCGACGTGCAGCAATTCGCGCCAAATCTCGGCAAGTTGCCGTTCGACCGAAGTTCGCGGTGCAATGTAATTCGCGATCGCATCGGAGCAACGTCCCGTCGGGGTTGACCTCGATGGCTGAAGGCGCGCCACTTCCGAGAGCGTCCCGTTTAAAAAGCCCTCCCGAACGGCACGACGCTGAACTTTGCCGCTAGAGGTTTTGGGTAAAGTCGCCGGTTTGAGCAGGGCGATGGCAAACACGGGTAACTCGAACTCCTCGGCTACGGCGCGAGTCACGGCGCGGGAAATGCCCTCGACGTCTGGGTTTCGCCAGGAATGCCGCTCCAACTCCACCGCGATCGCCACTCGTTCTTCGCCGTCTGCATCGAGGGCAAATGCCGCCGCCTGTCCCCGTCGCAACGCCGGATGGCACCCCTCGATCGCGAATTCGATGTCTTGGGGATAGTAATTGCGAGCGCGGATAATCATCATGTCTTTGAGGCGACCGGTAACGAACAATTCGCCCTCTCGCACGAAACCTAAATCGCCCGTGCGCAGAAACGATCCCGCGCCAGTATCGGCAAGAACGTTGCCAAAGACGTGCTGGCTGGCATCCGGACGGTTCCAATATCCTCGCGCCACGCTCGATCCCGAGATCCAAATTTCGCCGACGCGATCGCCCCAACAGCGTTTCCCCGTCGCCGGATCGACAATGACCAGCCTCCCGTCCAACTGAAACCGACCGCAACCGGGAATCGCCTTTCCCCCAGGTTTGGGTTCGACGCGATGTTCCGCGAGCGCCACCGGGTCGAGCTGGAGAATTTCGGGCGGACGTTCCGGGTCGCTCCCGCACGCCAGCAAGGTGGTTTCGGCTAAACCGTAGCAGGGATACCACGCCGATTCGCGAAAGCCGCACGGGGCAAAGGCTTTGGCAAACTCGTGTAAGGTTTGGGCGCGGATGGGTTGCGCGCCGTTGAAGGCAACTCGCCAATGGCTTAAATCCAGGCTGGCTCGCCGTTCGGGGGAAATCTGGCGGGTACACAGGTCGTAGGCAAAGTTGGGCGCGCCGCTGGAGACGGCACCATAGCGAGAAATGGCGTGCAGCCAGCAGTAGGGATCGCGCAAAAAGGCGATCGGGGGCATGAGAATCCCGGTTCCGCCGACGTACAGGGGTTGCAACGCGCCGCCGATCAATCCCATGTCGTGAAATAGGGGCAGCCAACTGAGGTAGGTTTCGCCTTCGCCGTGTCCGAACGCCCGTTGGATCGTGGCTTCGTTGTGCAAGATATTGCCATGGGCGATGGTCACGCCTTTGGGATCCCCGGTGGAACCAGAGGTGTATTGCAAAAAGGCGAGGGTGTCCCCCGTGGGGGGGTCGTCGTGCCATCGATCGGCTAGGGCGACATCGACCGTATCGCTCGCCAGCCAAGGGCAATGGTGCAATTCGGAGGCATTCGACCGGAGGCGATCGCATTGAGCTTCACTCGCCAGAACGATTCGCGCCTCTGCATCTCGGGCGATCGCTTGCAAGCGCCGGTCGTGGGAGCGATCGCCCTTGCGTCGGGGCGCGTAGGCGGGAACGGCAATAACCCCCCCATACAAGCAACCCAGGAATGCCGCGATAAACTCCAATCCCGACGGATGAATCAGTAAGGCGCGTTCTCCCGCCAAATCGAGGGATTGCAACTGGGCGGCGATCGCTCTGGCGCGTCGGTCTAACTCGCCGTAGGTCAGCGCGTCCGTCTCCGTTTCCCCGTCGGCGAGAAAGCGGTACGCCAGGCGATTGGGGTGTTGGCGCGATCGCCATCGCATCAGGGCAACCCAAGAAGCGAAATCGGCTGAATTTTGGCAAGATTGACTGTTCATGGGCGAATTCTCACCTCAAATGTCTCGCAGCATCCGGATAACAGCCGCGAGCGAAAAATTATGGCAATGGATAAATCGGGCGACAGATTGGAACCGATGCGTCCCAGCCGCGATGACAGCATCCTACACTTATCGAAAGTAGTTTTCAAGTAGATTGAAAATATTTTTCAACTGGATCCGCAATTCGCAACTAGCGCGATCCGCGCAAGTGCTATCCCTATCGCTGAAATCTAGATAATTTCTGAATTTGGGCATCAAAAACCGATTCGCGCTTGACTCGGTTCCGCCAACCTGTTAAGAAATTAATTCAGCTAATTGCGATCGAAATTTTCCCAGTTAATGATAATCTCTTGAAACTACTGCCTCGGCGAGTCATCCGATCTGCATTGGCTCGCAGCGGGGTTCGATCTTGCTGACCACCTTCATTCGAGGAGACTGCGTGAACCATTCCAACGGTTTAACGGCACTGTTCGCCGCCAGTGTCGTCGTCGCATCCGTCGCGCCATCGGCGAGTGCCGAAACGATACCCATCACCGGCGTGCAATTGAATGCCACCGACACCGGGATCGAAGCCATACTCGAAACCCCACCCGGTGTCGAACCCCAAGTGTTTAAAACCCAATTTGGCAATACCCTGGCGATCGACATTCCCAACGCACGGCTGCAACTGGCGCAGGGAGAGGCATTCCGTCGCGACAACCCCGCCGCTGGAATTGCGCGGATCGAGGCGGTTCAAATTTCCCCCAACACCGTTCGCCTCTCCATTGTCGGCACCGATGCGGTTCCCAACGCCGAAGTCTCCAACACAACAGCGGGAACCAGTATCGCCATTTCCTCGGGAGCGGCGGTTTCCCAAGACCCCTCACCCGAACCGACTCCCGCACCACCGCCACCGCCAGACGAACCGACGCCAGCGGTTCCCGAAGACAACACCATCGAACTGGTCGTCACCGCCACCCGCACTGAAGAACGACAAGAAGACCTGGCGCGATCGGTGACCGTGGTGACGCGGGAGGAGATCGAGGAGCAATCGCAACTCTCCGACAACTTCGCCGATATTTTGGGTCGCACCGTCCCCGGTTTGGGGCCTCCGACTCAAAGTGCTTCGACCCGAACCCTGTCCCTGCGCGGTCGCCAACCTTCGATTCTGATCGACGGGATTCCGCTCAACAGCAACCGTCGCGACTTTCAAGGCTTGCGCGGGATCGACCCCTCGGCGGTGGAGCGAGTGGAAGTGGTGCGCGGTCCTACCGCCGTGTTCGGTTCCGACGCCACCGGTGGGGTGATTAACATCATTACCCGCCAACCCACTGACGAGCCGTTTGTGGGACGGACGACCTTTTCCCTGGGACCGAGGCTGGCTCTGTCAGACGTATCCGACAGTTTTGGCGGCGGCGTGTCGCAGTATTTCTCCGGTCGGTTGGAGAATTTCGACTATACCCTGTCCGCCTCCTTTGACGGGACGGGAAACGCGATCGACGGCGAAGGCGATATTATTCCCGTGGGGCGATCGCAAGGTCTCGACAACCTCGAAACCCTGAATTTATTCGGCAAAGTCGGCGTCGATTTCGACGACAACCAACGGTTGCAACTGTCGGTCAACCATTTCAACGACGTACAAGACAGTCCCACCCTTCCCGACCCTAGCGTCAACGACCCGACGGAACGGGAAAAAGCGCGATCGCTCGATCTCGGCGACCTGGACATCGACGAACTCCCCGGTCGCGAGGAAACGGTGGTCAATCTCAACTACAACCACGACGACGTATTTGGCTCCCAGGCGAGCTTGCAAGGCTTTTTCCAACACTCCGACACCCGCACCATTCCCCAAGACAACCGGGATACGATTTTTCAATCGGTGTCGAGAACGGCGATTCAATCGGAGAAAATTGGCGTGCGCTTAGAAATCGAAACGCCGCTATTCTCCAACGCCAACCTGTTGTGGGGAGCCGATTACGTGGAAGAATCGATCGACAATCCCCTGACCATTTTCGACCCCGATACCTTTGACGCCAGTGGCGGGAATGAATTCGAGGAAACCGACGAAGCCTTCTTCGCGCCGCCTTACGATTTGAATACCCTCGGCTTATTCGCCCAAGCACAATGGGAACCGAGCGATCGCTTTGCGCTCAGCGGTGGCGCGCGATTCGAGCGATTCGAGTTATTCGCCGACGATTACAACGTCCTCGGGGACATCAATTTACCGCCGAATTTGGCAGCAAACGAAAACGTCGAAGGCGGCGATTTGGCATTCGACGACGTGGTGTTCAACCTCGGTGCGGTTTACGACGTGACGGATAATGTCAGCATTTTTGCCAACTTCGCGCAAGGATTTTCCGCACCGGATTTCGGTCGCGTGTTGCGATTTCCCTCGCGGGGATTCGTTAGCGTCAGCGAATCGGTGGACGTAACCGAACCCGTGGTGGTGGATAACTACGAATTGGGGGTGCGGGGAAATTGGGACGACGTGCAATTCTCCCTCGCTGGATTTTTCACCTATTCCGATTTAGGCGAAAACGTGCGCCAGAGCGACGAGGGACCGTTTTTAGAATTAGAGCGATCGCCGACGCGCACCTATGGCGTCGAAGCCACCCTCGACTACCAACCCTCCGACCTGTGGGGATTGGGAACTAACGTCACCTGGGTAGAAGGGGAAAGCAATCCCGAAGGTGATGACGAAGGCTTTTTGGCGCTGAGTACCCGCGAGATCCAGCCGCTGAAAATCGGCGCGTACGTGGAAAACCAGACCCTTCCCACCTGGCGCAATCGGTTGCAAGTGTTGGTCGTGGGAGCGCGCGATCGCGCCTTTGACGACGAGGTGGACAATCGCGCCATCGACAGCTATACCACCTTCGACTATATCAGCAGCGTCGATGTCGGCGTGGGGACGTTGAGCCTGAGCGTGCAAAACTTACTCGACAACCAATATTTTACGGTCGATTCCCAACTGCAAGACCAAAATATCCGCAATGCAGCAGCCTACGGTCGCACGTTTGGCTTGCAATACAGCGTTGAATGGTAGAACTAGAACCCTATGACTCGATTAAACTCTGGCGCACTCATCCTAACGGTATCCCTAACATTGGGAGGATGTAACGACACTCCCCCAGAATCGGCGACCCAACAGGTGGCTTCGACGCAACCGATGCGGGAGGTCACCCACGCTGCGGGGACGACGCGGGTTCCGATGGAGCCGCAGCGGGTAATTGCGTTAGACAATATTGCGCTCGACAGCGTTCTGGCGTTGGGAGTGACGCCAGTGGCGGCATTATATAACGAGAATACTGGCGAATTTCCCCTGCACCTGCGCGATCGCCTTTCGGGAAAAGACGTCACCCGGCTATCGCCGACACAGCAGAGCATAGAAGCGATCGCGGCGTTGAATCCGGATTTGATTGTCGGCGGAAAAAATGTCGAGCGCGTTTACGGATTGCTCTCCAACGTGGCTCCCACGGTATTGCTCGGCGAAGGGGGAACGTCCAACTGGAAAGAGAAACTCCAACTCTGCGCCGAAGCGTTAGGTAAGTCAGACGCCGCCGATGCTCTGTTGCAAGACTATCGCGATCGCCTGGCTCGCTTGCGCTCTCAATTGGGCGATCGTGCCGAAACCCTTGAAATCTCAGTCGTTCGCGTACTTCCCGATCGCGTGCGGCTCTATCAAAAAGACTCCTTTATCGGTCGCATTCTCGCCGACGCCGGATTGTCCCGTCCCCCCGCGCAAAACGAAGATCGCCTGTGGCGAGAAGTCTCGAAAGAAAATCTCGATACCGCCGACGGCGATGTCATCTTTGTCTGGACGCTGGGAAACGACGCTCAAGGTGCGTTAGAGCAATTGCGAGCCGATCCCCTCTGGTCGAAATTGGACGCAGTTCAACAGGGTCGGGTCTACGAAGTCCCCGGTTATTGGATCGGTCGCGGTCCCATCGCCGCCAATGCAGTAATCGATGATTTATTCGAGCATTTAGTCAGCAATCCA
>CAYQUF010000106.1:0-15664 GCA_964420595.1 uncultured bacterium
TATCCGAGCAGCAGACCCATTTGCGATCGCCAACTAGGACTATAGCAGCGATCGCTCGTGTATTAACAATCCCACCGGATCGAGTAATTTGGTAGGGACGGTTCGCGAACCGCCCGTACGCGGCGCAGATCCATAGAACACCGTCGCCGTCTCGCGGTAAATAGCCGAGAGCGCATTGCTATAACTGTTGAAAGTACAATAGAGAAGCATATTACCATCAGAATTCATGACAGTTCGACAACCCCGTTACAGTAAAGAAGAATTCGCTCGACGTGGCAACGAAATCTATGAAACGCAGGTTCGTTCTCAGGTCGAGAAAGGGAATTCTGGCAGAATGGTCGCGATCGATATTGAAACTGGAGCCTTTGAAGTCGCGGATACACCAATTGTAGCAACAGAGCGGCTATACGATCGCTATCCGGATGCACAACCCTGGGTGATTCGGATCGGACATCGTGCGGTCTATCGTTTTGGTTCTAGGAGTCTACAGAAACCAGTATGATGCAGGGTTTCGTGAATCAACGTTGTGAGGCTATTATTCCAATTGCAGTTGGTTCTAATAATTCAAAAAAGCAAATCGTCGAGACATTAAAATAAGGACAAACAAATTGTTTTGCTTGCCCCTACCAATGACCATTTAAAACCGCTCCAACGCGCCTACACCTTCTCAGACGACGGCGTTTGCTGCGCGGCGGGTTGAATCTGCGGTTGGAACTGGAACAGCGAGTACACCACATTGCGACGGATATCGGTCATCATATCCAAGAACAACTCGTATCCCTCGCTCTTATACTCGATGAGCGGATCCTTCTGTCCGTAACCGCGTAACGCCACCGACTCGCGCAACGCATCCATCTGCTGCAAGTGTTCCCGCCAGAGGGTATCGATTTGCTGCAAGATAAAGAAACGTTCGGCTTGTCGCATCAGACCGGGTTGAATTTTATCCACCTCGGCTTCCTTCATGTCGTAAGCGATGCGAACCTGCTCGTGTAAGAACGTTTTAATCTCTTCAATCGAGAGGTCTTCGAGTTGGTTGGCTTCTAAATCGGCGAGGAGATAAACAAACTCCTTCACCTTCTCCACCAATTTATCGAGCGACCATTCTTCCGAAGGCAATTCCGGATTGATATACGCCTCGACAATATCGTCCATCGTCTTCTCGGCGTATACAATCACCTGCTCCTTCAGGTCTTGACCTTCCAACACCCGACGGCGCTCCGCGTAAATGGCGCGACGCTGGTTGTTCATCACCTCGTCGTACTCGAACACCTGCTTGCGGATGTCGTAGTAGTAGGTTTCGACCTTCTTCTGCGCGCCTTCGAGAGAGCGAGTCAGCATTCCCGACTCAATTGGCATATCTTCTTCGACGCGGAAGGCATTCATCAGACCCGCCACGCGATCGCCCCCGAAAATTCGCAATAGGTTATCCTGTAAGCTGAGGAAGAACTTAGTCGAACCGGGGTCCCCTTGGCGTCCGGCGCGTCCGCGCAATTGGTTGTCGATACGGCGGGACTCGTGACGCTCGGTTCCGATCACGTGCAAGCCGCCTAACTCCACCACTTCCTCGTGTTCGCGACTGGTATACGCCTCGTATTCCTGGCGAATCTTATTGTAAACCTCGCGCAACTTCTGAATCACGGGGTCTTCCGTCGGGGCTTTTTCCGCCGCCACCGCCACCCGTTCTTCTGCTTCGAGTTCCGGTAAAGACCGCTCCCCATACTGCTGTACCGCAGTGTTGACCGCATCCTTGAGCATGGTCTCCGATTCCGGCGAGAGCTGGGTCGGATAAATTTGCGGCGAGGCTTTCCAGCTTTTCACCTTTTTGCTCGGGTCGAACCCTTGACCGCGACCGCGACCTTTGGGGGTTCCCGGTGCATTGCTAATGGTGAAATTGCTCTCGTCCTCCGGTTGCACCAACCGAGGCATAAAATATTCGCGGATTTTCAGGCGCGCCATGTAATCGGCGTTTCCGCCTAAGATAATGTCCGTCCCGCGACCCGCCATGTTCGTCGCAATCGTCAGCGCGCCTTTGCGTCCGGCTTGCGCCACGATTTCAGACTCGCGCTCGACATTCTCCGGTTTGGCGTTGAGCAGGTTGTGGGGAACGCTGCGCTGTTGCAGCAGTTGCGAGAGCAGTTCCGATTTTTCCACGCTCGTGGTTCCCACCAGCACCGGGCGACCTTTTTCGTGCATTTCGGCGCACTCGTTAGCGATCGCCTTCCACTTGGCTTCTTCCGTCTTGTATACCACATCCGCCATATTGTTGCGGCGCAGGGGACGGTTGGTGGGGATAATCGTGACTTCGAGGTTGTAAATCTTCTCGAACTCGGTTTCTTCGGTTTTCGCCGTTCCCGTCATTCCCGCCAACTTCGGATAGAGCAGGAAGAAGTTTTGATAGGTAATCGTCGCCAGGGTTTGGGTTTCCGGCTGGATATCCACATCTTCCTTAGCTTCAATCGCCTGGTGCAAGCCATCGCTCCAGCGGCGACCGGGCATAACGCGACCGGTAAATTCGTCTACAATGGTGACTTCGTCGTTGCGGACGATGTAGTTAACGTCTTTAATAAACAGTTCTTTGGCTTTAATGGCGTTAAAAACGTAGTGCGCCCAGGGGTCGTTGGGGTCGTAGAGGTCGGTGACGCCCAAGACTTCTTCGGCTTTGGCGAACCCTTCATCGGTCAGCAGCACGTTGCGCGCCTTTTCATCGACTTCGTAGTGTTCTTCTGGGTCGAGTTGGCGAGCCACTTGAGCGGCGCGGATGTATTTCTCGCTGGGACGGTCTACCTGTCCTGAAATAATCAGGGGAGTGCGAGCCTCGTCGATGAGAACCGAGTCCACCTCGTCGATAATGCAGTAATTGAACGGTCGCTGCACCACGTCCGCCATGGAGGTCGCCATGTTGTCGCGCAGGTAGTCGAAGCCGATTTCGGAGTTGGTGCAGTAGGTGATATCGCAATTGTAATTTTTCCGGCGCTCCTCGGGACTCATCCCTTGCTGGATCAGACCGACAGACAGCCCCAAGAAGCGGTGGACTTGTCCCATCCACTCGGCGTCGCGGCGAGCCAGGTAGTCGTTGACCGTGACGATGTGAACGCCTTTTCCGGTCAGCGCGTTGAGATAGGCGGGAAGGGTGGCGACGAGGGTTTTGCCTTCCCCGGTTTTCATTTCGGCGATTTGCCCTTGGTGCAGGATAGCTCCGCCGAGGACTTGCACGTCAAAGTGACGCATTCCCAACACGCGCCGGGCGGCTTCTCGAACGACGGCGAATGCTTCGGGGAGCATTTCGTCGAGCATTTCGTTGGTTTCTTCGTCTGTGTCGGCTTTCTCCAACCGCTGTTTGAATTCCGCTGTCTTGCCCACCAATTCTTGGTCGGAGAGGGCGTGAATTTCCTCTTCGAACAGGTTGGTTTCGACAACGAGCGGTTGATATCGTTTGAGCTTGCGTGCGTTGGGATCGCCGAACAGCTTCTTAAGCATAGTATGAGGATAACAACGTGCGGTTTAGTATCGTGCGTCCAGACCGATCTGGCAAGGACTGACGAGCGATCGCCATCGAGCTGGCGTGACAATTTCAAATTATCCCTATCGTATCATTGCCGACCGAGATAGGGGGGCAAGCGATCGCCTGGGTGCCAGTTTCCAGTTTAGCGATCGCTGCCGACTTGTGGGGTAAGGGTGCGAAAATCGTATTGGGAGGCGTTGGGGTGACAGTTGACGCAACTGCGCAGGGTGACCTGCTGGGGCAATTCTACCTCGGGATGCAAGGCTTTGAAATAGCGCGATCGCCCGATGCGATAGGGAACGGCTTCTTCGGCGTTGAGGGGACGGGAGAAGGTGCGCAGGTAGTTCCAGACAATGGTCAGTTGCGGGTTGAGCAGGGGGTCGAGGGTTTCGCCGTAGTGTTCGGGATCCTGGAGCAGGTCGCGCCAGGTTTCGATGGGTAAGACGGCGGGAGGGATGGGAATGTGGCAGGTGGCGCAGTTTTCGAGATACAGTTGCTCGCCGAGTTGGTAGCGGGGTGGAGTGGGATCGACGGTTCCGGTATGGGGGATGGGGTCGGACTCCTGGGCGATCGCTCTTTCGGACAGTCCCCACCCGATCGCCAAACTCCATGCTAACAGTAGCACGAGCAAAATTGCGGGCGATCGCCGCTGCCGTCCGCTTCGATTGCGCTGAGAAAGTCCCAAACGTCCCATAGTTACCTCGATCCCGTCTGCGATTGTCATGACCAAATACCACTTATAGCGGTTTCCGGTCAGTTCCGGGACAATCGTTTATAATCTTTCTTAACAATACTTCGTATTTCGCTCGCTCATGCAGACTTCCCAGACGACGCAAACCCCAATTTTGAGCCAATCCTGGCAATGGCGCGATCGCTCGATTCACTACGTCCGCGCCGAGAACCGCCATTCGACCCATCCGCCGTTACTGTTCGTTCACGGGTTTGGGGCGTCCACCGACCACTGGCGTAAAAATATCGAGGGATTGCGAGGCGAATTTGACGTTTGGGCGATCGACCTATTGGGATTCGGGCGATCGGCAAAACCCGATATTCAATATAGCGGGGATTTGTGGCGCGACCAACTGCACGAATTCATCCGCGATGTCATCGGACGACCTACCGTGTTGGCGGGAAACTCCCTCGGCGGCTATGCGTCCCTGTGCGTAGCGGCGCAACATCCCGAGTCGGCGGCGGGATTAATCTTACTCAACAGTGCTGGACCCTTTGGCGATGGCGAATCTCAACCAAAACCGTCGCCAAACCCCTTACGTCGGGCAATGACGGGCGCATTTAAATCAGCGTTCAAACAAAATTGGATGATTTATTTAATTTTCCAATACACGCGGCGCAAGTCCGTGATTCGCAAAACCCTCGAAAAAGTTTACCTCGATCGCGCTGCGGTGACCGACCGACTCGTAGACGAGATTTACCGTCCCTCCTGCGATCCGGGAGCGGCGAAAGTGTTTGCATCGGTGTTCCGCACGCCGCGAGGGGAAACCGTCGATCGCCTGTTGCATCAGTTGCAGCGTCCGCTATTAATGTTATGGGGCGAAGGCGATCCGTGGATAAATGTCAAGGATCGCAGTGCCAAATTCCGCCAGCACTATCCGCAATTGCAAGAATATTACTTACCTGCCGGACATTGCCCGCACGATGAGATTCCCGATCGCGTCAATCAGTTGATTCGAGATTGGATTCTGTCGGAAATGCATTAAATATCTAATTTAATTGCATCTATACCTTTTAATAGACGAGTAAAATCGGATTTATGTCAAAATTAAACGCCTCCCAGGGAGTCATGGGGGGCGGACAATTGACACGCTCGTAGTTCCATTATCGATCGCACTGAATTGCACCCAACTCAATCGCCCCTTGCGACGAATTTGCCACCAACCGCACCCGACCGTTGGTATCGATAACCCAATCTCGGGCTTCGATAAGGGGACGCAGCGGCGATCGCGAGGTGGTTTCGCCATGGTTGGGATTCCCCACGGGACGCCAATCTTGCCATAACCATCGCCCCACTAGCGCGTGAGACGGATCGTCAGGCAAGCCGCCGCGTCCGACGACGACAAAGCGATTGCCGCTATCCGCCGCGCATCCCCTAACTATTGTATTGCCTGAGTCAGCCGTTGTGTCCGGTAAATCGATCAATCCCGAAGTCGGATCGACATCCGGCGTTTCAATGCTCACCGTGCCGCTAAATTGGGATCCGAGTTGCGACGTTGCGGTAATATCGCTTTCGGGGGTGGTGCGATCGCGAAATTCGGAGCCAAAAATCCCTTGCGCCGAAATAGTCACCCGTCCGCCGCGACCTTCGAGGGCATTGGCCGTAATATCGCTATTTTCAAATGCCACGATCGTATCGGCTGCGATCTGAATATTACCGCCATTGGTGTTTCCGGCATCGGTATTAATTTGAGCGCTCCGACGCAATTCCAAGGTACTGGTATCGAGGCGAATGTTGCCCCCCGCTCCCGACACTGTAGACGCCGTCAGCCTTGCCCCGTCTTCAACTTGAATCGAATTGGCGATCGCCTCTAGAGTTCCTGCATCTCCCGGACCGAGACTATCGACGGCAACCGTTGCCCCATCTTCTACAATCAGGCGATCGGTGACAATATTCAAGTTACCGCCATTCCCCGTTGCCACGACTTGGGGAATATCCACCCGACCGGAAGAGGTCACCAGCGTAGTCGGCAATCCAGTAATCTCCGAGGTGCCGCGTACTTCCACCGACTCCGAGGCATTGACCGTCAGCGTTCCGCCATCACCTGCCCCTAAAGTCGCACTGGAGATAATCGCGCCCCCTTCAGCCACGAACCGCTGGGTATTAATCGTCAAATCCCCCGCTGGAGAAGGTCCAAACGTGGTGGTTCCCGGTCCGCTAGTGACAGAACCGTCATCCGAGGTTCCAGAAATCTCTACCGATTCGCTGGCATCAATAGTAATATCGCCCCCCGGTCCCCCTAGGGTAACAATTCTCGCTTGGAGAAAACCGCCGCTATTAGTAACGATCAAGGTGCCATTCCGTTGTACCAATCGGCGCGTGCGAATCTTGATGTCGCCCCCCTCACCAGTGCCAAAGATGCTATTGTTGATAATCCCAGTGGGCAACACGGAGTCGAGACGGCTACTACGGGTTTCGACCAATTCTGCGGCATTGACGATGATGTCGCCGCCGGATCCGTCGCTCCAAGTGGCACTGGAAATAATTGCCCCGTCTTGCACGGTCAGGCGGTTGGTCTCGATGGCAATCGTCCCCGCTGCACCAGTTCCGCTGAGGTTGGTGGTGAACAAAGCCCCGCCAGCGGCTTCTACGGAGTCGAGAGCGCGAACGTCGATATTGCCGCCCGATGCTGCGCCAAAGGTGGGACTAAAGGCGATCGCTCCGTCGAACAGTTGCAGCGAGCCATCGGTATTCAGGATAATATTACCGCTGGGGGCGAGTCCTTGGGTTCCGGTCAAGAAACCCGGGACGCGATCGCTCAGTTGGAACTGACGGGAGAGGGCAAGCGCCAAAGCTAAATTTAAACTCTCGAATCCGGTACCAATGGCGGTGATGCCCTGTTGCGCCCGGACGTCGATATCTCCCCCCTCGCCGGTAGCAAAGGCAGTAGCAGCAATTAAGGCAGTCCCTTGCAGTTGCAGGTATCCCGTTTCGAGATTGATGTCGCCGCCAGCCCCGGAACCGTTGGTGTCGCTGAGCAGGCTGGTGAAATTGTTCGGGTCGGCTCCGCTGAGGGCGATGGATTCGGTGGCGCGAATGCTCAGGTTGCCGCCCTGTCCCGGACCATCGGTGCCGGTGGAGACGATCGCGCCGCCTTGCAGGTTTAACCGTCCGGTCTCGACGGTCAAATTGCCGGCATTGCCCGAGATCGCCGCCTCGCCGAATCGCTCTTGAATGGGTTCTGGACCGAGAGTTGCGCCGGATTGAATCGTGGTGGGCAACCGACCGTCGTCCGACAGTCCAATTGCATTGACGGATTCGGTGGCACGAATGGTTAAATTACCCCCATTGCCACTGCTGCGAGTTCCGGAGATAATCTGCGCTCCGTCGCGGACGGTCAGTTCTCCGGTTTCGATGGTTAAATTGCCCGCATCGCCACTACTGAGGGTAGCATTGACCAAGCCTTTGGGCAGTCCGTCGGTGACGCCCGCACTCAGGGCGATCGAATCGCTGGCGCGGACGGTCAGGTTCCCGCCATTTCCGGCGTTGAAGCTCGCCGCCGAGATAATCCCATCCGAGACAACGACTCTTCGCGCGTCTGCGGTCAAATTTCCGGCGTTCCCCGTTCCCTGGGTTTGAGTGGAAATTCGACTGGGTTCGGAGCCATCGGGGGTAGTGCCAATGACAGAGAGGCTATCTGCCGCTCGCACGGTCAGACCGCCGCCGTTGAGGTCGCCTTGGGTGATGCCGAGGACTTGAGAGCCGTCGAGGACGGAAATATTGTTGCCTGCGAGCTGGATCCGACCGCCACCTGCGCCGCTGGCATCGATCGCCCCTTGTTGGGAAATGGCGATGTCGCTAAAGTTGCTAACGCGGTCGTAGTCGAAGCTGAAGCCGCTGTCAGCGGGGACGATGCTGACGGATGCTCCGGCTGCGACGCTCCCGACTTCGATGCGTCCGTTGGGTGCCGCCAAACGACCTCCCGAGATTGCCACGTTACCGCCCAGGGAGGCGAGGGTGCGATCGCCTTGGACTTGCAAGTTGGATCCGGGATGATGGGCGATCGCTCCTGGCTTATTCCCCCACTGCAAGCCAATGGGAACGTTGACGCTGAGTAAGGGAGAGGCGGCGGGATCGGTGGCGCTGTAAACTCCGCCGTCGGCAAATTCCAGGGCATCTGCTGTGGTGCCGATAAAGGAGCCGCCAATTTGCAATCGGGCGTTTTCGCCGAAGCGAATGCCGTTGGGATTGAGTAAAAATACGTTCGCCGCACCGTTGGCGCGCAAGATACCGTCAATGTCGGATAATTCCGACCCGGTGACGCGATTGATAATGTTATTAACTTCAACCGGATTGTCGAAGAAGGCTTCGGAATTGGTGGGAATTGAAAACGATTCAAAGCTGTGAAATAAGTTGTTGCCCTGGCGAGTGCCGCCAGTAATGATGCTTGCGTTCCCTTGCGGGGTGACGGTGGAATTTTCGGGGAGCGTGGTATCGGGGACAATTTGCGATCGCCCCGGTTGCGCGATCGAACAAAACAATCCCAAAGCTAACAACAGTTTTCCGCTCACAGCAGGCAAGTTTGAGGTTATGACATTTTTAGACATGGTTTCACTCTTCACAAGCGGGGTTGAAAATTAGCGATCGATCGAGGGGCGATCGCACGTTGGATCGAGATCGGCAGATATGCGATCGCTCGTTCTTGCCACTAACTGCACCCGACCGTTGGCATCGACGACCCAATGTTGCGCTTCGACCAGAGGCGGTAACTCCGACTGCGGTGCGATCGCGCCATTTTCATTGTTGTCTGCCGGACGCCAATCTCGCCACGGCGATCGCCCGGAAAAGGCGTGAGATGGATCGTCAGGCAAGCCGCCGCGTCCGACGATGACAAAACGATTGCCCGACTCTGCCGCGCACCCCCTAACGACTATATTACCCGAGTCAGTCGTAATCTCCGGTAGATCCACCAATCCCGAAGCGGGATCGATATCTGGCGTTTCGAGGCTCACCGTCCCGTCAAATTGCGCGCCGAGTTGCGACGTGGCGGTAATATCGCTTTCGGGGGTGGTGCGATCGCGAAATTGGGTGCCAAAAATCCCTTGCGCGGCAATCTCGACCCGTCCCCCCCGACCTTCGAGGGCATTCGCCGTAATATCGCTATTCTCCAACGCCACGATGGTTTCAGCGCTAATGTTGATGTTGCCGCCATCAGTATTTCCGGCATTCGTCGTGATTTGACTGCCTCGACGCAACTGAAGGACATCGGTATCGAGGCGAATGTTACCGCCTGTACCGGAAACGGTAGAGGCAGTTAGCCGTCCTCCATTCAATTGAAGCTGGTTAGCGTTTATCTCTAGGGTTCCAGCATTGCCCGAACCCCGGCTATTGACAAAAATCCTCGAACGCACGACGATATTATCGGCGTTGATGGTGAGAAAGCCCGCAGCACCGCTCTTAGCCGCCGATGCCCCAATCGAGCCCCCCTCGCGAATGGTTAAATTCGACGTGTTAATGGTAATACTACCCGCCGGAGCGTTACTCCAGCTCGTAGCGCCCAAAATACTGTCGAACTGACCGTCGGGGGAGGAACCGCCGATCTCGATGGCTTCGGAAACATTCAGGACGATGTTGCCACCGAGACCGCCTAGAGGAATCACGCCAGTTGCCAGCCTCGCCCCGGTCTGATTGCCAATCTGCGAACCGTCGCTTAAGGTCAATCGCCGCGTATTCACTTCGATATTGCCCCCGATTCCGTTTCCGAAAATAGTATTGGCGAAAATCCCGGTGGGTGCAATCGATCCCGACGGGGAATCGCGCAGTTCCACTAACTCTGTGGCGTTGACGGTTAAATTCCCTCCCGTTCCCGTACCCAAGGTTAGGGTTTGCAGCAATCCTCCCTGACTTATGCTCAGGCGTTGGGTTTGTAGGGTTAAATCTCCCGAATTCCCGGTCGTTTCGCGCAAGGAGCCGGTAATTAAAAGGGATCCGGCAATCTCGACTGAGTCCGACGCGCGGGTCATGATGTTTCCGCCTTTGCCTGCATCTCCGGTGATGGTTGTGACGGACATTCCTTCGGATAACTGCACGCGAGAGCTTTCTAGGGTTAAATCGCCTGCTGCTCCCGTTCCTTCCGTTCCAGTGAACAAGCCGTTGTCAACTTGTCGTAGATCCAACTGTCCGGTGAGAGCGGATTGAGCGACGTTCTGTTGCAAGTTAGCGAATCCCCGACCGCTCAAGGCAATTCGATCGTCGGCGCGAACGATGAGAGCACCGCCCGATCCCGATCCAAAGGTTGTGGTGGACACGAGGGCGTCGTTCGTCTGAAACTCTCGCGCGCGAATGGTAATATCCCGTCCGGGAAGATTGCCGAGGGTGCGTGCTAATATTTGCGATCCGCTGGTAACCGCTATATTGCCACCGCGAATTTGGATGGCACCGCTGCCGACCCCGCTGGTGTCGAGGGTCGCGCTGTCGGTGATTTCAATGTTGCCGAAGCGATCGATATTGCGATAGTCGAATGAATCGGAATCGAAACGTACGAGTCCCGAATCGGCGACTGCGGCGAGGTGAATTCGACCTTGCGGGGCGCTCAAGCGACCGCCAATTACGTTCAAATTGCCGCCAATTAGGGTAAGGGAGCGATCGCTCGGGACGGCAAATCCAGATCGCGATCGATGGGTAATGGTGCCGGGATGGTTGCCAAATTGCAAGCCAATGGGAACGTTGATGCTGAGTAAGGGAGAGGCGGCGGGATCGGTGGCGCTGTAAACTCCGCCGTCGGCAAATTCCAGGGCATCTGCTGTGGTGCCGATAAAGGAGCCGCCAATTTGCAATCGGGCGTTTTCGCCGAAGCGAATGCCGTTGGGATTGAGTAAAAAGACGTTCGCCGCACCGTTGGCGCTTAAGGTTCCGTCGATATCGGACAATTCCGATCCGGTGACGCGATTGATAATGTTATTAACTTCAACCGGATTGTCGAAGAAGGCTGCGGAATTGGTGGGAACCGAAAACGATTCAAAGCTGTGGAACACGTTATTGCCCCGCCGAGTGCCGCCAGTAATAACGTTTGCATCTCCTTGCGGAGTTACTGTGGAATTGTCGGGGAGCGTGGTATCGGGGACAATTTGCGATCGCCCCGGTTGCACCACCAGAGCGACCAATCCCCATGCGAAGAAAATGCTCCAACTTAGGGCTGGTAGGGTTGACTTTATTGTATTTCTGTGCATGAATTCGACCGACTTGAGCGAGGGTTAATCTTAGTTTTTCATCGATTCGCGATCGCACGTTGGATCGAGATCGGCAGATATTCGATCGCTCGTTCTTGCCACTAACTGCACCCGACCGTTGGCATCGACGACCCAATGTTGCGCTTCGACCAGAGGCGGTAACTCCGACTGCGGTGCGATCGCGCCATTTTCATTGTTGTCTGCCGGACGCCAATCTCGCCACGGCGATCGCCCGGAAAAGGCGTGAGATGGATCGTCAGGCAAGCCGCCGCGTCCGACGATGACAAAACGATTGCCCGACTCTGCCGCGCACCCCCTAACGACTATATTACCCGAGTCAGTCGTAATCTCCGGTAGATCCACCAATCCCGAAGCGGGATCGATATCTGGCGTTTCGAGGCTCACCGTCCCGTCAAATTGCGCGCCGAGTTGGGAGGTGGCGGTAATGTCGCTTTCGGGGGTGGTGCGATCGCGAAATTGCGACCCAAAAATCGCTTGCGCTGAAATTTCCACTCGTCCGCCGCGACCTTCCAGGGCATTTGCCGTAATATCGCTGTTGTCCAACCCCACCACCGTCTCGCTGTCGATGCGAATGTTGCCGCCATTGGCACTTCCGGCGTCGGTTTCGAGTTGGCTGAGATCCTGCAAAATCAGGGTATTGGCGTCGATTTGAATGTTACCGCCGCTCCCCGACACGGTCGAAGCACTCAACCTCGCCCCTTCCTGCAATCGAATCGTATCCGCGATCGCCTCTAGGGTTCCCGCATTGCCCGATCCGAGGCTATCGACCAAAATTGCCGCCCCCGCTCGCACGAAAATCTCTCCCGCTCGCAAGCGCAAGTCTCCCGCCGCTCCCGTTGCCAACCCCGGTAAATCCGTTCGTCCCGAGGAGGTCACCAAACTGCTCGGAATGGCAATTTCCCGACCCTCCCGCAATCCAACGCGAGTCCCAGTTAACAACACGGTATCGCGAACATTTGCCGCTAGCACGCCTCCCGCCCCCCGATTGGCAGCCGACGCCGCTACCGACGCCCCATCGCGAATGGTTAAATTCGCCGTATTAATGGTAATATCGCCCGCTGGCGACGGACTAAAGCTGGTCGCTCCCACGCCGCTCCCGACCCGACCGTCAGGAGACGAACCGCCAATCTCGATCGCCTCGGAGACATTCAGGACAATATTGCCTCCCACGCCGCCGAAGGGAACCAATCCAGTCGAGAGCAACGCTCCGGTCTGATTGCCAAGCTGTCCGCCACCGCTCAAGGTCAACCGCCGCGTATTCACTTCAATATTGCCCCCCGTCCCGCTCCCGAACACGGTATTGGCAAAAATCCCAGTGGGGACGACCGAGCCAAGGGGCGCATCGCGCAATTCCACCGAATCCGTAGCATTGACGGTTAAATCGCCTCCCGCGCCTTCGCCAAAGGTGAGGGTTTGCAACAATCCCCCCTGACGCAGGCTGAGGGATTGGGTGTCGATGGTTAAATTGCCTGCCTTCCCAGTGGTTTCGCGCAAGGATCCGGTCAGAAACAGCGATCCGGTAATCTCGACCGAGTCCGACACGCGGGCGATCGCATTTCCGCCGTTTCCCGCATCTCCGGTGGTCGTAGATACTAACGCGCCATCGGACAGTTGCAGGCGGGCGGTTGCTAAGGTCAAATTACCCGCCGCACCCGTGCCTTCAGTCCCGGTCAGCAAGCCGGTTTCGATTTGCGACAGGTCGAACTGTCCGGCGATGGCGGGTTGAATCACGCTCTGTTGCAAGTTGACGAATCCCGCCCCGCTGAGGGTAATGGCGTCATCGGCGCGAACGGCGAGGGTTCCCCCGGATCCAGACCCGACGGTGGCGGTAGAGATCAGGGCATTCTGCAATCGGAACTGTTGGGCGTCAATGGTAATCCCTCGTCCGGGTAAATTGCCGAGGGTGAGTGCCAGAATTTGCGATCCGTTCGTCACTGCAACGTCGCCGCCGCGAATTTGGATGCTCCCGCTACCGATTCCGCTGGTGTCGAGGGTGGCGCGGTCGGTTATCTCGATGTTGCCAAAGCGATCGATCTGGTCGTAGTTGAATAAGTCGGAACTGAGGCGAACCACGCCGGGACTGGCAACCGATCCTAACTCGATTTGACCTTGCGGTGCGGTTAAGTTGCCCCCAGCCACGCTGACATCGCCGCCAATGAGGGAAATGGCGCGATTGCTGGGGACGGTAAATCCAACGGGCGATCGATGGGTAATGGTGCCGGGATTGTCGCCGAATTGCAAGCCGACGGGAACGCTGACGGTGAGTAAGGGCGGAGCTTGCTCGGCGATCGCGCTAAATTCTGTCCCGTTGTCGAATAAGATGCGATCGGCACTGGTGGCGACAAAGGAACCGCCCACGTCTAAGCGAGCGTTGGCACCGAAGACAATGCCGTTGGGGTTGAGTAAAAATAGGTTGGCAGTCCCGTTGGTGCGAATTAGCCCGTCGATGTCAGAAATCGAGTCACCCGTCACGCGCGCGAGTAAGTTTTGGATGTCGATCGCGTGGTCAAACAGAACTTGCGACCCCGTGGGGATGGAAAATTGCTCGAAGCTGTGAAACAGCGCGTTCCCCCGACGAGTTCCGCCGGAAATCGTTTCGAGGTTGCCCTCTCGTTGGACTCGGGAGTGGGTTGGAAGGGTGGCGTCGGGAATCACTTGCGATCGCGCGGCGGGAATCCAGCACGATGCCATCAACGCAATTGCAATGGATAACGTCAACGGCTGCGACATGGGGACAAAACTGTCGGGAAGGTCAGGGACGGGCGTTGCAGTCATTTTATCTAAGATCGTTGCTATCCGCCCGATCGATTGCCAGAACCGGGGCTGTCGGTCTTTTACAGCCCAACTGGTTGCAAACCGGGCGATGGGAGGAGCGATTGAGTTGGAAACCGCTAGCCTTTTAGCGGTTTGGCATTCTTCCATTCGGTCGGTTGAGGGCGTTAGAGAAGAAACCAACGGCGCGATCGCGCTGAGTCAAATTGTCAATCTGATTTTCATCTAAAGATTAAAAAAACTATGGAGCTTTCATTTTAACATTCATCTGGAAGCAGAATGCTTGAATGGGAGCGAATTTAGCTATTATTCTACAATTGCGTTTTTGAATTCTATGCGATTCAATATTACATTACTCCATCAATCGGTCGCTCGATTCACTCGCGATCGCCAGTTAAAATACAAACTTAAAACCGAAACAGAACCAGCACAAACCTAAATTTATTATTAATCGATTGTAGAATTTTACCCGAAAGATTTGGGCTTAACTAAAAGATAAAGTATCGAGATTTTAAGCGATCGATTTTTGGATCCACATATCGGACAATATTTTCTGACGGTTAGCACAATTACTTATGTATGGCGAGGCACCACAGTTGGGAATCCCAACTGTAAACTTTTAATAAAAGCGGATAAAAGAATATTCTATTCTCATTAATTCGTACTACGATACAGCGTAATTTCTGAAGTCGATCGCTTCCACCAGAAGGGATCCATCCAGAGATTGGCGCTACTTATCATGCAGATCGCGTTAGATCTTGCGTTTTTTAAGGAGTAGAAACTTCGATGGCAGATGCACCGACTATCGTCAATCCGCAAATCACCGATGCGGTCACTCAAGCGAACGTTAAAGTGCTGGGCGATGCCCCCGCTCAATCGCTGAGCAACCTGTATCAAACCATCTCTCAATCCTTGAGCTTGGCGGCTCAAAACGCTGTCACCGCTCAACAGCAAACCAATATTATTCACCAAGCTACCACCACCCAAGGCGTGAGCTTGCTCTATTCCATCGATACCTTGAGCATGGGGATTTCGGAAAAACAAATCGAGAAAGCGTCCTAATCCCGAGCCAGTCGGCTTTTACAACGCCCAACACGAGTCACGGTGAGGGTCAACCTTAACTCACTCTAAATGGAGATGAGGTTGGCTCACTATGACTTCATGAATTTTGTATTTCATATGAAATCCGCTTGTAGACTTCCTGATGCGATCGGGAGGTGGGCATTGCTAGTTTGAGGGGATCGGTGCGATTTCAAATCGATCGGCAATTCCCACCCTACAATTGGGATTCAATTGAGGAGATGGGCATTGCTAGTTTGAGGGGATCGGTGCGATTTCAAATCGATCGGCAATTCCCACCCTACAATTGGGATTCAATTGAGGAGATGGGCATTGCTAGTTTGAGGGGATCGGTGCGATTTCAAATCGATCGGCAATTCCCACCCTACAATTGGGATTCAATTGAGGAGA
>CAYQUF010000107.1:0-8378 GCA_964420595.1 uncultured bacterium
CTAAAATCTCTCTGAATCCGACGGCTTTGCGTTCTTTGTGGTGCATTTTTTGAGTCAAGTTTAAAACTAGATGAAGGTGGAATCTGTTTGTATTTCCATCCCCGGAAATCAACGCTAAAGCGTTGACTACGAACTTCGATTACCAGTCGTCATCTTTACGATCGCTCCTCTCCCAATCTCCCCAATCGTCATCGTCCCAATCGTCCTTCCCGTCGTCGAAATCTTCGTCCTCCTCCTCATCGTCCGGGGTCGGTGCGGGTGCGGGAGATTCGGCTTGAAGGTGTGGTGGCGGTGGCGGAACCAACACGCGATCGCCTTCTGGCTCCTCCTCCTCAAACTCGTCGTCCTCAAACTCCGGTTCCGACGGCTCCGGTTCGTCGCGATCGTACACCGACTCGACCCGACCCACCCCCGACTTTTGCGGTTGGCGGTAACTGTAAGAATAAATCGACCCTTCCCACGACGAGGATACGGGTTCTTGCGGCACCTCGTACTGCTTTAAATTTATCGGACGATCGCCTTGCGGTTCCACTTCCTCAGCGACCGTGTCAATCGGTTCTTCCTCGTACTCCCATTCTTCTTCCCAATCGTCCCAAATCTCTTCGCCGTCGCCTTCGGGTTCGAGGTCTTCGTCCGCTGGCTGCTCCACCATCTGCGATTCCGTCACCGCCTCTTGCCAAACTTGCTCGTTTTGGGCAAGATTGCCATTCGGTTGCTCTCCCCAATCGTCGTCCTCCCACACTTCAGGCTGGGGTTGGGGTTCCGGTTCTGGCTCCGGTTGGCGTCCCCAATAGGTTCTACTCGGAGGTGGCGGCGATTCCACCTGGCGGGATTGTCGCGGCGGCGGTTTGGCAACCCTCGGAGCGCCGTACCATCGAAATGATGCCACGATCGCCCATGAAGTCGCTACTCCAAACGCGATCGCCAACACCACCCACACCGACAGGGGTAAGGCGATCGTTTGCATTCCTAAAAACGTCAGTCCCAGCGATCGCGAGGAGTTTTGTCCCACAAAAATCGCCAACACCAAAGCGGCGATCGCAATTAGTCCCAAACGAGAATTCCGCATCCGAGCCATCTAACGCCTTTCCCCTCCATCCTGCCACGCCGCATCCGGCTTCCACCGCCGTAGGGGAACGCAGTCGAGGTCGAACTGATCCAACGCGCGCGCCACGACAAAATCCACCAAATCCTCAATCGTCTTGGGATCGTGATACCACGCCGGAATCGCCGGAACGATGCGAACCCCAGCTTCCGCCAATGCGGTGAGATTGCGCAAGTGAATCAGACTCAACGGCGTCTCCCTCGGCACGATCGCCACTTTGCGCCCTTCTTTAATTTGCACGTCGATCGCCCGTTCGAGCAAGTCGGAACTCAACCCCGCCGCCAACTTCGCCACCGTACTCATGCTGCACGGAATCACGATCGCGCCGAGGGTGCGAAACGAACCGCTGGCAATATTGGCACCCACGTCCGCCGCCGGGTGACACCGCAACCAGCCATCCGTCTCCACCCCCGCCATCTCCCGCCAAAACGTCTCTTGCTTGCGGGGTTCGGCAGGCATCCGAATGTCCTGTTCCGCCTGCCAAACCATCGCCGTAGCTTTCGAGGCGACCAATTCAATCGGGTAATTCGCCTGGAGCAGGTATTTCACCGTTCGCACGGCATAAATCAATCCCGATGCGCCGGAAACGGCTACGATCATCGGTCGCCGAGGTGTGTTCATGTTGGAGTTACGCAGTTATTCTTCTTCGCCATAGCGGGGATCGCCATCGTCGTCATCCGTGGCTTCGCTGCCGCCGCCAACCGGCGCCAGATCGATTTGCTGGCGGTAGTAATCGACGCTTTTAACTTGCACCTCCACGCGATCGCCGAGACGGTACTGCTTCCGGTTCTTGCGTCCCACCAAGGTTTGCTGGCGCGATCGGTATTCGTACCAATCGTCTTTGAGCGAGGAGACGTGAACCAATCCCTCCAAGCGGGACGGTGCCAACCCCTGCTCCCCGACTTCGATCTCGACGAAGAAGCCGTAGGATTGCACCCCAGTAATCAACCCTTGGAAAATCTCCCCGGTGCGCTCTTTCATCGCTCCGGCTTTCTGGAGTCCTTGCAAGTCTTCTTCGGCTTCGACCGCCAATTTTTCCCGTTCGGACAGGGACATGGTCTTCGACGCCACCCGATCCTCGAACTCGTGCTGCAAGTCCGGGGGCAGGACGTTCCAGTTAATCTTACCGTGACAGGAAGAATGGCGCAGGTTGACCCGATCCTTCGACCGAGTCGAGCGGCGATCGCGACCTTGCTCGAACACCCCTTGCAACAATCGCTGTACGATTAAATCGGGGTAGCGGTGCAACGGCGAGGTAAAGTGCGCGTATCCCGTCTCCAGCGCCAAGCCGAAGTGATAGCTCGGGTGAATGCTGTAGTAGGGACTGCGCAGGGTATCTTCGAGCAAGTACGTCAGGATCTTCTCGTCTTTGCTGCTGGCAAACTGGCGGGTGAATCGCACGAAATCCTCGGGTCGCACGGTTTCCTCATCATCGAGTTCCAGTTCGACGCCGAGATTGCTCGCCAGTTTCAGCAGTTCTTGCACCGCTTCGATGTCCGCGCTCGGGTGGACGCGGAAAATGGCGGGAAGTCCCAATTCCCGTAAATGCGCGCCGACACACTGGTTGGCGAGTAAAATCGCCTCGCAGATAATGGCAGATGCCTGCCACGGTCGGGTCACGGTCGCGCCGAGGGTGCCTTCGTCGTTGAAGCGGTTTTGCACTTCGGGAAGATTTAGCTCGAACGCGCCGCGTTCGTGACGCCGCTGTTTCAGTGCCAAGCTGACTTGCCACGCCAGTTCCAGCCAGCTGCGCTCGTCGTCGGACAGGTCGCTTTTGCCGCTGTCTTTGCCGTCGAGAACGCCTTGCACTTGCGGGTAGCTCCACTGCTGCTTCACGGACACGACCGTGGGTTGCAGTTCGAATTCTTTCAGGCGACCGTCATCGTCGAGGGTCATCAACGCCGAAATCGCCAGACGGTCTTCGCCGGGAACGAACGCGCACGCCTTGGCGAGCAATTCCGGGAGCAACGGCAGGACGGTATCGCCGAGAAAGACCGTGGTGCCGCGCTTGTACGCCTCACGATCGATTGGCGAGTCTGCTTCGACGTAACGGGAGATATCGGTGACGTGGACGCCTAAGTGCCACTCGTTCCCCTGGCGTTCGAGGCTAATGGCGCGATCGACGTAAGGATCGATATCGCGTTCGGGGACGAACGTATACGTCGGCAGTTCTCGCAAATCTTGCCGTCCGCGTATGTCGGTTTTGCGCAGCTTGCTCGGCGCGACCTTGGCGGCGGCATCGATGGCGCGATCGGAAAATCGGCGGGGGAGGTCGTGCTTGCAACAGACGATATCGATGTCGTTGGCGGCTTCGGCGTCGCTACCGAGGACTTGCGCTACCCGTCCCACGGGGGGGAGGGAACCGAGGGGATAGCGGGTGACTTCGACGTGAACCAGGTGATCGATCGCCTCTTGCAAATTGACGCCGTTGGCTTTGAGGTCGATTTCGAATAACAGGCGATCGTCGAGGGGGACGGCGCGATAGTGGCTGTTGGCTTGCTTGACTCGCGCGAGGACCGAAGGATTGCTGCGTTCGAGAATCAATCGCACTTCCCCTTCGGGACTGCGGCGGCGACTGCCTTCTTTGATGGTTCGCACCAAGACGCGATCGCCATTCCAAGCGGTGCTGAGGTTGGATTCGCGAATGTAGATATCTTCGGCACCTTCGATGTCCTGAATGGCAAAGCAAAAGCCCTTACTCGAACAACGCAGTTTGGCTTCGACGATATCGTCTTCGCTGACCCGACGGTAGCGACCGCGTTCTTTGACCAAGATGCCGATTTTTTCGAGCGCGTCCAAAGCAATTTGGAGTTTGCGCAAGCTGCGTTCGTCAACGCAGTCCATTTTTTTCTCGAGAACTTTGGGGGCGACTAATTTGTCATCGGTGAAGTTCGACAGTAGTGTTGCGATTGAAAATTCCATGCAGTCTATTGATCCTTACTTTGCGTGGACTGGCGCGGGTCTCATCCCGTGCCATCGTACGGGCGCGTGTCAGCCAGAGCGTTCGTAACCCCTGCGTGTCGGGCGAAACCGCTTTGCCAGCGATCGCTGCCTCGGCGCATTTTTTGCCCTCTGACACTGGCTTGCGCGCGTGGCGGCCCGTTTGTCCCTGCCACACCCTTTCCCTCGACTTGTCCGAGCGATCGCGAACCTCAAGCGCGAAATATACCCTAGCAGGGAGCTTGAACCCACGACATCGAAGAGATTGCCTCAGAACTTCGAGTCCCGAGCCTGACTTGAGAGAGACTCTGCCATCGCAGGCGATCGCGCAACGGGTTCGGCACGAACGGATCGCAGACCTTCGCGAAGCGCTTCGGAGGAGGGACGGATCGCCAATGTCCGAGACTCGACGGACTGAGGGAACGTCGCTCGATTTTCCCTTATCGGTCGGGACGCGCGGCGCGGGATTCAGGCTCTTCGAGGGTGGCTCGAACTCAAGCTCGCCCGTCGGATAGAGGCTCGACGACCGATCCGATGGCACGAATGCAGGTTAAACCGACTGGTACGTTCGGTTGCCACGCGGCAAATCGATTCGATCGATCTCGATCCCACACCTATTAAATCATTTCTTATTCTAGGCTTAAATAGCAACTTTTTGACACGAATTGCTCGTTTGTCGTTCCGATCGAGGAGTCCAAAACGGTGCTACATCGGTTCCGAAATCGCTATCCCAACGGTAGCCTCATCTGTGAATTGCTGACCGTCCGCGAGGGCAAATACGTGGTGCGGTGTCTGGTGCAGTTGGAGGGCACGACCCGCTCGACGGGGTTGGCGGCTGCCGAGACGGTGGAGCAAGCCGAGGATCGCGCTAGAATTCGGGCGATTGAAGCTCTCGGACTCGATGGCGATTCTCCTCTTCCCCCGCCGCCACCGGGGGATGGGGCGATCGAACCCGTTCCCGATCGGGGCACTCCGACGCCAACCTTCGAAGCGAGGGATGCGGCGTCCGAACCGATCGACCATTCCGATGTTATCAACCGAACCACGATCGAATTGCGGCGTTTGCGATGGACCACCGAACAAGGTCGCATTCACCTGGAACAAACGTACCAGAAGCGATCGCGCCAGCATCTGACGGACGAGGAATTGGTCGATTTTTTACACTATCTCGAAGCGCAGCCGACGCCGGAGGCGGGGGATGGGGAGGGGCAGGACTTGGGCAATTGAACGCTCCCTCCCTTGTGAATTTACTCCTCGATGGGTTGGCTCGCCGACGGACTGCGGGAGATGACTTGGTCGATCAAGCCGTATTCTCTCGACTCTTCGGCGGACATGAAGAAGTCGCGATCGGTGTCTCGCTCGATTTTATCCAGCGGCTGACCCGTTTGCTCGGCGAGGTATTCGTTCAAGCGACGCTTGAGATAGAGCAGTTCTTTGGCGCGAATTTCGATATCCACCGCCTGACCTTGCGCGCCGCCGAGGGGTTGGTGAATCATAATCCGAGAATGGGGCAGGCTCAATCGCTTGCCTTTGGCACCGGCGCTGAGTAAAAATGCGCCCATACTCGCCGCCAGTCCGAGGCAAATTGTCGAGACATCGGGACGGATGTGGTTCATGGTGTCGAAAATCCCCAATCCCGCCGTTACCGAACCTCCTGGCGAGTTGATGTAAAGGTAAATGTCTTTTTCGGGATCTTCGGCTTCGAGAAAGAGCATCTGCGCCACGATCAGGTTGGCGAGTTCGGCATCGACCGGCTGACCGAGGAAAATAATGCGCTCGCGCAGCAAACGCGAATAGATGTCAAATGCGCGTTCGCCACGACCGGACTGTTCGATAACGGTTGGAATCATTGCAATCTCGCGATTCGTGCTGTTCTTTAATTATGTATTGTAAGCGCCTCTTCCCGAAGAATTGGGGTAGCTTGCCGAAAACTGGGATTCTAGTCCCCTGTCGAGCGGGTGGAGAGGCTACCCGGCTTTGATTCAACGGACGATCTTTTCGTAAACCCGGCTTCGCACCGACGGTCCGCGCACCACGATCCGCAGGCGGCGAGATGGCGGTAGATCGGTTTTGACCCGAAATCGTCCGTCGGCGTCGGTTTCTACTGTTTTGCCGTTAATCGAGACTAAATCGTGAGGGTGGACGCGACCGATCGCCCAGGCGGAAAAGGGTCCGGTGCGGACGGTGCGAAATTGCTGCAATTCGGCGAGCGGTGGGGAGGCTTGCGGCGCGCTCGGGGCTTTTCCCGGCTCGATGGTGACGTACTGACCGGCGTTGACGAGGATTTCTCGCCCTCTGGCTAAGGCGGCGACGCTACCGTCGAGGGTGGAAATGCCGGTTTTGCCGTTGTTTCCGACGTTGACGCCGAAGGAGGTGCCGCGCACTCCCGCTACGCCAGCGGGGGTTTCGATGCGGACGGGGTAGCTGCTTTGGGCGATTTGTCGGGCTAGGAGGCGATCGCGTCCGTCGCTTCCGAGGGGGGAATTGATGTCGGCGAGGGGACTGGCGAGCGATCGCACGGAGAGGCGAATTTGACCGCGCCCGACGGAGAGAGCTGTCATGCTATTGTCGGGGGTGCCGGAGAGTTGTTTGACTTGTAGGGTGGTTTGCTCGGCGAGTTCGACGGTGGCGAGGCGATTGTCGATGGCTAAGACGGCGCGAGCGTTTTCTCCGGTCTGCAATTCTCCCGAACCGACGTCGAGGCGATCGCCCGGCTCGACCAGTTCTCCCGCAAAGGTGACTTCGCCGTTGATTTGCTCGATTTCGATGGTGCGTTGGGCGGTTTGGGCGCGATCGGGAGGGGCAAAGGTTGGGGAGGCGGCTTGCACTTCGGGGACGGAAGGGGCGATCGCGGGTTGGAGCGAACGGTTGCTTCGGCGGTCGGATTGCACGGCGCGATCGCTGGGTGCGCCGAGGTCGGGATTGGCATGAGCCGGACGTTCTAAATCCCCGACTCCCAGGGCGATCGCCGATAGTGCGACGAGTGCGCCGCGCGGCAACTCCGTAAACAGCACGCTAGCACGATCTCTAGACATAGAACCCCGTTGAAAAAATTTACGTTTGTTCGTTAGATTCGCCAAACGAGTCGAATCGTCCGGACTGACGATATTCTCTCAGAGATCGAGAAGTCAAACCGCGAGTGGATGTTCCGAAGCTCTCGATTTGGCTCCTAATTGCGATCGCGCCTTCCACCAGACCACGGCGGCGGTCCTTCTGAATTGCGGATGCGAATCACTTCACCGTCATTTCGAGTAATGGTATACGCATCAAAATCATAATCGTCGTATTCGCCAACCACCGTGACTCGTTCCCCTTCCTGCAAGTCGAGTTGGTGATACCAAACCGGTCCGGCGTCTACAATAATTTGTCCGGTCCCGTCATCCAAGATAAAATCATTTCCCACCACGCTGCGAATGATTCCCTCGATGTTGACCCCTGGATTACGTTGCAAATCGCGAATGGGAACTTGTGCTCGCGTAGCGGGTCCCGCAGCGGTCAGAACTAAAGAAGTTAAAGCAATAACCCAATTAAATTTCATAAGACTGTCTGAGTAATAACTCTGATGAATCGATAATAGAGTACAATCGTGACCGCCAAATGACAGAAATTCGCGACAAACAAAATTTAAATTTATCGCGACAGAAATAAATATTGACGGTCTGGTTGAGCGGAGATTGCCTTGACCAAACCGTCAGTTTCGGTTAAATTATTTTAGCGCCAGCCGCCAGCCCAGGGGGGCGGTCCTCCCGCTTCGCGAATGCGGATCGATTCGCCGTTATTGCGAGTAATATTAAACGCATCGAAATCGTCATCGTCGTACTCGCCAACCACGGTCACTTGTTCCCCCGGTTGCACGTTAATTTGCTGGTACCAAGGCGGTCCCGCATCGACGAGAATTTGTCCGTTTCCGCTATCTAAAAGAAAGTCATTGCCATCCACCGCAAGAATTGTTCCGGAGACGGTATTATTCCCCGGCAAAATACTAAGATTGGAAGCGAATTGGGTATCGCCATCATCGTCAAATTCAACCGGATTGCTGACCACGGTCGAACCATCGGGACGGGTAATGCGATAGGCGTCAAAATCGTAATCGTCCATTTCTCCCACCACGGTCAACGATTCGCCAGGGGTGACAGAAACGGGAGTTTCTCCCTCGGGAGAAGCATCGACTAAAATCTGTCCGCGATTACTTTGGAACCAGAAACTATCCGGTTCGGTTTGATTAATAACCGTCCCGTTTAGGGTGGTGGTCATGTCGTCATTATCGTCAAATTCAATATCATCGTCAAATTCAACCGGATTGCTGACCACGGTCGAACCATCGGGACGGGTA
>CAYQUF010000107.1:8478-12276 GCA_964420595.1 uncultured bacterium
ATCATCGTCAAATTCAACCGGATTGCTGACCACGGTCGAACCATCGGGACGGGTAATGCGATAGGCGTCAAAATCGTAATCGTCCATTTCTCCCACCACGGTCAACGATTCGCCAGGGGTGACAGAAACGGGAGTTTCTCCCTCGGGAGAAGCATCGACTAAAATCTGTCCGCGATTACTTTGGAACCAGAAACTATCCGGTTCGGTTTGATTAATAACCGTCCCGTTTAGGGTGGTCGTGGTTTCGCCAGTGAGGGGGTCGGTTACGAGTTCGTTAGGATTGGTAATGTTGGCGGGATTGGCGAAAATAACTGCCATTTGTTCGATGGTTTCAGGGGTTGCAAATGGGGTCGCCATCCGTCCTTCGCGAGCCCCGTATTGTTGATAGTGATCCCAGCCAGATTCAAAATAACCGTCAACGACAGCAGCTTGAACGTCGGGATTGCTTCCGAGATAGAAACTTTCGTTATAGAACTCGGGGAGTCGTCCTTCAACGGCTCCGTAATTGACGAAATGCTCCCACGCATCCATTCCCGCTGCTGCAACATCCGGATGGCTTTGCAAGTAAGCTTGAGTATCAAAAACTTGACCGGTGAGAATATCGCGACTGGAGGATGTTGGCGAACCATCCAAGACGGCGGACCCATCGGGACGGGTAATGCGATTGGTGTCGAGTTCGACTCCATCCCACTCATCCACGAAAACGTTAATGGATTCGCCGGGAATTAAGCCGAGTTGGGAAGCGTCGAGTCCCTCGGGGTCTACTAGAATTTGACCGCCACCGGTCTGATTGAGCAGAAAATCATCACCGTTATCGACGAGATTTCCAACGGTTCCAGAAATTGCGGTTCCGGGTTGAAATGCGATGTCGTTTGACTCGATTGCAAATTGTGCGTCAAATTCCATGTCCATCTCGGGTTAGCCTCTGTGAATGTTGTTGGGTGTAATGTAGTGAATGAATGTGACCTAACTATGACATACGGTCAGAAATATATTTTTCTACAAATGCAACCTTAGCGACATACTGCTTCGCCGTTGCTGTCGGTGATAGAAAATGCGTCAAATTCGCCGGAATCGAATTCGCCTGTGATAGAGATCCGATCGCCGATGCTGACATAACGTTCGGTAAAGTCACCGCAAAGATCCCACGAGTCTACGGTCAGGGTACGATCGCCTGTTTCGAGCAAAAATCCGTCTTCCCAAACTCGCTCGACGGTTCCGGTATAGGAAAGATTGCTCGCACGAGCGGTTGAAATGACGCTGAGGGTCGCTAAGCTACCCAGCAGAATGGTTGCACTAAAACGAAGTTTTTTCATGGTTGTCTGTCTCCTGAGTTTCGGGTTGGATTGTCGGTACGATAACCCGGAACTATGACCGAAACATGACTGGCGAATTATTTTAAACCGCAGCAATACAAACGTAATGCTACTCGCAATTTCAACTACGCGATCGCACTGAAATATTAATTCCAACGATCGCCCTCTTTGCGAAGTTCCTCTCTGTGTCCTCCGTGTCTCTGTGGTTCTCTAAAATTTTTTATTGAGTTTTATATCTCAATTCAATCTACTCGCGATCGTGAGTTTTTGAGGATATTTCCAGCTTGCTGGAGGCGATCGGCAATGCGATTTCAAAAGTTGAGCCTTTTCCCAGAAGACTCGTTACACCAATATTTCCGCTATGAGCTTGAACGATTTGCTGGGCGATCGCCAATCCCAACCCAAATCCACCCGATGCTTTAGAACGCTTTGGATCGGCACGGTAAAATCGCTCGAATACATGGGATAATGCTTCGGATCGAATGCCAATTCCAGTATCGGAAACTTGAATAAAAACTTGTTCGTCGCGAACGAACAAACACAGTTCGATCGTTCCTCCCGCACTGGTATAGCGACACGCATTGCTGAGTAAATTTGCGATCGCCTGTTGTAATAACTTCGGATCGGCGTTGACGATAACGGCAATCTTTGGAATATGACTGGTTAGGGTTAAACGACGAGCTTTGGCTTGCGGTACCCAATCCTCGAATAAACGGCGAACCAGTTGAGCTAAATCGATGGGTTGTAACTGCTCGGAACCTAACAATCCGTCGTGGCGTGCCAAGAATAATAATTCTCCCACCAGCTCGCTCATTTGTTTGGTCAATGTTACAATTTTTTCGATTCGCTTGCGCAGTTGAGGTGGCGATTCGTCGAGATCCTCTAAATCCATCAATCCCACTTGTGCGTTGCTCAAAACTGCTGCGAGGGGAGCGCGAAGTTCGTGGGATGCATTAGCTGTAAATCGCTCTAGGCGATCGCACGCGAGTCCCAACTGTTGGTTGCTATCTCGCAAACTGATTTCTCGGTTGACTAATTCTCGTTCTAACTGGTAAAATAAGTGAACGGCAAATAAAGCGCCGACCGTGCCGATTGCGGCAGAACTACATAAGACGATCCAGGTCACTTGTCGGTAAAAGTCTCGGTGTTCTCGTCTTTGGATTAATAGTTCCTCTTCGGTGCGTGCAAAGCGATCGATGGCTAATCGAGCTTTGTCCATGGTCGCTTTTCCTTCTTCCAGCCAATCGTAGAGCGAGGCAGCGGGCACTAAAACGTGAGGTTTCTGTTGAATTCGTTTTAATTCTTGCTGGAGAGCGAGTTTTTGTTGAAATATTTCTAGATTCTCATTAACTAGGCTGCGAATGGTCTGAATTTGCCGAATTTGTTGGGGATTGTCTTGCACCAATTGTTCGAGCCGATCCAGCGATGCGGGAATTTCGGATTTTGCCCAATTGTAGGGTTCTAAAAATTCATCTCGCTGGGTCAATCCGTACCCGCGAACGCCGGTTTCGGCATCAATTAAGGCGTTCAAAAGCCGTTTGGTTTCCAACCGCACTGTGAGAGTATGCTGCACCCACATTTCGTCTTCGACCAAACTGGCTTTTAACCAAGCAAATGCCACGAGAGAAGTAAACAAACAAATCACGGGAATCGCCACGATCGCCGTTCCCCGGACTCGAATCGGGAGATTTTGCCAGCGTTGGTGCACTCGTCGTACGGGATACGTCATCGATCGCCTGTAGGAGGTTCCAAACAATAGCCGACGCCGTAAACGGTTTTAATCCAGGTTTCGGCATTCAGTTGGCGCAATTGCTGGCGCAGGCGTTTGACGCGAGCCGCGACCGCATTGCTTTCCGGTTCTTCTCCCCATTCCCACAAAGCTTGTTCGATCTGGTCGCGGGTGAGAACTTGGCGGGGATGGCGCATCATGTATTCTAACAGTTGAAAGTCGCGGCTTTTGAGTTTAATACTTTCGCTGTCGAAGTCTAACCGCATGGTGTCGAGATGCAAGCATAAGTCGTCTAGCTGTAACGTATCGCCGCACCATAGGGGCGATCGCCGTGCCAATGCTCTCACTCGGGCAAGTAATTCTTCTAAATCGACGGGCTTGACCAAATAATCGTCTGCGCCGCAATCGAGTCCCGTTACCTTATCGGCGGTGGTATCTTTCGCGGTGAGCATCAGCACGGGTGAGGTTTTTCCGGCTTGGCGATATTGCTGACACAAAACGATGCCATCTTCGTCGGGTAACATCCAGTCAAAAATGAGTAAGTCATAGTCTTTCTCACCCATCAACCATTGCGCCGTCGTGCCATCTTCGACCGCATCGACAATATGTCCCAAACGGGTTAAGGCAGCATGGAGGGGTTCGAGTTGTTCGGGATCGTCTTCGACGAGCAAAATCCGCATCGTTCTCAATCGGATCGGTCTTTGATGGACGTTGAAATTGAGTTTATGAGAGAATTATGACCGGAAAATGACG
>CAYQUF010000107.1:12376-15607 GCA_964420595.1 uncultured bacterium
CCATCCGGACTGACGGCGATGGAATTAATCCGACTGCTGTGACCGTAACGCCGCTGCTTCAACTCCAGCGGTGGCGTCCCCACCTCGAATCCCGCGAATCGATCGACGAGATTGGTCGCAAACGGTTCGATCGCCACCGGCTCGGGACGACGGGTGGCCAGCAGCAGTTGCGTCAGCGGAAGCGTCATCGCCAACACCAACGACCCCACCAACAAATCCGTCTTGCATTTAGCCACTTCCGCCCAAAATCGGGGAACGTTGACTCCCGGTACGCTCATGGTCATGGCAGCCATCGGTTGCGCGGCATATCGCCGGGGAAGAGGCGATCGCTGTTTGGCAGGGGGGCGAGCCGATTGGCGATCGTGTTGCAGCATCCGTTGTAACTGCTGCGGTGACGGAAACGGATCCCGTCCGTTGAGTTGCCCCGCGCGATCGCACCAGGGACACGAGTGTAAATGATAGCCGTAGCGGTGCTGGGGATTGGTAGCGCACATCACCAACGACTGTTCCGCTTCCTCCAACGCTTGCACCCAAGTCCGCGCGTCGGGACGAGCATCGGGGTCGGTATGGCCGTCTTCAAAACAGCGCACGAACAGCCGTTGCAATTGAGGCGATAATAACTCGAACTTGGGGGCAACAGGCATGGGTCGGTAGGGGACTCGCCGGGTTCCGTAGGGAAAGTGACCCGCCGCAATTCGCCCTTCAATGGGAGGGGGATCGTCGCGACCGGAATAGACGCCCGCAAAGGGGTGAGTCCCTTCCATCAGCAGTTGAAAAATCAAAACTGCCAGTCCGAATCGATCTTGTTGGGGGGTACGCTCTAACTTGCGAAATGCTTTTCCCTGCATTTCCGGCGGCGTAAATTCGGGTTTACCCACAGGACAGTGATAAATACTGTAATTTTGGCGATCTCGAACTTGAAAGGAGTCAGTGTCAACTAGCGTCACCATTGCCGTGCGACTGACTAAGATATTCGATTCGTTGACATCGCCAATGACATAACCGCGATTGTGGAGGGCGCTAACGGCGGCGGCGAGATTGCGAGCGGTGCGGTGGAGGTAGAGATAGTTAAAATACGGACAGTGCTGGCGGCGGGACTTGGGGGTGTAAAATTCGTGAATCGGGCGCACCTGGCTGACGCGCGGCATCAGGAAGCCGACGATTTGCCCCCGATCCGTTCGCAATAAGTCCACAGGCCAGGCGATGGACACGTGTCCCTGTTGCGCCGTGGGATCTTCCGGCGGATTGGCGAACATGACAGCGAGTTTGCGATCGCTGTCGAGATTGGCTTGGTGATACACTTTGGCCACTAGGGCGCGATCGTGCGACACCGTATAAATTTTGCCCTCGCCGCCACCGCCGATTTCGACGTCGAGGGTGATGACTTGTCCGTTGGATTGGCGTTGCACCCGCATGGCAAAGCGATCGTGCTAGGGGTTGACTGGGTCTTTATCAATTGTAAACGGCTTGGCGGCTCGCGAGTTCCCCCAATCGGTTAATCCGTCGGGATCGATTCGGGGTCGGGGCGATCGCAATAGGCGAGCAACAGGGTCAAGTCGTCGTCCGTGCGTTGGGTGACGCGAGGCGATCGCAAAAAGGCCTGCAACTGCTCGGTGGCGTCCGCTTCGTCGCTCGCTTGCGCCACAAACTGGAACAAAGGCGAGAAAAACGGGGCGTGGGGGGTGGCTTGAGGCATGGATAGGGCTAATAATTGCAATCCATCCGAGAGCATCGCCAAATGCAGGGGACGCCCTTGCCAAAAGTGGATTTGCGCCTTTTCTACTGCATTGGGAGAAACGAGAAACGTGGTTTCGTTGAGATATTCGCCCGTTTCCGGTAGCGTCAGGGGAATTAAATTGCCATGGCGATCGCCTGCAATCGCTGCCCCGTCGCCAATTTGCGCCGCTCCGACTCGGTCTGGCGTCGCCACGATCGCGATCAGGGTACTGGCAAATTCGCGCACCGACACCTGGCGTTCCTCGGCGTGAGTTTTAACCGCATCTCGGGCGCGATCGAGGGCTTCGGTTAGGAGGGAATCGCACAATTCCGGCGCATCTTGGGTTTCGAGGCGATCGCGAATGGCTTGCACCGCCACTTCCACCGCAATTTTTGCCCCGATGTCCGACTGGGAGGCAGATCCCGCACCATCGGCGACCGCCGCGATCGAGATGTCGCCATTGCGATACCAAGAGTGAGCGTCTTGACAGGGTTGCGATCGCTTTTGATGGCTGGTCCCGCATACCGACGCTGCAATAATCCGCCACGGTGAGGGAACCTCGGCGTCCGACGGTTCGGCGCGATCGGCTAATGCCGTTTTATCGTCATTGGATTCGTCTTGGGTCATAATTGGGTCACGCTAAACTTCGCCCCATCCCGGCGGCGGAAGCGGGACTTGCTCGTCCGGTTGGGAATTGGAGACGCGCTGCATACTGGTCGAGAGCCAGATAAACAGCTCGCGAAATGCCAGTCCTTTCAACTTCAGGGGCGATCGTACCGAAATTTCGCTCAACCGTTCCATATTGGCATTTTCCACGCCCACGGCAAAAAATGCGACCCGCTTGTTGTCTTCGTCGTCTTTAATGCGATCGATCGCCTTTTTAATCGCCTTGTCCGATTCCCCTTGAGGTTCGCCGTCGGTAATCAGAAACACCCACGGACGGTAGTAGGTGACGCCGTTATTGCGATATTGATTTTTGCGATCGGCGATCAGATCTAAGGCTTTATTAATTCCCCCTCCCATGCTCGTCAGTCCTTGGGTAGTCAGCACGGGGGATTCAAAGCGATCGGCGGTGACGAAATCTTGCACGACCTCAACGTGACTGTCGAATTTGACAATGGCGACTTCCACTCGCTTTTTCGCCAATTCGTCTTTGTTCAACTCCTCCCGAAAGGTCTGCAACCCCTCGTTCAACGCATCGATGGGTTGACCGTACATAGAGCCGGAGGTGTCGAGCAACAACACGCAAGGACAGCGAGGCTCCGGGTTTTCGGCGAATTCAACGGCTTCGTCGAGTCTCAAAGATTCGGGCATGGCGTTCGATCGGCTATGGAAACACGTTCAATTTTAGTAGATGAACTCGGGATAGGGGACTCGGCGTTGGCGGATCGCCTCGAACTGACGTGTAACGCCACCCTTTTTAGCTCTTTCAGCATTGACGACCGTTCGACCGACATTTGGGATTGCGAGCGATCGCTCGATCGGAGCCACGCCATGGGGATCGCTGGGTTGCT
>CAYQUF010000108.1:0-15519 GCA_964420595.1 uncultured bacterium
TGCTCGATATAAGCGTTAACTTCCGCGTCGCTACAGGGTTGTGCCAGAACCGAGGCGCGATCGCAGGCTAAAGGTAGAATAATTCCCAACAAAACCACTTGAAGCCACCGACGCCAATCTGCAACCACGGCTCTACTCTCCATCCCGATTTTGCTAAAACGGCACTTGATAACTCATTTATAACCGATCGCCCAAAATCCCCTTGCTGAGACTCCGTTTGACGGCTATCGCCAGATCGCCCGAAAAATACCGTCTTCCGTAACGGCAATCCCGGCAAATGCGGTAGGATAGATCTAGAAAACTTTACAAATCTTGAGATCGCCTCTCAGTTTTTGCCAATCGGTCGATCGCGTTAACGCTCTCATCTCCAACCCCTATGGCTTTCTTCCGTCAAATCGTAGCTCCCGTCTTAATCGTCTTAATCTTCCTCGTGGCGTTGCTGGCGACGAGCGCTCGCATTTTCCTCCCCTCGGATATGCTCTCTCCCGCCCCCGTGGAGCAAGTCGTTCCCGTCGGCGGACGCGCGCAACTCGAAACGCAAGGCGCAATGGCAGATTTGCCTCCCTCGCTGCAAGTCTTGGTCAAAGGCTTACCTACCGATACCGATGCCGCGATCTTTGGAAACTCCTAAATGTGCTACTCTCCCCGAGTAGAACGGACAGGCAATCGTGCCGAGTGAGTTAATACCGGGATACGTCCTGCGCCGAGGATCGCGACTGGATCGAGCGTTGCTGGTCAAGTTTATGCAGCGCACCTACAAAGAACTGTATCCCGATCGCGACTTTTCTCATTTAGCAGGCACCGTCGATCGCTATTTTTCTCATAAAACCCCCCTGTGGTGGGTCGAACCGTCCCCCAACAGTGGCGAGATGACCGTTCCCGTGCCGAAAGTGGGCGGATTGTGGCTGGGAAACGCGATCGATCAACTGGGAGGCGATCGCCACGCCCACATTTTTCTGGTTTACGTCGAACCCGAACACCGACGCCAGGGGATTGGGACGGCATTGATCCGTCACGCCGAAGCCTGGGCACAACAACGGGGCGATCGCCAAATTGCCCTGCAAGTGTTTGTAGATAACCAACCCGCTCTCAATCTGTATGACAAACTCGGCTACGAACCCCTGTCGATGTGGATGGTGAAATCCCTGGAAGGATAGGGAGATCCCCCACCCTGAAAAATTTCCCCCGCAACTCACGAGGACAGGGCTTTCACGCGATCGCCCTTCCTGGTAAATTGACAGTATGCATGACGACGACGATCTAAGCTTGCTCAATACGGAAGACGACTTCGACAGTCCGCTCGATCGCATGGGATCCGAGGAGTCCGAGACCCCTCAACTCGATCCCGACGCGATGCTCGAGCTGTTGGACTCCCCCGAAGCGCCACAGCGGATGCTGGCGGCACGGGTATTTTGCGAAACGAAAGACGATCGCGCGATCGCCCCACTGATTCGGCTGCTGCGCGATCCGTGTCCCCTCGTGCGGGTGAGTGCGGCGTATGGATTGGGACGCAATACCAGTCCGGATGCGGTGGAACCGCTGATCGACCAGCTCGAACGCGATTGGAACGGTTACGTGCGCAAAGGCGTGGTCTGGGCGTTAGGAAACTGTCGCGATCGCCGTTCGTTGTTTCCGCTGCTCGAAACGCTCCGTACCGATATTCCCGCCGTGCGCCTGTGGGCGGCAAGTTCCCTGGGACAGATGGCGAAGGTCGGCTACGAGGTGATTATCAGTGCGGTTCCGCCGCTAATCGAAACCCTGCGACGGGATCCAGTATCTGCCGTGCGCAGTAATTGTGCCTGGGCGTTGGGACAGCTTTGCCGCGAACTTCCCTCAAACGTGGTCTATGCCGGGGCGATTGACGGTTTGATCGAGGCACTCGAAGACGACGAAGATATGGGCGTGCAAGAAGACGCGCGATCTTCCCTGTTGCGGGTGGGCGACCCCCGGGGCTTACAGGCGATCGAGCAAATGGAAAATGAGGGATTGATTTAGTGGGTTAGATTAGGAAAGATAGCAGGCAATTCGATCTTTTTCTGGCGAGCTAATTATGACTGACATAAGTATTAATTTACCTGATTCAATTTTATCGGCACTGCAAACTAGCCTAAACGAATTTGCGATCGAGATGCGTATCGCGTCAGTCTGTTTCAGACGGATATCGATACGCTACGCGAGGAGCTACACGATTTGATGTAGCGATGTCAAGGGAGAAGGCTACGGATAATCCAAGGTAGAGTACTCGGTTTGGGAACGAGTAGGACGCTTAACAAGGCGCTTATTAACGAATAATTCCTATTTCGTTAATATAGGGTAAAAGGTTATTGAGTATTAACGGAATCGATAACAGTAACGACGATGTCTAGAGCCGGTCAATATGTAGAACAAATTGAGGGATACAAAGCTTTTATCCCTAAACCACTACCGCCATCTCCCGAAATCAGGACAGGATATACTAAGTCACCCTCTACTCTATATTTCTTATTATTTTAAGAAATACCGTAATAAATACTACGATCTACTTCAGGCTATCCGAGATGATGGCAACTGGGAGAGTTGGTTGAAATTCTTTCTACGCGGTGTCTACGACGTTGCTCAGGAAGCTACATCTACTGCCCGTAGAATAGTCAATTTGAAAGAAGAACACCGCCAATTGGTGCTTCGTAAGATGAAACGTAGATCCGGCAACGCAATTGCATTGCTTGAAAGTCTCTATTTTAAACCAATTTTTACGGTCGAACATGCCCAGAAAATTACCAAATTGTCTTATCCAAACGCTAACACGTTAATTAAAGACCTTAGTGATTTAGGTCTTCTAGAAGAAATTACAGGACAAAAACGTAATCGGGCGTTCTCCTATGCACCGTATCTAGCAGTGTTTCGAGATTCTTAACTATTACGACGATCGTTTTGCACCGTCCTTTTGTAATTTCTAATTCATGACTATTCGCGGTGCGAAATGTGGGCTACACAATCGCGGGAAGACTTATCGTCAATAACACGAGTAAGTTCAGCGACCAAAACACGAGTAAAATCCACAAGAAGCGAACGAAGCGGCGGCGACTGGGTTGACCGGGTGGCGTGGTTTTCAAGACCTGCTGGCGGGCTTGCCATAACTGTGCGACCCGAAACAGGGTGTAAATCATTCCGGTGACGGCGACGAGGCTGGGAAACCAGAATGCGCTTAACGCCTGTTCCGTTATGATTTGAACAATAAGAACGAACAGATAAAAACCCAAGATCGTGCGAATTTGACGATCGCCCCGCCATACCCAAATCCCGACGAACGGAAGTACCACTCCAATGAGAACAGCGGCTCCAAGCCAAATGCCGATAAATTGCGCTTGCGCGCTGCTGTAGTCGATATCCCGCGCAATGGGTAGAGTTCCGAGGTTGGTTAGCGTGCCGACGAGTCCCGTTAATCCGGTGGCAAGGATTAAAAAGGCGATCGACGATCGCCACTGAAGTAAGTTAAATTTAGGCAAAGCCTTCCCTTTTCACAACTTATATCACTTGACATTCCTGAAAAACCGCGATTACCCTAGACGGGATAAACTCCAAATTGGAGCGATCGCATTTTTGGGGACTTCTATGGCTGAGATCGGATGGTTCAAGCGGGTTAGCGCGATTTTTCTGACCCTTGGCGCGATCGCTGGTACTATCGGCGGGTACAATGCTATTGGGTCAGCGCGATCGCCCTCGGACAGCGAGCAATTCGCCAGCAATAACTGTCCGACTTGGGACACATTTCGGGACGCCGTGCGATCGGGGGAGATTACGTTAACAGTTCCGATTCCCGATCTCCCCGAAGGATTTCGCCAGGGTTGCCTGACGGCTAACGTTGGCGCTCATACGCTCAATATTTTTGCCTATCGAAACGGCATCGAAATCGAATACTCCGATGTTTCGGATAGTGGCATTTACGACATCATCCCCCTCGGTCGGGTTGCCAATCCCGCCAATTTACCCGACGATCGCATTCATGCCATTCATATTGGCTTCGATGGCGGTTCGGGGTATACCGACACGATCGATAAATACCAAGCCTGGCACGATCCCTACATTAGCGATTCCGGTACGGTTTCGTTTCGCTATACTTGGGCGACCCTGGTTCCAGAACCCAACGAACTCCCGCCAGAACGAGCGGCGCAAATGCTCGATCGCCTGGCAGGATTACTCGAACAAACCCGTTCTGACTATAGCGCAGAAGCAGAAGCGAGATTTGCCGAACGACAGTCGGATACCGCCGCAGATCGCAGTTGTTTCGGTTCGATTTATCGGGCAAAACGTCGGATTAACGAGGTTTCGGAGGTGCGAGTCGAGCGATCGCGCACTGAATGGATTCAGGCAGATTCATATATCGGCGCGCCAGCGGATCGACCCAAACACGTCAGTATTTTTATTGAGGGGACGCAACCGGAAACGGTCATGGGATCGGCGGCGATTTTAGGTGCGATCGCTCAAGACGTACTGGGTGAGTGCGACGATGTCGGACTGCTGACCGTCGGCGTTTGGGGAAGCGGTTATTTTGCTAGATCTGGATGGGTGAATGGCGAGATCCGCCAATTCCGCTGTACCGATCGCGGTCCGGGTCCCGGTGGGGGAACATTGCATTGGGGAGAGCAGTATTGCGGTCTTTGAAATAATTAAAATATTCCCCTAAGTCGAAAACTTATCGATTAGCGCAAAAATCAAGTTTCCGCTTAAATACAACACGACTCCCAGCAAGACAACAAACAGGGTAATGCTAACAATCGATCTCAGTTTGGAGGGGGTTTGGTTCTCTTGACTCATAATTAATCCTGACTTCAACCGCGCGATCGCGCCTGTTTGACCATGTCGATTAACGTGTGATGGGCATCTTCCGCATCGGCGAGGGGGCGATCGAAACTGACTCGTACCGTATCTTGCCCCGCTCCCACGCGAACGTCGAGATCCATCCCCTGGGGGTCGATCGCCTTCATTTGCGCCGCCGTCGCCTCCGTACAATTGCCAAACACTTGCGCGTAGAGCAATACGGCATCGGCGTGGTCTTCGTTCATGTGCTTGCAAATGCGATCGCTGACTCGCTCGTCAATCGCTTCAGACATTTTGAGAAATAACCTCAATCACTCCCAATCGGATTATCTCATGGATTTTGCGCCTCTGGCTCGCCTGCACCCGCCAACCGCATCCACATTGGCATTTGCTTGTCGCCACCGCCTTCAATCCGTTCGATCGCCGCTTGGATTTCCACCCGCACGTCAAACTCCGGTTCCGTTTCGACCGCTTCGCGCAAAGGAGCGATCGCCGTTTCGTCGCCAATTTCATTCAGAAACCGAGCGGCGCGCCACCGTACCAATTTTGACGCATCTTGCAACGCCCGACACATGGTCGGAATCGCCTGGGGATCGGCAAGATCGCTCAGTGCATCCCCCGCCGTTCGCCGCACTGCCACTGACTTATCGGATAATACCGTTTGTGCCAGGGGTTCGAGCGCCTCCGACATTTCGCTGGTTCCCAAAACTGCCGCCGCCCACCGTCGAATTGTAGCGCGATCGTCTTGTAGCGCAGACGCGATCGCCTCGAATGTTTCCGGATTCGCATCAATCCGTTGCAAGGCTTTCAGTCGCTGCTTCCAATCGGAATGTTGTAGTTTATCCAATAACGCCGATTGCGCCACGTCCGCCGAAGTTTGGGGGTGTTCCTCTGGCGCGATCGCCTGTCGTTCGATGCGAGCCAACTCCTCCTCGTCGATCAAACTCGCCATTTCCTCCGCGATCGCTTGCGCCACCGGTTGCGGATCGCCAAAATGCACCATATACGGCTTCCAACTCCGCTCCATGACGTAATCGGCTCCCGTCTGGGCGATCGCCCGCTGTAAGGCTTGCGAGAAGCGCTCTGGGAGTGCCGCACGCGCCTGTTGTCCGTCGCTTCCGGTGGCGCGGACTTGGACGGGAATGTCGCGAAACATCTGAATGGCCACTTCCACCTGTCCCAGGTTTTCCCGAGGTTTGTCCTCAGCCTGGGTTTCTTCAGACGGTGCAACCAAATCTTCGGCACCTTCGGCTACGCCAATTAACCGTCCGGCGGCGGCGAGGATGGGTTGCCAATCCGCACTTCCGGCTCGGGTTAACGTAATAAAATCCTGGATTGCAAACGCCGATCGCACCCCGTCGAGAGCGATGAGCTGGCGCATCACCTCCGGAACCTCAGTGGTATCGTCCCCTTGGGAGACGGTAATGGCTTTCGGCGCGATCGGCTCGTCGAGATTGAGCTTCATGCAATTGGGACTCGGCGTTGTCTCGATCGATTGCAGCTTCATGGGAACCCTCTGTCTTGCCTCTGTTCACGTATTGTAGAAGGCGTCCCCAAGACCGCGCCAAAATGCAAGTGTGATTCGATCGAGGAATTATCGTTCATGCCATCATTGCGCGATCGCTGGATTGTCGGTAGCGACACGGCTCGCCAGCTTATCGACCACGGCGCCACCCTACTCGATACCCGCAACCCCCTCGCCTGGATAACGGGTCATCCGCCAGGTGCAGTACGAGTTCGCTGGCAGGCATTTTCCCAATCTCGCGCCCCTTATAAAGGTAAATTACTCGACGATGACGAGTTGCTGCAACAAAAATTACGCACCATTGGCATTTGCAATCACAAACCCGTACTCGTGGTTGGCAATCCGGCGCAGAGTTTTGGCGAAGACGGACGAATTGCGTGGATGCTGCGAACCTTGGGACATCCCCAAGCGGCGTTGGTCGATGGCGGCTACCCGGCGTTAGTGGCGGCTGGCGTTCCCGCGACGGTGGAGTGCGTGCAGCCGACCCCTGGGGATTTTACCGTGCGGCGAACTGAGACGTGGACGATCCGACGGGAGGCGCTGCGAGCCATTTTATCCCGACAGAAGACGAGTGCGATCGAAGATCGATCCACCGTGCTGATTGATGCGCGCCAACCGAGAGAATATGCTGGAGCTACTCCCTATGGCGAACGACGAGGGGGACATTTACCCGCCGCCGTATCTTGTTATTATCGGAAATTACTCGATACTCATGGATGCGTGCGATCGCGCGACGCTATTTTGGAGACGTTGGGACATCCAGCTCTCGACCCCAAGACCCCAATTGTAGCTTACTGTACGGGAGGCGTTCGTTCGGCGTTCGTCGTGGCGGTTTTGGTCGAATTGGGATTTGTCAATGTTAAAAATTATGCCGGATCGATGTGGGAATGGACGGCATCGCCGGCAATTTATTACCCGTTAGTGAAAGAATCGAGACGGGAATCCCCATTCTAGAGAACCTCGTACTTGCGGAATCTCCGGCTGTCGCCGTCTGCTTCAGTAAAGAGACTGACAGGGAAAATCGATAGCGTGCATGGTTGCATAGAACTGGTATAACAACAAATTACATCCCATGGAATTGGCAGGGGAACGATGAGCGATCGCGATAAATCGAAAGACCAACTGATCGAAGAATTAAATGCACTGCGGCGGGACGCGCGGAAGCTGAAGTTGGCTAAAATTGGCTTTGACGCGCAAACCGAACTGTTGCGGACGATCGCCACGATGGGACGCGCTACCACCAGTTCGCTGATGTTGCGGGCGATTTTGCAACAGGCGTTAAAAATTGCCAACCAGATGGTCAGTGCTGAAGAAGGGAGTTTCTTGTTACTCGATACCGACGGGAAAGTCATCGAGAGCATTCTATCCCGGGGCGTCACCATGCGAGAGAACAAGCAACACGCGATCGGAACCGTGTTGGATCGGGGGTTGGCGGGTTGGGTGTATCGCAACCGTCAAGTGGGATTGGTCAGCAATACCGCCGAAGACGAGCGTTGGGTGACCCTTCCGGCGCAACCGTATCAGGTCGGATCGGCATTGTGCGTTCCCCTGATTCGCAATAAGGTGGTGTTGGGAATTCTCACCCTGATGCACTCGCAATCGGGTCATTTTACATCGCAATCGGTGCGCTTGCTCGAAGCCATTGCGCCGCAATTTGCCCTGGTTCTCGACAATGCCAGAGTCTACTTGCACGCGCAAAATTTTCCAGAACCGACGCCGCAACCGCAACTTCAGACTCCCGTCGCAACGCCAACCCCGACTGCTGCCAAACCCGATTTATCCAAAACTGGAATTTATATTATTCTCGGCAACGGTCATTTTCTGTATGCCAATAGTCGGCTGGCAGAAATTTTCGATTATTCGTTTGGAGAATTGGTCGGATTAGAGTCGGCATTCGAGCTTGCCAGTTCGCGCGATCGCGATCGGGTGAAAGCTGAAGTCGAACGCTGTATTTATGGCAAAGAAACGACCCTTTCCCTGCAATTTCAAGGACAGGGGAAAGATGGCAGTAAAATTGACGTGGTCACTTACGGCAATCGCACCAAGTTTTACGGAAAAACGGTGGTTATCGGCATTTTGCGAAAGGCTTAAGCAATTGGGATCTTAATCCTGCTGCAATCGACGCGCCAAGTCTAAGTTAAAGTAGTCGAACCCTTTGGCATCTCCCGACAGGACGGCAAACGGACGATCCGGTTCGCCTAAACTGTCAACGGCAAGAACGGCGTTCGAAAAATCTTGCCCTTGGGTATAACCATTTGCCGTAACGACCGTTTTTAACCCTGCTGCAACCGCCGCTTGCAAGCCGTGTTGAGAATCTTCGATAACCAGGCAATTTTGAGGCGGCAATCCAATTTTTTTCAAGACATAATGATAGATATCGGGGGCGGGTTTTTTGGACGGAACCACATCGCCAGCAGCAATTTCGGCAAACCAGGTCACACTTGCAGGGGAAATCGCGTATTGCAAGAGGGCGATCGCATTGGGATAGGCGCTCGTCGTGGCGATCGCTAATAGCATACCATTAGTTCTGGCTTCGTCCATCAGCCGCCTCACCCCCGGACGCAGGGGAATGTCGCCTCGGGAGAGTAGTTGGCGGTAATGGCGGGTTTTGAGCGCGTGCAGGTCTTTGATAAACTCGTCGCGATCGCCGGGTGGGTCGAACTCCGGAACATCATTGTCGAGGAAAAACCGGATGCGCTCTTTCCCTCCCGACACCGCTAGCAATTCGCCGTAGCGTTCCACCGACCAGTTCCAATCCAGTCCCGCTTCCTGAAACGCTCGATTGAAGGCAACTCGGTGTCCGTCTCGTTCGGTTTCGGCGAGGGTTCCGTCTACATCGAAAATTAAGGCGCGCAGTTCGCTCATAACAGAATAGCTTTTATGGTCGTGCCAGCATAGTTATGCCATCACTCCTCACTTCAATTCAACGGGTGAGTGGTGACTGGCGAGGCGGCAACTGTACCCTAATTTCTAATATCGTTGGTCAACGAGACTGTCGCAGCCTATGTCTATCGAGTTTACCGGAAATGCCGCACCTTCTCGACAGCGGGGACTGTGGCGCGATGCGTGGCGGCGGTTTCGTCGCGATCGCATGGCGATCGCCGGATCGCTGATTTTAAGTATTATTGTCATTAGCGTCGTTTTCGGTCCGATCGTTTACCAGACCCCGATCGATCGCATCGATTTCAGCCAAACCGCCTCCCCACCCAGTTGGGAACACCCGTTTGGCACGAACGATTTGGGTCAGGATCAGCTCGCGCGAATTTTAGCTGGCGGTCGCATTTCCATTGCAGTCGGGGTTGCGGCGATGGCGGTCGCCATTTCGGTAGGAACTGCGATTGGCGCACTCGCGGGATTTTACGGCGGCGCGATCGATGCCTTACTCATGCGTCTGACGGACTTATTTTTGGCGCTACCGCAATTGCCGCTCTTACTCTTAGTCGTTTATTTATTTCGCGAATCTATCAAGGCGATCGTCGGCGCGCAAACTGGAACCTTCATCCTCGTGGTGCTGGTAATTGGCATCCTCAATTGGATGTCCGTGGCGCGATTGGTTCGCGCGGGATTTCTCAGCTTGCGCGAGATGAACTTCGTCGCCGCCGCCAGAGCGATGGGAGCGCCACCCCGCCGCCTGATCTGGGTTCACATTCTCCCCAACGTCCTCAGCAGCACCATTGTTGCCGCGACCCTGGCTGTCGGACAAGCCATCATTACCGAGTCTACTCTGAGTTTTCTGGGATTGGGGTTTCCGCCGGACGTTCCCACTTGGGGACGAATGCTCTACGACGCGCGCAATTTCCTCGAATCGGCACCGCACATGGCGCTATTTCCCGGTTTGGCAATTTTTCTCACGGTGTTGAGTATTAACTATATTGGCGATGGCTTGCGAGATGCGCTGGATCCGAAAACCCGATAGGGCGATCGAGTCAGGAATAAATTGTTTTGAGTTATTGACTTAAATCAAATTAATGCGATAATATCGGGTCAGACGACGAAAGGTGACTTAATATGAATCGCTTAGTTGCTGTTTTAAGTCAAAATAGTGCGGAACGCGCCCGCAGAGCCTTGGAATGCGAAGGTTTAGACCCCGAACAGGTCAGCCTTGTCGGTCCCGGTCATCAAACGCTGGAAGAGTTTGGACTCAGCGATCCCAAGACTCAGGTCAAGCAATGGATTCAGCGCTTGCTGTGCGGTTTGGGACCGTTGGGTTGTATCGCCGGATCTCAATTAATTCCCAGTCTGGCGATTGGTGGCGTATTTGGCGGAATTGCCGGGACCCTCGGCGCGGTGTTTGTCGGCGGCGCGATCGGTCGAACTGCTGCCAGCGAGGATGCCAAGACGTATCGCGATTACCTCGATGCAGGTCAGTACATCGTTATCGTGCGCGGTTTAGATGAAGACGTATACAAGTCTGCTCGCCTGCTGCAACAGCGGTTCGCGCCGGAGTATTTGCAAGGCTACGAAGTCAGTATTAAGCGATCGGGGTTGACCCGAGAAAAGCGAGAGATCCGGTAACAGCTTGCAAGACTGAAGTGAGCGATCGCCCTAATATAGCCTAACTTTGTTGAGATTCTGAAATAACTGAAAGGGAGTGTCACTGAATCCTCCAAAAGTTAGGATGATGGCTTCGCACCAATCTCCAACCTTCCATCCTGCGACAGAGGGCAAATTAGCTGGTACTCGATACGCTGAAAGTAGGAAGTTATGGGAGGTTCGACCGATGAATTATTTAGTTGCCGTCTTAACCGAACGCCAACAAGCCGAAGATGCTTACCAAGCGTTAGAACGCGAAGGCATCGAACCCGAACAAGTCAGTATCCTCGGTCAGGGACACGAAACCGCCGATGAGTTCGGACTGATCCATCCCAATACGCAAGCCAGAAGATGGATACAACGCTTGCTGTATTGGCTCGTGCCATTTGGCTTTATTGCCGGATATGCCTTTAATTTCCTGACCGAGATTACGATTATTTCTGGCATTGGCGCGATCGCCAACCACATTATCGGCGGTCTATTCGGCGCAGTATCCGGCGCGTTAGGTGCTGTGGTCGTTGGCGGTGCGGTCGGCTGGACGATTGCTAGTGGCGACGCAACGGCGTATCGCAACCGTCTCAATGCTGGCAAATACTTAATTATCGTGCGCGGTTCCGATGAAGACGTGCGCAAGTCCACCCGCTTGCTGCGCCTGTTCGAGCCGGAAAACCTGCAAGGTTACGAAGAACAAGACACGGCTGAATTAGCGAGCCGCTAAGGAACTGCGCCTCTAAAATCTCGATACGATCGCCCCCGATCGCTCGGGGGTTAAAATTGTGCTAGAGGCGAGAGAACTGGGATGGCGGGACGCAGAGGAAGCGTTTCCTTTAACGTTCGGGGTCGAAGATGTCATAATTTTGGCGTTGTACTCGACTCCGGGCAATTTCGGATCGAATCGATAACGTTCTGTCGTCCCCCTGGGTCAGATCGCACAACTCAATACACAAGTTCCATATGAAACTTCGAGATAGATTTATTGCCGCGATTGTCTTAATCGTCCTGCTGGGATTGGCGCTATCGAAAACATTTGTTCACCTGCTCACCGAGATTTGGTGGTTCGATGCCGTCAATTTTTCCGAAATTTTCTGGACGCGGCTAACTTGGCAAGCGATCGCCTGGATCGGAACGTTTGTCCTCTACGCGATCGTGCTATGGATTAACTATACCCTTGCCATGCGGCTCACGAGCGATCGGGTGGCGCGGGTATTTCAAGGAAGCGAACTGCAATCCTATTCGCGCACCATCTTCAATGGCTTGGCAATCTTTGTCATCTTTCTAATTAGCTTGAGTACGGCAACGGCGAGTACGAATAGTTGGGAAACCCTGCTCAAGTTTTTGAACGCTACTGAATTTGGTATTTCCGATCCGATTTACCAGCGCGATCTGAGTTTCTATTTCTTTCAACTCCCCATTTATGAAGGTCTGAGAGAATGGTTGCTCAATTTGGCGATCGCCTGTTTGGTAATTACGATCCCAATTTACGCGCTCAAAGGCAGTTTTAACGCCGGACGCAATTGGCTGACCGGGATCGATGGCAAAGCCAAAACCCATTTAAGTTTATTAGGCGCGGCGATCGCGATTTTGGTCGGATTCACCTTCTGGCTGCAACGCTACGACCTCCTCTACTCCTCCGAAGGTGCAGTGTTCGGGGCAGGCTATACCGATATTTACGGCTTGCTTCCCGCCTACTGGATTATGAGTATTCTAGCGTTGGTCGTCGCCGGAGTTTTCTTTATTTCCATCGCCCAAAATAGTATTGCCCTTCCGATTGGCGCAGTGGCAATTTACTGTCTGGTGACGATTGTTACCACGGCACTATATCCCAGTTTGTTGCAAACCTTGATCGTCGAACCCAACGAACTCGCCAAGGAAAAGCCCTACATTGAAAATAATATTAACTTCACCCGCGCGGCATATCGACTCAACAACGTTCAAACCGAAGATTACCCAGCCGATGCCCAACTCACCCAACAGGATCTGCAAAACAACCAAGCCACCGTTCAAAATATTCGCCTGTGGGATTACCGTCCGCTGCTGAGTACCTATCGCCAGCTCCAAGAAATTCGCCCGTACTATCGGTTTAAAGATGTCGATATCGATCGCTATACTCTCGACGATAATTATCGGCAGGTCATGCTCGCCGCACGGGAATTTTCTTACAATCAACTCCCCGGTCGCGCCAAAACTTGGGTCAACAAGCGCCTGAAATACACCCACGGGTTTGGCTTGGTCATGAGTCCGGTCAACCGCGTTACGACCGATGGCTTGCCGGAATTGTTTATTAAAGACATTCCGCCCGTTTCTGAGGTCGATTTAACCATTGACGAAGCGGCGATTTACTACGGCGAAGAAACCGACAATTATATTATCACCGGAACCACGACCAAAGAATTCGACTATCCCCTCGGGGGCGAAAATGCGATGACGTTGTATGACGGGGAAGGTGGGGTGCCCCTGTCGTCGCCGTTTCATCGGTTAGCCTATGCTTACGAAAAAGCGGATCTCAATTTGCTGATTTCGAAGTATTTGACGGGCGATTCTCGCCTGCACTATTACCGACCTATCAAACAGCGGATTCAAAAAGTCGCGCCGTTTTTGCGCTTTGACAACGACCCGTATATCAGCGCCATTGACGGTCGCCTGAAGTGGATTATTGACGCTTATACCACGAGCGATCGCTATCCCTATTCCGAACCCGTTTCCCAAAGCGACAGTGCGGCTCGGGTGTTGCGGGGCGAAAACATTGGCGACATTTTACGAACCGATGTCAACTACATTCGTAACTCGGTGAAAGTAGTGGTCGATGCCTACGATGGCACCATGCAATTTATGGTTGTAGACGAAGACGATCCGCTCCTCACCACCTATCGCAAAATCTTTCCCAATCTGTTCGAGCCGTCTGAAAATATTACTCCGAAAACGCGATCGCACTTTCGCTATCCCCTCGATCTCTTTTCCATTCAGGCGCAAATGTATCGCTCCTACCACATGAGCGATCCGGCAGTCTTCTACAATCAAGAGGATTTGTGGCAATTTCCCGTGGAAGAATACGAGGGGAACGAGCGCATGATGGAACCGTACTATGCCATCATGAGTTTGCCCAACCAAAATCGGGAAGAATTCCTGCTAATTTTGCCGTTTACGCCGGTCAATAAAGACAACACGATCGCCTGGATGAGCGCTCTATCGGATGGGGACAAATACGGCGAGTTGCGCTTGTACGAGTTTCCCAAGCAAGAGTTAATTTACGGACCGAGGCAAATTGAGGCGCGGATCGACCAAAATCCCGAAATTTCGCAGCAGTTAACCCTATGGAGTCAAGAAGGCTCGAAGGTGATTCGCGGCAATTTATTGGTGATTCCAATTGCGGGATCTTTACTGTATGTCGAACCCGTTTACCTGCGCGCCGAACAAGGGGAATTACCGGAACTCAAGCGGGTGATTGTCGCCCACAATAAAGACGTGGTGATGACGAATTCCTTGGATAATTCGCTGGCAGCGATCTTTGGTGAAAAACAACCCGCACCACCTGCCGAACGACCGGCGGCTCCCAGCAGCGAAACGCCGGTACCTTCCGAACGGGTACAGTCGGCATTAGAAACCTATCGCAACGCCCGAGATGCTGCCCGTCAGGGAAATTGGGCGGAATACGGTCGGCAGATGGAACAGCTCGAAACGAAATTGGAGCAGTTGCAACCACAGGATTAAAGACTGCTCGATCGCGATCGCCCCGGCTGCCAAACAGTCGGGGTATTTTTTATTTTTTACGCGCGATTTTTATCGTTTATATCGGCTGACAGATGGCGATCGCCGGTGGAATTGCGAGGGTAGTAAATAGAGAGAATTGTAAGCAATTCAAGGAGATTTTTATGACAGCCGACTATCAAAAACACGCGATCGGCGTTTTTCCCACCTACGAAGAAGCGGAAAATGCCATCAAGCAACTCAAAGCTGCGGAATTCCCCATGTCTCAAGTGTCCGTGGTTGCCAAACAAGCAGAGCAACAGGGCGAAATTGCAGGGGTTGAAGTCGAAGACGCCGAACAGAGAGTTAGCAACGATAGCGCCAAAACCGGTGCAACCGCTGGTGGAATCGGTGGTGCGATTGTCGGCGCGCTGGAAGCGGCAGGTCTACCGACGTTCGTCCCGTTGGTGTTTCCCGGTGCGGGTCAGGTTCTGGTGTTCGGCACCGTGGCGGCGAATGCACTGGCGACTGCGGTGTCTGGCGGCGTTATCGGTGCGGTCGGCGGCGGTATCGTCGGCGGTTTAGTCGGTTGGGGAGTTCCCAAAGACGAAGCTGAAGCCTATCGCGATCGCCTCTCGGAAGGACAGTACTTGCTGCTCATCGAGGGATCGCACGAACAGATTGACTCGGCAGAAGCGATCGTGACGCCTCTTGGCATTCAGAAGTGGGCGATTTACGAAGCTGCCACAGCCGCAACTCGTTAAGAATAAGAATAAATCAAAGATCGCGTCTGTTCTAGGAGGAGTCTGCGTTGGCAGGCTTCTTTTACTATTCAAACTTGAATAATTTTCAGGCGCGGGTTATACTGCCACTGTAGTCATTATTTCGATGATATGAGAGTCGCTCTAGAGTGAGCGTCTGTCATAAATCGGAACGTGTTTCATGATTTCTACCAAGATGATGAATGTCGTTCGAGAATC
>CAYQUF010000109.1:0-5703 GCA_964420595.1 uncultured bacterium
AAAAAGCAATGCTGGGTTTCCTGGCGTCAACCCAGCCTACAAGATGGGCGATCGCTATCATATACATCAAATTAAAACCCCAACCTTGGTACTGGGTCGTCATTAATAGCATGTATTGTAGGATACTGCTCTTGTAAATGCGGGTATTTTGAGAGCAAAGCTTGTAGCTGATGGTCAGTTAGGCAAAGAATTTTTACCCCACTGACATTATAGAATTTTGCGCCACATTCCAAGGGAAACAACTTTCGACCAAGTGCCGAGTCACGAGCCATCTCTAGCCTCTCTGCAAAGGACATGGCTCTGACTTCTTGTCGCATCGCTTCGTACTCAGACATAAGAATTGAAGTCCGTACACCAAAGCGTTTCTCTTCCATAACTCTATACATACTCGGATTGTGCATAATGCGTTCCTCAAAACAAGGAATCAGCCGAATTTCGATTCCGTTGCACCTTGTCCACCAATGAGCACCGTCTCTACGTCGAACAACTTCTGTCCATCTAAATAAGCAATTCGGCTTTCTGGTAATTGCTTGTAATGTCTTGCGAAGAGTAGTAGTTACACCCCGTGTTTCGCTGTAGGCAGCTAGATAACCCAAAACAAGTGTTTTCAACTGCTGGTTATTAGCTGGACACACTCCAAAACCAATAACTCGTTCATTCAGCTTCTTGAGCGATAGTGTGAGCATCTGAAAACTGGGAATAATCTTCCGCTCAGGAACCTTTGTTTGGTTGAGGACTGGGCAATAATGCTCAATATACTGGCGCTCAAGCTCATTAAGCCCGCTTTGAGGACAAGCAAGCCAAAACAGCCGTACTTCACATCGTTTATTCACTGCGTCAAGCTGAGGGAAGCGATGATGGTTTTGCCAACGGTTTCTTAAATTGCTTGCCAAGCCAACATAGAGAACTTGATCGCGAGCGATCGCAAAGTAGATGGCAGAACAATCAGGCAATCTTTGCCTTTCTGATAACTTCAGATTTGGTAACGTACCGAATTCTTTCAACACAGCTTTCGTAGATTCACTGACTGCTTGCCTCTATAGTCCCCAATCCATGCGATCGACTCAACATTTAATATCCAGCAGCCAACCTTCCGGCTATTGTCCGGGTCTTCTGGGGTTGCAAAATCTCCAAAGCGGCGAGGGCTGGCGAAGGATTTGCCGAGAATTCCCATCCCAATCGGGAAAGCCTACAAGCAAATTTCAGATAGGAATCACCCTTCCAACGCCTTCAACAACGCCGTTCCCATCCCCTGACAGCCGACCGACCTCATTCCCGCCGCCATAATATCGCCAGTGCGATAGCCTTCATCCAACACCTGCAACACCGCTCGTTCGATTAAATCGGCAGCCTTGGGTTCGTCGAGTCCGTAACGCAGCATCATCGCCGCACTCAACACTTGCGCCAGCGGATTCGCCTTATCTTCTCCGGCAATATCGGGAGCGGAACCGTGGACGGGTTCAAATACGCCGGGACCGCTTTCTCCCAAACTCGCCGATGGCAACATCCCGATACTTCCAGTCAGCATCGCCGCCGCATCCGAGAGGATATCGCCAAACAGGTTCCCCGTGACGATGGTGTCGAACTGTTTGGGCCAGCGAACCAGTTGCATGGCGGCGTTATCGACATAGAGGTGAGACAGTTCCACGTCGGAATACTCGCCAGATAGTTGCGTCATGCGATCGCGCCAGAGTTGCGACACGTCCAGCACGTTGGCTTTGTCCACCGAACACAGCCGTCCCTGACGCTTGCGTGCGGTTTCAAATCCGATGCGTCCGATGCGATCGATTTCGGATTCGGTATACGCCATCGTATTGACGCCCCGTTTTTCGCCGGTTTCCGTCTCGAAAATGCCTTTTGGCTGTCCGAAATACACGCCGCCGGTCAGCTCTCGTACTACCATGATATCTACCCCTTCGACCACCTCTCGCTTCAGCGTGGAGGAATCGACTAATTGCGGAAAAATGGTAGCGGGTCGCAGGTTGGCGAACAGTCCCAATCCCGATCGCAATCCCAACAATCCCGTTTCGGGACGCTGGTGGCGGGGTAAATTGTCCCATTTGTAACCGCCAATCGCCGCGAGCAAGACGGCATCGCTGTTGCGACAGGTGTCTAGGGTATCGTCGGGGAGGGGGTTTCCCGTGGCGTCGATGGCGGCTCCCCCCATGAGTGCTTCTTGAAATTCAAAGCTGATATCGACGAGTTTGCCGACGGTTTTGAGAACTTGCACCGCCACCGCCATGATTTCCGGACCGATGCCGTCGCCGGGAAGTAGGGTAATGCGATAGTGCTGGGTCATAATTCGCGCTTCAATGTTGACGAGATGCTTGCAAATGTCCAATCTTATCATTCTGGAGAGCTGGTCATGACTCGTCAAATCGCCTATTCCCAAGCTATTCATCTCAGCCATATTATCGATCCCGAGATTCCCCGCTGGGACGGCGACCCACCCGTGCGGTTCGAGACGTGGGCGAATTTGGAGGCGGATGGCTATTTTTTGCGACAATTTGCCATCGGCGAACACAGTGCTACCCACATGAATGCTCCCCGGAGCTTTGATACTCGGGGAGTGGGAATTGATGGTTATGGGGCAAATTCGTTGGTCGTGGAAGCGGTTGTTATCGATTTTCGCGATCGCGCCTCGGTCGATGCAGATGCGACACTATCAATTGACGGCGTTCGAGATTGGGAACGCCAGCACGATCGCATTCCGGCGGGTAGCCTGGTGTTGTTATATTGCGGCTGGCAGGAAAAATGGTCGAATCCGTCGGCGTTTATGAACGACATGCATTTTCCCGGATTTGCTGCCGAAACGACTCAATTTTTATTGGAACGGCGTCAAATTGCTGGCGTGGGAATTGATACCCATGGCGTGGATGGTGGAAGGGATAGTACGTTTGCAACCAACCGACAAGTGTTGCAACGGGGTGGCATCGTGCTGGAAAATTTAACCAATCTCGACCGACTTCCCGCCACGGGAACCACTCTGGCGATTGGCATTTTGCGGTTGCGGGGGGGTTCGGGTTCGCCGGTATCTGCGATCGCCCTGGTGCCGTAAACTGGCACTAACCGCGCGATTTTGCCGTTTTGGTATAGCGGGAGCGTTTTAATTGGCGGTGAAAGAGTAAATTCCAGAATAATTCTTGGGTAAAGTAACCGAGTTGAATCTCTTGCTGCGGATCGGCGGGACACAGGTTTAAAACTTTTTTGCGATACATCAGGTTTTTCCTCTCTCTCTATTCTTTTGCTATCAATAAATCGCGGGATAAACGGGATCGGCGTCGAGTTCCCAACTGGGCGATTCCCGTTCGGAGGCGCTCTCGTCAATCTCGCGATCGAGGTTGTAAATGAATGCAGCGTGCAAGTAGGCTAGAACTTCCATCGTTGGCTTCCCTTCGCGTTCGATTAACTCTATTCAAGCCGAGTTACCGGACTAAGGCTGTGTCGGAGGCTCCACTATTCGCACTGTCACCCTGATGGTTTTCCCAACTCTATCGTTCCCGGAGAATGCAGGAGAATTTGCAGGGGACGATCGCGCAACTGTCTGGTTTAGCTCTAAATTTCTAGGAGCGATCGCGTTTCAATGGGATCCGGTTGAGAGGAGGGATCCCGCGCGATCGCATAATTCGCCAGACGAGGACGAGTAGAATGACGTTCCGGATAAATTCCAATTGACAGGTTGGGACTGGGTTGGCGAATAGAATGAAGCTTGGATCGAGCCAAACCCATGTCGCAACTCTACCTCGCGGGAGTTGATATTTTTCGGTATCTCCCAAAAAATAAACTGCGAAAGCCTATCGATTCCGACAACCGATGAAGACACGTCATGCTATCCAACACCATCTTGGATACTTTCTGAGTACTTTCTTGCTACTTGGATGCGGTTTGTCACTAATTTTGGGGAGCGAGGTCAAAACATTAAAGTGCGATCGCCCGAAACCCGATCGAGTCACTTGCAAATTAATCTCGTCCAATTTGCTTTTCAAAACATCTAGACCCATCCCAAGGCTTCACGGCGCAATTAATTATAACGTCAACTATTACTACGAATATGAAGACAGTTATAAAATCATGCTTCTGGCAGGAAATCAAAAAATTCCAATGACTGGGGTTCCTCAATCAATGAATTTCATTCTATATAAAATGAATGAGAAGGTCAAAAGAATTAATTATTTCGTCGATAATCCATCGGAAACCTCCCTGACCGTTCGAGAAGGCTATCGTTGGATTAAATATCCCGTTGGAGCGCTCTTTCTGCTAATGGGGGTTGCCGTGATTCGCGATTTATGGTTTGGCGGTACGAGCCAACGTCGGTAAAATGGCGGATGCGAAAGGCTTCCCCTACCCATGGACTTGCCAAGGTAGGGGACAGTACAAGCTGGAATAACGTTAGGTCACTTGATAAACGCGATCTTCAAGTTGCCGACAGCCTTCAAGTCCGACACTGGGGTCATTGCGATAGTCGGCGTCGGGAACCCAGACGCTTATCGTTCGATCTAAACCAATCCAGTAGAGATACTCGACCTCGGGATCGTATTTCAATCCAACTCTGAGATTGGAATAATCGTCCTCGCAAATTTCAAAGCCAAAACGCACGACGGTCTGAGCAAGCAAACATTCTGGGGTATAGCGATCTTCTCCCGCCGTTTCTCGCTCTTGCCAGAATTTTTCTAAAAAACGCTGCATTTTCGGTAAAACTTGTTCCGGCGTGCCATTGCGGCTGGCATAAATAATTGCGGGATTCCCTTCAACGATGATGTGACAGGGGATTGCCATTTATCTGACTCTGCCTCGTTAGATACGATCGATTACTTGCTCCATGATTGGCAAGTTTTGGGGAAATCGTCAATACGCGATCGCCCGTTTTAGGTATTTTGACGGGGTGCCGTGGTGGAGCAATCCGCCGGATACTGGGATTGGTAGGTCTGCGATCGCTTGCCGAACCACTCGTAACGGCGATCGCGCACTTGCTCGTAAATCCGATCGCCCGTTGGTTTCAAACCGGGGAGCGATCGATAGGCATTCACGAACACCTCTCCGGCGGGCAATAACCGACCGATTTCTTCAGCCGCATCGCTACCTTGCCAGCGGCGTTCGGGAGCGTCGGCGTCGATCAGGATCATTCCCAACTCGCACCCTTGCGGGGTAACCTCGAATTGGGCGATCGCCTCTCGGTCTTGCATGGGAATGTAGCGAAACTGCGTGCCGCGATCCAGTTGCTCTAACAGTTGCACCAAGGTCGTGCAGAGATTGCAGTCGCCGTCGTAGATGACGTAGTAGGTCATAGGGAAATTGGCAAAGCGATAATTCCGATATTTCTATTGTCTGACATCCTCCCGACATCGATTCGGTCGGGTACGGTGCGGGGTTCCTCATTCAGCGAGCCAACGTTCCCATTAGGCAGTGTCTTATTGCCCACGCCCTGGCTGACAATCTGCAAAGCCCAGCGCCTCACTATCCAAGAAACTGGCAATCGCCATTTCAACTACCGCCTCAACCGGATACTCTATGTCAGCGGCGCGAGTGAGTAGGGCGGCGCGAATTCGCTCAGGCAAACGCTCTAAAATCACTTCAGCATCAGCATGGGAAAGTTGCTCTTGAAGGTTGGCTTGCATAGCATCACCTTTCGGTTGGGATCTGGGCATTGTAAGGAGGCTCAGTAGCTCTTAGAATTATGGCTTCTAGCTCCAATAGTAACGCGGG
>CAYQUF010000109.1:5803-15345 GCA_964420595.1 uncultured bacterium
AAGGAGGCTCAGTAGCTCTTAGAATTATGGCTTCTAGCTCCAATAGTAACGCGGGGTTCCCCCAATAAGGAACGACCTGCATATTTATCGAGCCATGCCCATAGAAAAGCCTTGTGTCCTCCGCTGAAGCGTCCTCGCAGACTTTTGGTTTTGCCAATATAGAGCAACCCCTCAGTTTTATGTCGAATTGCATAGATGCCAGGGCGAGCAGGTATACGAGCAAATTCCCGGCTCAAAGGTTGGCATCGATCGAATGGTGTAAAAGCGATCGCGTCGAGTATTCTTCGAGCTTCGGCTTGCAAGTCCGACTCGTTCATTAGTGTAGAGATAGAAAGGTCGATAATACAGACTCTATATTCCCATAAATCTCAACTCTAGTGCCTATGGAGTTGTAGCAAACATTTCCAATATCATTCATGTAACGACCTTCCTCACCGCCCGTACCGACCCGTCACTGAATTCTCCCTGTTGCCTTCTACAACTGTGCCAGTTTTGCATCGACCATCATTTTCACCACATCGCGCATTTTCGAGCGAGCCTGCCACCCCAAGCGATCGCGTGCTTTGGTAGGATTGGCGCGACCGACGGCTAAATCCGTGGGACGGTACAAACTGCGATCGCTCACCACGTGTTGCTGCCAGTCCAACCCCAAATGCTCGAACGTGGCGATAACAAAATCTTCCAACTTATTGGTTTCCCCCGTCGCAATGACGTAATCGTCCGGTTGCGACTGCTGCAACATCAAATACATCGCTTCGACGTATTCCGGTGCCCAGCCCCAATCTCGCTGCACGTCGATGTTGCCCAAATACAACTGTTCGCCACTTCCTCGGGCAATCCGACAGGCGGTTGAAACGATTTTCTGAGTCACGAACCGCTCCGGTCGCAGGGGGGACTCGTGGTTGTACAAAATTCCCGAACAGGCAAACAAACCGTAGGCTTCCCGGTAATTCGCCACTTCCCAAAACGCGGCGGATTTTGCCACTGCATAGGGACTGCGGGGACGAAACGGCGTCTGTTCGTCAGCCGGTTCCCCTTGCGTGTCGCCGAAGCATTCGCTGGATCCGGCATTGTAAAGTTTAATCGGCGCGCCAGTAAATCGAATCGCTTCGAGTAAATTGAGGGTTCCCACCGCGATGCTGTCGAGGGTTTCGACGGGTTGGTCGAACGAGAGTCCCACCGAACTCTGACCGGCGAGATTGTACACCTCATCGGGTTGTACCTTCACCAGCACTTGCAAGACGCTGCGAAAGTCCGTCAGCGACATCGAATCGAGCTTGACGCGATCGCGAATTCCCAATCGGGTTAAATTCCGAAACGAGGACATCTGGGCGTCGCGGGAGGTGCCGCAGACCTCGTAACCGCGATCGAGCAACAGGCGAGCTAAATAGGAACCGTCCTGACCGGAAATCCCGCAAATGAGGGCTGTTTTCATGAAACTTGAGTCGGTGGGGGACTCTCTCAACCATAGCTCAGGCACGGTGGAAATGAGAGGGAGCAATGGCGCTTATTCGTCCCGACTGGAGACATCGACGTGATGGAGATCGTTACCATTTCCATTTCCATGACCGTTGCCATGACCATTGCCGTTGGCGCTTTCCTCCTCCGATTGCGCGTAGTAGGAATAATAGTAAGAGTAGTAGCGATCGCCGTGGCTTTCTTCGAGCATATTCACCACCAAGCCAGCCAGGTTCGCTCCCGTTCCCCGCAGGATTTCCATCGCACGACCGACCGCACTGCGGGTTACCCCTTCCATCGCCGTCACTAAAATCGTGGTATCGACCTTGGGAACCAAGCTCTGAGCGTCCGCCACGCCACCCAGCGGCGTCGTATCCAGCAGGACGTAATCGTACGCCTCGCGCCATTCGCCTAACAGTCGCGACATTTGCGGCGAATCCAGTAACGCCACCGGATTGGGAGGCATCGGACCGGAGGTCATCACGTCGAGGTTCGGAGTTTCGGTAGAATGGACTAACTCCTGCCAGGGGCGATCGGTGGCGATCGCGCTGCTGAGTCCCGAGGCGTTCGGCTGTTGGATCAGCTTGTGAACCGACGGCTTGCGCATATCCGCATCCACGAGCAACACCCGCTGTCCCAGTTCTGCCAAGGCTAAAGCGAGATTGTACGTCAGCGTCGTTTTCCCCTCGGCTGGCGTCGCCGAAGTGAGCGTCAGGGTCTTAATGCGAGTATTGTTGCCGACCAAATAGCGCAAGTTCAACGCCAGAGAGCGCATTGCCTCGGTAAAGGCAGAGGGATGGTATTTTTTGCGATCGTTGCGAGTGGAGTGATGGCCGCGCTGTCTGAGAATTGGAACCTCGACTTTCGGAATGGCAGCAAGTAGGGGCAATCCCGTCAGTTGTTTGGCGTCTTCGACGTGCTTCAGGCGAGAGTCGAGTCGTTCTAAGAAAATTGCCGCGAGAATGCCGAGCAATCCACCCGAAATCAATGCCATCATCAAACCGCGCTTGATATCGGGCGAAATCGGCTTGCTGGGACGATAGGGCGGTTCCAAAATCTGCCACGGCGCAATTTCCTGAGCCTCGGAAATTTGTAACTCCTGCAATCGCTGCAAGAACTGATTGACCGCTTCGGATTTAACTTTCACTCGCCGTTGCAATTCGGCATAGCGTTGTTGCAAGCGCGGAATTTCTTGGAAGCGAGTGTCTACTTCGCTGCGATGCTGGCGCAACTTGGCGAGTTGCGATCGCTGTGCTTCCCATTCCGTGCGAACTTGCACCAGTTGGCTGGCGAGGTCTTGGTGAATGGCACCGTATGCCGAAACCTGATTGATATCCACCTGCGATACCGCATTACCCAAGACATTTTGAGTGCGATACGCTAGCAATTGCCGGACGCTGTCGCGCTGTAATTTTAAATTCTCGACTTTGGGATGGGTGTCGTGGAACCGGGTGCGTTCGAGGGCGTAGGTCGATTCGATTTCTTTGAGTTGCGATCCGAGTTTTTGATAGACGCTATCTTGCGACAGGATCGAGTGAGCCAGTGCGGTTTGCGGGTTTTGTCCCACCTGGCCCATTTGGCGGCTGAGTTCTTCGTATTGCCGTTGGGTGCGACTGAGGGAGACTTGTACTTGTTGCGCTTGTTCGTCGAGGGATTGTTTGAGATCGACGAGTTTGGACGCATAGGTATCGGGATCGACCATGCCGTATTGCTGGCGAAAGTGGCGAATTGCCAGGGCGGCGTCGTCGAGTTCTTCCTGCGCTTCGGGGAGCTGGTCTTGGATGAAGGCGATGGCGTTGGTGGCTTGAGATTGCTGTCGGTCTAAGCTGTAATCGACGTAGGTCGAACCCAGCACTTCGAGGACGGCTTGGGCGCGCTCGGGTTTCGTGTCGGTGTAGGACACGATCAGAACGTCGGCATCTCCGGCTTGGCGAATCGACAGGTTGCGCACGACCTGGGAAACCGAGAGGTTGCTGTAGGAATCGTCGAGTTGGCTGATGGCTTTACTGACGAGAGATTGACTGCGCAGAATTTGGATCTCGGTGGAGAGATCTTTGCGCGAGGAAGCTTGTCCCTCCATGCCGGGAACGACGGGAGCCGATTCTTCGTTTTCGAGTAAAATCAGCGTTTCGGATTGGTATTGCGGGGTTTTGGAGGCGGTCGAAAGCGCCATTCCTGCAAACACCGTTGTCGCGACGGCAACGGATGGCATCCATCGCTTGCGCAAGGTTCTGCCAATTTCGGCAAAGTCGGTGTCGTCGCGTGTCACGCCGACTGACTCGGTTCTGACTATTTCCTCGTTCATGCGCTCAACCCTCGAACCGTCTTCGTACAACTCGACCCAACTGGGGAACTGAGTGTTCCCACTTCGAGTTCTACGGATTTATACGGAATCTCGGGGAGGCGATCCGGATTTTTCCTCGAAAAATTTGGGAAAAATTGCACGAGAGTCGAAAGTCTTTGACAGTGGGCGATCGCGCCTTGAAACCATCGTGTATCGTTCGATACAATAAATCCTTTTCTCAATACTCAGTTTCGCGATCGCCCGATCGCCGCTTTGCCGATTGTTCTTCGACGTAAGACTTTAATTCTTGTGCCATCCGCTTCATCCCTTGGCGTTCGTCCTGGCGAATGAAGGACAAAAAAATGGGGACGAGCCACCCGTTAAAAATCTCTCGATGCACGTATTTGGTTCGGTTGACACCAATTTCTTGCAATTCAAAAATGTGTTGGTTGCGAAATCCGATAATCTTGGTCGTCCACATCAAACAGGTTTCGGGTTGAATGCGAGTCACGATAGGTTGAAATTCGGTTTCTTCTTCCCCCGAAACGCGACGTAGGGAGAGAAAGAGCTTTTGTCCGACTTCAAAGGGAAGATTCGGATCGCGATCGAATAAAAAGGTATTCCAATACAACCATTTTTCTCTGTGAAGAAGAACCTGCCAAACCACTGATTTGGCGGCATTAATTTCAGTTTCGACGTAAAGGGTCGGCATAAAAACGGCGATCGCGCGACTTGTCTGTGCGGCTGGGTACAGTTGAGGGGGCTGGCATTCCTCTAATCTAGGGAAAATTCGGCGAGGGAGTAGTAAGATAAGAGATTTCTACACTCCCGACGCTGCTGCGAGGACAAGACAACCCGATAACTCATGGTAGAGCTGACACCCAATTCTAGTTTTAGCGTAACGATTCGCGTTTCCCTGCCCAATCGCGCCGGAATGCTGGCAAAGGTGACCCAGGCGATCGCCGCTGAGGGCGGTAATTTGGGACAAATCGACCTGATCGAACAAACGCGATCGGATACCATTCGCGATATTACCGTAGATGCGGCGAGTACCGAACACGCCGAGCGGGTGGTGCGCTCGATTAAGGCACTCCCGGAAATGACAACCCTGGAGGTCTACGATCGCACGTTTAATGTGCATCGCGGCGGCAAAATTCAGATTGCCAGCAAGTTACCCCTCAAAAGTCAGGCGGACTTGGCGATGGCGTACACGCCGGGGGTCGGTCGCATTAGTAGCGCTATTGCCGAAGATCCGGAACTGGCGTACAAGCTGACGATTAAAAGCAATACAGTGGCGATTGTCACCGATGGCAGTGCGGTACTGGGGTTGGGCAATTTGGGACCGGAAGCCGCGTTACCGGTGATGGAAGGTAAGGCGATGCTGTTTAAGGAGTTTGCAGGCGTCGATGCGTTCCCCATCTGTCTGGCGACTCAAGAGGTCGATGCGATCGTCGAAACGGTGAAACAGATCGCGCCGGTGTTTGGCGGAGTCAATTTAGAAGATATTGCCGCGCCTCGCTGTTTCGAGGTGGAACGGCGATTGCGGGAGGAAACCACGATCCCGATTTTCCACGACGACCAACACGGAACGGCGATCGTGTCCCTGGCGGCGTTGATTAATGCCCTGAAATTGGTCGAGAAAGCCCTAGAAGACGTTTGTATCGTCATTAACGGGGCAGGTGCCGCTGGGGTGGCGATCGCTCGGTTGTTGCGCCAAGCTGGGGCGGGTAAGATCCTGCTGTGCGATTCCAAGGGCATTGTTTCCACCACTCGGGAAACTCTGACGCCGCAAAAACAAGAATTTGCCGTGGCGCGATCGGGCAGTCTCGCCGATGCGATGAAAGGAGCGGATGTCTTTTTAGGGGTGAGCGTACCGGGCGTAGTGACCCCAGAGATGGTGCGATCGATGGCAAAAGATCCGATCGTGTTTGCCATGGCGAACCCGATTCCCGAAATTCAGCCGGAATTGGTGGTCGATGACGTGGCAGCGATCGCGACCGGACGCAGCGACTACCCCAACCAAATCAATAACGTGCTGGCGTTTCCGGGGATGTTTCGCGGGGCGCTCGACTGTCGTTCCACCCACTTTACCTCGCTGATGTATTTGGAAGCCGCTAACGCGATCGCCTCGTTAGTCAATCCCACCGAACTCGATCGCGAGAAAATTATTCCCTCAGTCTTCGACGAACGGGTCGTAACCGCCGTTTCGGCTGCGGTGCAAAGGGCGGCTCGTGCCGATGGCGTGGCGCGGCGTTAAAGCGATACGGGCGACCCACGCGCTGTTGGGGAAACGAACGGGTCGAGTTATCGTCCGGTTAAAAGGGATTCGATCGCGAATGCCGTAAAATCGCCCTATCCGCTCGCCGCAGATTTGCGCGATAATCGAACGTCTCGACCTCGTTAATTCTGTTCGCCCAATGAAATTGAAGCTCGAACGGATCGACACCGATTGGAGTACCCTGGTCAAACAGCACCCGAGGCTCGCCTGGGGACTCTCCATCGCTGGATTGCTCCTGTTAGGCGGGATTGCCTTCCTGTGGAATCTCGGCACAATTGGCTTAATCGACGAAACCGAACCCCTGTTTGCCGAAGCCGCCCGTCAAATGACCGTGACGGGAGATTGGATTACCCCGTATTTTAATGAAGCCACCCGCTTCGACAAGCCGCCGTTGGTCTATTGGCTGATGGCGATCGGGTACTACATTGTCGGGACGAACGAGTGGGCGGTGCGGCTCCCGTCGGCTCTCTCGGCGATCGCCTTGATGGGGCTGACGTTCTACGTGTTGCGCCGCTATACGCCCACGGATGCCGATTCCCGGTCGGTGTGGATTCCGTGGCTGTCTGCCGCCATTGGAGCCAGCGCGATCGCCCTCAATCCCCTCAGCGTGATTTGGGGGCGCACTGGCGTGTCGGATATGCTGCTGTTGGGTTGCATGGGATCGGCGCTGCTGGCATTTTTCCTGGGCTACGCCACCAATCGCACGGAAGCACCCCGATTCCCCAACCGCTGGTATTGGGCGTTTTACATCCTCGTCGCCCTGGCGATTTTGGCGAAGGGTCCGGTGGGAATCGTGCTACCGGGGTTAATCGTGCTGGCATTTGCCCTGTATTTGGGTAAATTTGGCGAACTGTGGCGCGAAATGCGTCCCCTGCTGGGGTTGCTCGCCATCGCCGCGATCGCGGTGCCGTGGTACGTGGCGGTAATTTTAGCCAACGGTCGCGACTACATCGAGACCTTTTTCGGCTATCACAATTTCGAGCGGTTTACCCACGTGGTCAACAACCACGCCGGTCCTTGGTACTTTTACTTTCCGGTGGTGTTGGCAGGATTTGCCCCATGGTCGGTCTTCGTACCAATGGCACTCTCTCGGGTACGGGTTTGGCGGCGCAAGGATTGGCAAGCTACACCGCGATCGCGACAATTGGGATTGTTTGCCTTTTTCTGGTTTGCCGTTATTTTCATCTTCTTTACCGCAGCGGCGACCAAGTTACCCAGTTACGTCCTGCCGTTAATTCCCGCTGGCGCGATCGCGATCGCCCTATTAGCCAGTGCGGAATTCTCCAATTCTCCGCCCGCCAGAATTCCCATGCAACTCACCCGTTGGGCGAATGTCGCGCTGTTTGTCGCCCTCGGGATTACGATTTATTCCCTTCCCCGTTGGTTGGGTTACGATCCGGCGGCGCCGGACTTCAACGAAGCCCTAGAAGCCTCGAAATTGCCGTTAATTGGCGGAATCGTCTGGGGAGTGGCAGCCGTGGCTGGCATTGGCGCGTTGCTGACCCGTCGAAAATCCTGGTTGTGGGGAATTAATTTAGTTGGATTTTTAGCCTTTTCGATCTTGACCATCCACCCCGCTTATTTACTACTCGATCGCCACCGCCAGTTACCCCTACGACAAATTGCTACCACGATCGAGCGGGTCGAACGAGCTGGCGAACCCATCGCCATGGTGGGATTCGAGAAACCCAGCTTGGTGTTCTACACCCAGAAGCCGATCGCCTTTTTCTCCAATATTGAAAGTACGATTGCCTATCTGATCGAGCGATCGCACAATTCATCCCAACCCGAGTCCGTGTTGCTAATCGGCAATCCCCATCGTCTGGAAGAAGTTCAAGAAGACCTCGCCCTACAACCGTCGCAATATATCGAAATTGACGAAAAAGGCGCGTATCAACTGGTGCGCGTTTCCACCGCCTCGCCGCTAAATTGGGGGCGCGATCCCGAGAATTGAGATGCAGCCAAAAATCGGGGGACGGGCAGGATGTGGAGACCAAACCCCGACAGAAATTCTCCCTATCTCCCTATCTGCCTATCTCCAATCGCCTTCCATTCCTCCTCCGACAGCGGCTGCGTCTCGAACCGGACGCCAAAGCAATCTCGCGCCGCCTCACTCAGTGCCTCGATAATCTCAGGAATGGGAATATCGGGAAAGCGATCGCGCCGAATCGGTTCGCCAAACACGCGATCGAACAAATCGCGATCGGGGGACAAGCGGATCGACCCGTGTTGCAAAATCGCCCCTCCCCGCCGCACTTGGGCGCTGCCAATCAACTTCGTCCCGTCGCTCATCACCAAATCCGCCCCCGTCGCCGTGCCGAAACAGTTGGGATTGCCCGCATAACCGCGACCCGCGCTGCCATAGTGCAATTGGACTCCGAGCGATCGCCAGCCGCGCACCAAAAACTCGCACAGGGTTTCGTAGATGTCCCAGCGTTTGCCCTCAAACCCCGACGTGACGATCGCGTAGGTCAAATCCCCCTGATGCAGCACCGCGCGCCCTCCCGTGGGACGCCGAACCAACTCCAGCGGTTTTCCTCGCCACGCGATCGCCTCCCATTCCTTCGGATACCGCCGTTGGTGATAGCCCAACGAAATCGCTGGCGGCGACCACCCATAAAAACGCAGCGCCGGAGGATGCAATCCCTGTCGGTGCTGCTGGAGAAGCCAAGAATCGATCGCCATCTGCGTCGAACCCGGCGCGATCGCAAACGGTAAAAACCGCCATGTCGGTGAAGGGTCGCAGCGTAACGTCCGGGACGAGGTCGATGGTAAGTCTGGAGAACTAAGCGGTTCCAAATTCCTCCTGCAAGGCTTCGTCATTATCGTCGGCGATAGTCGCCACTACAGTAATGGCGCGCGAGATTTCGCTGGGATTGAGATCCTCAACCACTCGGCTCGAGAGCACCACCACCTTATTCTCAACGATGCCAAAGCACGACTCAAAGGTAGACGCCCAGTTCATTTGCAGCAGACGCCGCATCAATTGCTCCTCATTTTTCGCCGGAAGCGGCAGAACCGGCGACCAAACCGTCAGCGTATCCTCTTCCGTCGTTCCCGTCAGGCGGACAAACACCTCGACGCTCCCGTACCGAAATTTCCAGGCATAGCCGGACTCGTCGTGACCGACCATCACCTTCTGCTCCACCGCCAAGCTACCGATCACGGTTTCGATCTCGTTGACGTAATCGATTTGGGGAGACTCCTCGCCAAATTCATCGGTCGTTGGATTTTGATATGCAAAGGATTCTGTTGTAGTCATTGAGTAATATAACTCCCGAGATAGTTTGTCAAGACAACTGTATCGCTTGTACGCCTAGCTTGCAGTCAATTCCATATTAATTTTTTACACGGCGATCGCCCTCGCTACGGACAAACTCCGAAGTCGGTTTGCGCGCGATCCAATATTTACTCATGAAATGAACTTCTGTCGCAATCTCGGCAAATCCTGCCGTTTCCAGCCGCGCATGAAGCTCACCCCACCTGCCTTGGGCGAGGTGGGGGTGTCGGTGCTAACCGGGA
>CAYQUF010000110.1:0-14917 GCA_964420595.1 uncultured bacterium
ACGACCGGAGAGCTGAGAGCGATACGTCCCTACACACGCTTGGCGATCGCATTTTCTGAGCGCGCAATACACCCTAGCAAGCTTATTCTTCAATTTGCCACGGTTCGGAAATCGCTTCCTCATCAAACACCCGCCTCGGTCGCACGATGAGAATGACCCGACCCAGCAACGGCATCTCCGGAGCCTCGTCAAACCATTGAATATCGAGCTGTCCGTCCCGTTCGACGATAAAATAACTGTTAGCATCCCACTCGCACTCTTGGCGATCTGCAACCACTAACACCGGTTCCAACTGTCCCGGTAGCGGCGTCGGGAGGCGTTCGCTCTCGGTGGTAATGACAACGGGATCTTCCGCCTTCGCCACCACTTGCCATCCCGGTAGCGGCACCCAACTCCCCGCAGCCGAAGTCGCCACGATCCCAAACGGCTCTTGCTCTTCCAGCCTTTCTGCCGCCTCAAACGCTTGCTTGTCCAGGGGAAACGACCCCGCCACCGGAACGATACGGGGTAAATCCTCCTCCGCCTCCACCCGATACACTGGCATCAGCGGAGCCTTGCGCGCCGGAACCACGGTAAAATCGCTGAGCAGTTTTTCCACTTGTTCCCGCGCCGAGGGAGTTTGGGCGAATTTCAATCCCTTGGCGATTAAGCGCGAGCGATCCTGCAAATCCTTGAGCTGTCGCGCCTGTTTCCAACACTTATAGGCCACCGTATCGCCAGGACTGTCGGTAAAGCCTTCCGGCTGCTTCGACAAGCGAGTGAATTCCTTCACCGCCTTGGCGACCTCGTGGGCTTCGTCCAACGTCAATTGCTTGTCGTATAATAATTCCGACGCGGCGAAACGTTGGGGTTGGTTTAACACCCGAAATTCGTAGAGAATATCGCTGCGCGGGCCGAGCAAATAGGATTGCAATGCCTCCGACGCACCCGCCTTGACCACGGAGTCGAACACTTGCGCCGCCACGATGACCTGATTTTGCTGAATCGGCTCGAATCCGGTTTCTTCAAAGAGCTGGTTGGTTCCATAGCCGGACTTTTGCAATTGCCCGCAGGCGCGTCCCCACTCCACCCAATTGCCTTCCTTGCGGCGCAGCAGTTGCAGGAGTTCTTGTTGGCGTTCGGGTGAAAGCGGCTGGCCAAACGGTGGCGTTCCTTGGGGGGTGTCACTCATTAACGATCGCGACGGATAGCAGTATCGTTCCTTATTTTGATTGGCAAGTTGGCATTCGGTCAATAGCTTCTAGCTTCATATAGCAGCGAGCGCTCGTGTATTAACCATCCAACCGGATCGAGTCATTGGGTAGGGGCGGTTCGCGAACCGCCCTACGCGGCGCAGATCCTATATGATACCGTCGCCATGGAGTCAAATAGCCGAGAGCGTATTGCTATAACACGATATCTTCGCCGCGTTCGGTGAAGCGGACGTTTTTAATTTGCCATTGAGTATTCGTTTGGGTGAGGGTTTTGCGCAAACTGCCGAATAGAGAAAACTGCTCGCAACTCGACAGGGACACCATCTTCCGGCGGGAATTGGGGGAGAGGCGCAAGTCCACGGTCGCCGTGGCTTGTTGCGGGTCTACATTGATGCGATATCCTGCCAAACTGAAATCGCCACTGCTTTCCCAACTTTTGAGGACTTCACCTACAGCGGCTTCGAGGGTTTGCTTGTCGGAGACGGCGACTTGTTCGGGAACGAGTTTCTCGCAGAAGGAATCGGCGCGGTAAATCGTCACGGTCACCGTATCCTGTTGAGGTGCTGGCGGTTTGGGAAGTAGCGGTTTAAGATCGGGGGCGGGTTTGAATTGCGCCACGGGGGGCGGTTCGACCGGTTTGCGATCGCCCGGATTATCTTTGGCTGGGGTTGAAGTACAACTACTCAGACCGACGAGAATCGCACCGGCGGCTAAAGATGCCAGACATTTTCTGATACTGTTCATAACGATAACGTCCCTCAGACAGACTCACTCCGCGCGGATTATTCGGAATGCCTACAACTGCTTGGAAACGCCGTCACATCATTTCCCTGGCGGATTTCACCCCCGACGAGTACGATGTGGTGCTGCAAACGGCGACGAGTTTTCGCGAAGTCCTCTCTCGCCGGATTAAAAAGGTGCCGACGTTGCAAGGACAGTTGGTGACCACGCTGTTTTTCGAACCTTCAACCCGAACGCGCAGCAGTTTTGAATTGGCGGCGAAGCGGCTCTCGGCGGATACGCTCAATTTTTCGCCGGGAACCTCGTCCATCTCGAAAGGGGAAACCATCTTAGATACCGCCAAGACTTATCTGGCGATGGGAACCAACATGATGGTGATTCGCCACAAGCAAGCTGGCGTTCCCCAAGCGATTGCCAATGAAATGGATCGCCTGGGGGTTCGGGTCGGGGTTCTCAACGCCGGGGACGGACAGCACGAACATCCCTCTCAGGCGTTGCTAGATCTGTTTACGGTGACGGCACTGCTCGATCCTGAAAATCCGCGCGTCCGCTTGCTGGAGGGGAAGAAAATTGCCATTGTCGGCGATATTTTGCACTCGCGGGTGGCGCGATCTAATATTTGGAGTCTGACGGCGAGTGGGGCACAAGTTCACCTAGCGGCACCGCCGACGCTATTGCCGAAATTATTTGCCGACATGGGACACGAGAATCGCCTGTTTTTGCACTGGCAGGTGGATCCGGCGTTGCTCGATGCCGATTTTGTCATGACCCTGCGGTTGCAGCGAGAGCGGATGGGTCAGCATTTACTGCCGAGTTTGCGCGAATACCACCAGTATTTTGGCATTACGCGCGATCGCCTCAAGCTTTGCCGTCCGGAGGTGAAAGCGCTGCATCCCGGTCCGGTCAATCGCGGTGTCGAGATTAGTTCGGAGTTGATGGACGATGCGGATTTTAGTTTGATTTCGCAACAGGTCACCAGTGGCGTTGCCGTGCGAATGGCGTTACTTTATCTAATGAGCATGAAGACGGGTCGCGAGTCCGATGAGTAATCCCCTACCCACGTCAGTGGCAGTCCCGACGGTCGAACCCCACGAGGGCGATCGCTTTTCGATCCAGTTTGCTCCCCTGTCTCTAGAAACGGCGTACGCGCAAGCTGAAGATCCCGGCAATGGCGCGGTGGTCCTCATGAGCGGGACGGTGCGAAACCAAACGGACGGGAGAGCGGTGGTGTCGCTGGAATATCAGGCGTACGAGCCGATGGCGATCCAAATTTTTCGTCAAATTGCGGCTGACATTCGCCGTCAGTGGTCCGAGGTACGGCGCGTGGTGATTCACCACCGCACGGGTCGATTGCAAATTGGCGAGATTAGCGTTCTCGTGGCGATCGGATGTCCCCACCGTGGCGAGGCGTTTGAGGCGTGCCGCTACGCGATCGATACTCTCAAGCATAACGCCCCGATTTGGAAAAAGGAACATTGGGCGGACGGATCGAGCAATTGGGTCAGTATCGGCGCGTGCGAGGCAGAAAATTCCAGCTAGTCTTTGCGTTCGCCTCTAGACACTCTCGCGTGGAAGATTTATGATGCTGGTGGGAAGCGCCACAGCACTTTCCAGAGCCAGTGTACTTTATCGATGCAAGGATAAAAATGGCAAGCGGTCTGTCACTAGCGCGATCGCGCGTCGGCTTATCATTGCATTGTTAAAGTTAAAAATCTCGATTTATTTTTAAACCGCCAATCGCCGTTTGCCCGAAAGCGGGAACTTTGACAAACAGGGTCGCGTCGAGAGAGGTGGAATCCTTAAACCACAATTCCACCTATGAGTCATTCTCTGTCCTTGTCGTGGTCAACGGTTAAGGCGACCGTTCCAGCAACGCCCGTGCAACCCCCAGAAAAACTGTCAAACTACGATCTCGTGTTACGGTGCCAAGACGGGCTGCGCCCCAATCGCGCTGCCTTCGCCGAACTGCTGCGCCGGTATCAATCTCATGTGGAGAAGGTGCTCTATCACCTGGCACCCGACTGGCAGGATCGAGCAGATTTGGCTCAAGAGGTTTGGATTCGGGTTTATCGCAATATCCGCAAGTTAAAAGAACCCGCAAAATTTAAAGGTTGGCTGAGTCGGATTACCACCAATTTGTTCTACGACGAATTGCGCAAGCGCAAGCGAGTCCGCACCCCTCTATCGCTGGATGCCCCCTGCATCTTAGACGACGGGGAAATGGATTGGGAAGTGGCCGCCGACGAACCCGGACCCGACGACGATTTAAGCACGCGAGAGTTTTACGATCGCCTGCGAGAAGCCATTGCCGAGTTACCGGAAGTGTTCCGCATTACAATTGTCTTAAGAGAAATTGAAGGAATGGCGTATGAGGAAATTGCCGAAATTACGGGCGTTTCCTTGGGGACGGTTAAATCGAGAATCGCCCGAGCCAGAACTCGCCTCCAGTCTCAATTACAACACTACATCTCCAGCTAGGGGATGAGTGGGAAGGCGGGTTAACCGTAAAACAAGCGACTTATTTTTCCCAACTCAATATAGCAAGATCGAACCATAAGGGTGTTTTCTTCGCCGACAGGCGGTGATGTTACAATGACCGAGCGCTCAAACGACAACTACAATTTCAACCCGTCGCAATCGGCGGATTCTCGACCTAACGGGGATGTCAATATGGATACTTTAAAGCGCGATCGCTTTGAACTACTCAGCGCGTATTTAGATGGTGAAGTCACCGCTGCCGAACGAGCCCAAGTGGAGCAGTGGTTGGCAACAGATACGAACGTGCAAAGATTGTACGATCGCCTGTTAGACTTGCGCCACGGATTTCAAAATTTACCGGTTCCGCCACCGCAACAGTCGGCGGACGAACTGGCAGAGCAAGTCTTTGCCCGCGCGGATCGCAGACCGAAACGCCTGATTTGGGGCGGTGCGGCTGTTGCAGCCCTGATTCTGGCTGCCTTAGCTGGAGTGGTCGGCGGCAATCGCTCGTTTGCGCCGCAAATGGCACGGGAAGCCGAATTTGAAGGTGTGGCTCAACCGCTACGGGTCAGCTTGAACGAACCGGTGGTAGAGTCTTCGCCGACGCCGGTACCTTCTCCGGATAATTCGCTGATTTCGCGGGCGCTATTTGTCGAATAATTGCGTCGAATCGTTCTGAAACTGTCGTGTCTAGTGGGGCGATTCCAGATGCTTTTCGCTCCACCACCCCTCGGGCAAGAATTGTCCGTCCGAGGCACGCACGCGCTCTAGGGTCATAAAATACGTCCATCCCCGACCTAGCGATCGCCCCCAACGTTCGCTAGGGTTTTTATTGTTGCTGGCGGGGACGAGATCGAACACTTCAACGACCTGTCGCTGGTATTCGTTATCGGCGGCGGGACGATTGGGATGGTAGCCTTCGAGTTCGTCGATGTGGCGTAACGCTCGCTCGTCTCGAAACGAGAGCAGGTAACCGCGCACCCAGCCGTCTCCTGGGGTCATGGCGGGATAGCGACAGTGGGGGAGATGGTACAGGTTGCCTCGAACGGTAGCCAAACGGGCGGTTTCGAGGCGATCGCCACAGTAGCGATCGTGATACCGTTCGCCGGGTTTGAGGGTGCCGTAAACAAACACGTTGCAAGATGCCATCATGACTCGCGATCGGGGATTTTGTGGGTGAAAGTTAATTCTATTTAGAAATATTATTTTACAGTTTCTATAAAATTCTGACGGAACATTTTGAAGCTATTGCGGTCGAGTCTTCTCAGTCGGATCGCAGCCCGCACGAAATGTCACAATGGAGAGAGTTGCGATTCCTCCAGTTGCGCCAACGCCGCGATCGGCTGGGGAAGGTCGCGCCCCCAATGACACGCAGGCGTCTGTGGAGACGACCAATGCGATCGTTTCATTATTCCATCGCGATTCTGCCCGAAAAAAATAACCAAAATCAGGAGCATTTTAGGCATTTTTCGCGTCATCAGGTGTATAAGCCAAGGAGATCGAGATCCATGAAACCGACCACAATGTTACGCTGGGCGATCGCGGGCTTAGTCGCCGCCCACATGCCCCTGTTCGCTGCTGAAAAAGGGATGGCGCAATCGGTATCGGTGGCGTCGTTCCAATGTCGCCAGCAGGGCAATTATTACACCATTGCCATCGACCAAAACGGCAAGCTCTCCGATCCGGTGATCGTGTGGACGACTGAAGAATTTAGCGGTGCCGGCTATACTCCCGAACGTCGCTGTCGCGAGGTGACCGGACGGCTCAACGAGCTGCTCGAACAAAATAACGACAGCCTCAGCGGACTGTATCTCACCGCCGGTCGCGTCAACGGTCAGACGGTGCTGTGTTCGGTCAACAATACCCGCTACGGCTGCAATAGCAACAACATGCTGTTTACCCTCAGCGGGAACAACGCCCGCAATCCCAACCGCGTGCTGCAAAGTTTAGCCGACGATTCGCAAAGTAGCGGCAATCTCATCCAAGAATCGGGCGGACAGGTGTATGTAGACTTAGAAAGTCTGGTCAACCGCTTGTTCTAAATTGTTGTTGGAGTCCAATGCCGATCGCTCGGGATTGGTCGCGTGCTGTTTATGACTGTTATACATTACCTCTGGGGCAGTGTCTTTGCCGCGATCGCTACGGTGACGGTCGCCCTCCCCCAGACCACTCGGGCATTATCCCAAGCAGAAGTGGATGCCGTTGCTTCTCAAACGACGGTCGTGATTGCTCAAGGCTTGCAAAAAGGGGATCTCGAAGCGCGTCAGGAGTGGAACCCCGGTTCGGGGGCGATCGTGGCTCGCAGCGGCAGAACTTACTACGTGCTGACGGCACTACACGTGATTCGCACTCGCAACGTGGTGTACGGCATCCGCACCAGCGATGGCGAAGTCCATTTTGTCGATGATGTCAATACTAAAAAGAATATTTATACCCTCGGTCGAGAAGGGGGGAATTTCGGCGCGATGATTAACGGTTTCGATCTTGCGGTGATTCAGTTTCGCAGCGATCGCGATTATCCCGTCGCCGTGATGGGCAATTCCACCCGCGTCGAACCGGGCGATCGCGTGTTTATCTCGGGCTGGCCCAATCCCGAAGACGATAGCGCTCGTCGCGTCCGACAGCTCGAAGGGGGACTGTTGGCGGCGGTGGTGTCTCCTCCCTCCGAAGATGGCGGTTACAGCCTGCTCTACAACAACCAAACGCGCCGGGGAATGAGCGGCGGCCCGGTATTCAATACCGAAGGCGAACTGGTGGGGGTTCACGGACGGGGACGGGCGCAGGGAGAGGAATACTGCATCGATCCGAATTTAAGCACGGACAATAGCTGCGGCATCCAGACCGTTCACTTCCTGACGGCGGTGGAAACGATTGGATTGCAACTGGCGTTTAACGCGCCTCCGGTCGATCCCGAAACGATTGAAGCCGGACTGGAAAATCAGGATCGAGCCGATACGATCGAAAATATTTACGAATTATTTACCTTCGATATGAAATCGCTCCTGCGCGATCGCCCGTCGGGGGGATGCGGTAGCCTGCTCCTGGGTGGCTCGTGCGAGTAATTTTCGCGAACTGCCCGTACGGCAGCGTGTCATTAGCTGTTAGCGTTTTGAAGAGACAGTAGACGTTAAAGAGACAGAAGGGACGAGTCCCCCTTCTGTTGTAGTATCTCTGTCTTGGGACTTGAAGTCTCTCGGGTGTTGAGGAGCGATCGCGAACCATGAGGAAAGTCTTACCCGGTGTTGCCGTTGTTTTGTTAACTGGTTCTCCAGCGACCGCCCATTGGTCGCAACGACCGACAGTGGAAGGATTGGACGGGGATGCCATTGCCGCACCGATCGCAAACCTATCTGCGATCGAGCCAATGCCAGACGCAGACGCGATCGCCCCACCCTCGACCTCTCCGTCGCTAGAATTTTCCCAACCCAAACCGCTGCGTCTGGCGCAACTCACCTCGGTTTCGCAACTGTCGGACGTGCAACCGACGGATTGGGCGTACCAAGCCTTGCGATCGCTGATCGAACGCTACGGATGTATCGCCGGATATCCCGATGGCACGTTTCGGGGCAATCGCCCTCTGACTCGCTACGAATTTGCCGCCGGGTTAAACGCTTGCTTGGACAATCTCGCCACCCCCCTCAACCGCAATCAAGCGGTCACTCCCGACGATTTAGCCGCCATTCGCCGCTTGCAATCGGAATTTTCCAGCGAACTCGAAACCCTGCGCGGTCGCATCGATACCCTCGAAACCCGAACCGAGGCACTCGAAGCGCAACAGTTTTCCACCACGGCAGTCTTCGGCGGAGAAGCCATCTTTGCCTTCAGCGACGCCAGCGGCGGCTCCCCTCCTGGCGAGGGCGAAACCGAACCTGTCTTTCACCATTTAACCCGATTTGGCGTGGTCACCTCGTTTTCGGGGAAAGATCGCTTGCGGCTGGAACTAGCCACCGGCAATTTTAACGATCGCGGCTTTGCCAATCCCGATAGCGTCAATACCGACATGGCACTGCTGTCGTACCAGGCGGGTCTGGACAACCAGATCGAACTTAACAAGCTCGAATATCGCTTCGCCGCGTTGAACGATCGCGTCGTGTTTACCCTGCGTCCGGTCGGCTTCAGCCTCAGCAGCGTTCTGACTGCCAACTCGCCTTACTTCGATGCCGGACGGGGAGCCATTTCTCGCTTCGCCGAAGCCAGTCCCCTGTTTAAAATTGGCAATCTCGATGCGGGGGGCGGATTCGATTGGCTCGTCTCCGATACCGTCCGCTTGCAAGTGGCTTACGGCACCCGCGACAGCAACGAGAGCGACCCCGGTGGCGGCATTTTCGCAGCCGATCGCAGTGCGGCGGGGGCACAACTGCTGCTCAAACCTTCCCCAACGGTGCTGACGGGACTGACCTACATCAATGCCTATTCCAGTGACGGACGCCTCGATACCTTTACTGGCAGCTTCCTCGCCGATACCAATTCGTTCTTCGCCGAACCGACTCAAATTCATGCCGTGGGCGGCACCCTGCAATGGCGATTTACCCCCGACCTTACCTTTGGCACCTGGGGCGGTTGGATCTTCTCTAACGCGATCGAATCGGACGAGTCTGCCACGACGACGACCTATTTATTCTCGCTCGGCTATTCCGATCCCTTCGGTCGGGAAGGAGATTTGCTGGCATTTCTGTTCGGACAGCCGCCTCGCTTGGTCGATGGCAGCGACTTGCTCTTTGGCGAGGATGAAGACACCTCGTTGCATTTCGAGGCGTTCTATCGCTTCAGCGTGGGCGATCGCATTTCGATTACGCCGGGATTTTTCCTGGTGACAAATCCGGAACACGATGCCGATAATGAAGATGTGTTTGTCGGTACGATTCGCACGACGTTTCGCTTTTAGGGGGAAGATGGCATGAGCGATCGCGCGCTTCAAATGTTGGGAACGGCACTGGTCGTTGTCTCGACTTATTGGTTTCCGAGTGCGGCAGGTGCCCAAGAGGTCGCCGACCCTTGTCAGTCTCCCGACGGGATGGTTGACGAAGCCTGTCGTCCGCCCGAACGGCAACGGCTCAAACCCACGTTCTATGAAGAATCGCGGCAAGATTTGACCCAGCGGGGATTTTCGGAAACGTTTTTAGATGATGCCCTCAATGGCATGAGCGACCCGCTCGGTGGCGGCAGCGTTGGCGGCGGCAACGTCGATCCCGAGGGCATCGACCCCATTTCTCCCCAAGATCGAGGCGTGTTCGATCCCACCGATGTCATCATTCCGCGCGTTCCGGTCAAACGGTAGGGGCGATCGCGTAGGGGAAACTCTATCGTTTGATAGATAACAAATTGCTGTCTAGTTATATAATCAATTAGTGTAATATTAGTTTTAAGGAGAGTGCGTATGGATAACGCCACTAAACTGACCGATAACTTTGCCATTGCCGGACAAGTTGCGCCCGAAGACCTGCAACAAGCGAAAAATGCGGGATACCAAGCCGTGCTGAACCTGCGCGTACCGGGCGAACAGGGGTTCCCTCCCGATGCAGAACAACAAGCCCAAGCAGCGGGTTTGCAATATGCCAATATCCCCGTCAGCCCCGCCCAACTGAGCGACGAACTGGCAGATCGCGTCCTCGATCGCATCGATAGCCTGCCCAAACCGCTCCTGATCCATTGTGGCAGTGCCATGCGAGCGGGCATTATGAGTTTGGCACACATGGCAACCCGTCAGGGGATGGGAGCCGAACAAGCCTTTGCTCAAGGTAAGCAAGCCGGATTCGACTGCGATGCCAAACCGCCGATGAAGCAGTTTGTCGAGAGCTACGCGGCGAAGAGAGCCAGTTAGTCGCGATCGCTCGAAAGGATGGGGAGCGAGCATTCGGTTAACCGTTTCGCTCCCTAGGGTTGCACGTCTGTCACCCGCCAACTGAGTTTCAGGTTGAGCCAAAAATTCCACGCCGTCACTGCCGCGATCGCGATTAATTTAGAGACGTATTCGTTCAAGCCAACCAGATTAAACAATAAATTCACCAATAAAACATTTAAAATCAAACCTGCCAAACAGATAAGATTAAACTTCACAAATCGCTTAAACCGCTTTTTCCAGCCTGATTGATGGCGAGAAATATCGCCAAACGTCCAGCGATCGTTCCATAAAAAGTTATTCGCAATTGCAACTTCAGCAGATAGCATAGCACTCCGGGTCAGTCCCAATCCGAGGAGCGATCGCAACAGATAGAAAACTGCCAGATCCACAAAAACTCCACTAAAGCCAACCAACCCAAAGCGAATCAATCGACCGACGTGTCCGAAGGATAAACGCAAGCGCAGTAAATGTTGTAAATATTCCACATACTGTTTCCAAGTGACCTTGCTTTTGCCTGCGCGACGTTCTTGAAAAACATAGCCAACTTCGGCAATTTCTCGAATTTTGCCGCGTCCCAAAACTTCAATTAAAATCTTGTATCCTATGGGATCGAGCGGACAATCCACCAAGGCTTGACGGCGCACTAAAAAATAACCGCTCATGGGGTCAGATACGCGACCGACAACCCCTGGTAACAGGATTAAACCAACCATCTGAGCGCCACGAGATAACAATCGGCGGACAAAACTCCAATCGCTGACACCCCCCCCTTCGACATGGCGACTGGCAACCGCTAAATCGGCTCCCTGCTGAATTTCGCGCCAAAGCTTTAAGAGCAGTTCTGGGGGGTGTTGCAGGTCGGTATCGATAACTCCCACCACCTTTGCTCGCGCCACTTGCCACCCCCGAATAACAGCAGTAGACAGTCCCCGTTCTTCCATCCGCCGCATGACCCGCAATTGCGGATAATTTGCTGCTAGTCCTAGTGCTACTTTCCAGGTCTCGTCGGGACTATTATCATCGATAACAATCAGTTCGTAGTTCCCGGGTAATTCTGCATCGAGCAATTGACTGATGTTTTGAACAACTTTGGGAAGATTATGAGCTTCATTGTAAGTCGGTAAGATAAGAGAAAATCTTAGGGGAACAGTCGCGATCTCCGGAATCTCAAGCGAACCGGAGGGAACGGGAAGCAAGGAAGGGTTGGGATTCACACTCATCGACGGTTTGAAGATCTTGATTGAAATTAGTGTCAGGTTTTAACAATTGGATCGCCGACCCTGTATGAGTTATTCAGAACGTTGATAGATCCAGGCAATGAATCGATCTTCTTCCATGGTGCCTACGAGCGATCGCGCAGACACACCCCGATATTGAGTTTTTAAAACTGTTTGAACGGCTTGCCGAAAATTCAGTTTTGCCGCTTTAGTTTTGGGAACAGACCAAATTGGATCGCCACTTTCTAGGTAAATGAGGCGAGGAAATTGGTTGACTTGGTTCTCTAACGTTTTCTCGAGCGCTGAAGCCAAATCGGCTGGCGCTTGTGCGAGTAAAGTAACGGGTAAGGTGGGAGGAATGTAATACGCCAATCGTAAAACATGACCCCAAGCTTGAGAGTTCATGGCGATTAGAGTTGGCGTGTCGGGGTGTTTTTGGATCGAGTTGGTGAGTTGGTGAAACATCGAGCGATCGCGAAGTGTAAAATCCCCGATACTTGTCGTTAGATACACCCCCAATACTAAGCTAGCTGCGATCGCGCGCCATTTGCCCGTCATGAGTTCGATTCCGGCAGCGATTAAGAGCAAGCATCCGGGTAAAATAAAAATGGTCGATCGCCCCCAACCAAACCCAACGGTAAACTGACCTTTCAAAACATCCACCGCTAGGGCGATCGCGAGGGGAAAAATTCCCAACAGCAATGCTACCCCTAAAATAGTATAGCGATGCTGACGCCACAGATGCCAACTACAGGCAGCTAAAAGGGCGATCGCGGCGATTCCCGCAATGGTTGCACTCGTCACAGGTAAACTGGTTGCCCAATCTCCTAAAATTAAGTGAATTCCTAGCGTTTGCACGACCCCTTCAATATGCATCCACGCCGTCGCCATCCAATTTTGAGTCGTTCCAAATCGCCCTAAATCGGCATTTCGCAGTTGTTGTGTCGTTCCCCACCATCCCCAGGGAATCGCAAGGGCAATGCTCGCACCAAAACGAAGTCCGTGCTGTCGCCAATGTTGTCGATCCAACCAGACCACCAAAACCGCCAATGCGATCGCGAAGAAGGCAAAGTAATAAAAAGTTAGTCCCCCTGCTGTTACCGAACCGACAAATACTAAACTCCATAAAAGCTTGCCTTGTTTTTGCTGTCGTTCGGGCGATCGTTGCGGACAAAAATTGATTAATTCAAGTGCCGACCAAGCACTGAGAAAAACCCACAGGACTAGGTGACCGTACATCCGTAAATTGAGCGAGTGAAACAGATAATACGCATTGGTTCCCAACAAAGCTGCAAACAATAAACCGCCTCGATGACCCAGCAACCGACGACCCAAGCCGTAGGCACTTCCCATCGCTCCAAAACCGAACAAAACGCTTAAACTTCGCATGGCAGCTTCCCCATTCCCGAACAGTCGCAACCAAAAATGTTGGCTGAGAAAAAATAGGGGAGGATGGGGTTCGGCGGCTAATCCTCGCAGTAACTGTTTGACAGTGACGAAGATGTCATTGATGCTGTTTTCTACGGGTAAGTGAAGTAATGGCGTATAGTCGGCGAGGCGAACGGGAAGGTCAGTTGGAGTGACATAGTTCCCTTTTTGTCCCGAAAACAGCAGGAGCGATAAGACCTCGTCGTACCACAATTCTCGGCTGTCTAAGTAAAGGATTCTTAACAGAGTCGCGATCGCGATTGGGACGGTCAAAAAAAAGATTGGTGAGAGATTGAAGTCAAGGGACTTTCGGCTCATGAAAGATAAAAGCAGAACGAGCGCGGGGTCTTTGCCAGTTTAGCCTTTCTGACTAGAAGCGTCACGCTTTTGGCAAACAGGGAGTACGGGGGAACAGTTTGAGTTGAGATCGTCCCCTTCCCAAAATCAATTATTCGCTTTAACCAAAAATTGCTTATTCGAACTACTAATTTTTAGCTGACGTTAATTTACGAACAGATGCCGCAGCCTGTTTCGGTTGTCCGGAGTTGGGAAAAATAAGGATACTTTTAATTTTAGGATTTTTAACCAATTCTGGCAAACGATGGAATTGTAGATCGGAAATAGCAACGCCGGCATAATTTTTGGCATACTCTAACTCTTTATCAAAATTATCATCATTATAAATTTGAATAAAAACGCGATCCACATTCCAATTTTTCCAATCTGCGGCAAAATAACGCTTGCTCCAATAGGGGTTGTGATGGCAAATATCGAAGCTGACATTTGGATTGGCGGCTTTGGTGGCGGCGATCGTTTGTCGGACAAACTCCGTTAAATGGGCAGTGCGATCGACTTTTCCAGGTAAATCAGCATGATAGCCGAGATAATCGTCCCACTGGACGGCATCAATATTGGGATATTTTTTAACAAATTCTGCCGATATTTGCTTGAAAAAGTTCGCCACTTCTGGAATTTCGACATCTAGGACATAGTGGTCGATGCCTTCATAGGTTTTATCCACTCCAGGCACGATCCATCGATTGGTAATTGCAGTGTCAAAAATCGGACTATTTTTATCGAGTTTTATACCTTTTTCAAAATAGGCATGAACTTGCATCCCTTGCTTGTGCGCTTCATCAATTAACCACTCTAACCATCGATCTTGAAATTCATTGGGACAGCTTTCGTATCCGAATGTTTTCTGCATGACTTCGCTTTTATACATGGTGCAGCCATTTCCCCAGACACCATGAATAATGGTATTGATGCCTTGAGAGCGGTAATAGCGAACTCGTTCGCGAATGGTTTGTTCGCTGGCATTGTTGGTGGCTTGATACCGACTTAAATAAATCCCTCGAATTTGCTTTTGCTCCCAAGGTGTTTGAGGCGATGGCGATGGGGTGGAAGATTGGGGAGATGGGGAGACTTGGAGAGTGGTCGTGGGAGTTGCGCTCGGACTGTTGTGCGGCGTGGGAGAACTGGCTGCGGGTAGATTTTGGCTGGGAGTGGGAGTTGGGGAAGGTGAATTTTTGGGGTGAGTGTTCGTGGCAATAAATGGAAGATCGTCAGGTAAAAATTTGCTGATTTCTAGACGATCGATCTGCCGAAATCCCAAATAGCCACCTCCTAACAAAATCACGATGAATGAAATAGGAATATTCGCACATCCACATCCTCGATTTTCTTTTTTAGACGGCATGGCAAGACAATATAATAGTTGAGCGATCGCAGCAATTCTACAACCCAGGTAAGATATTGGCATACGATCTGGCTTGTCGAATTTCTCTTTCTTCTAAGATAGTGCAATCTCAACGGACTCGCCAGTCTTAAGCTCAAGTTTTCACGGCGCGATTGTGTCAATTGGTGACCGAGAATTGAACTCGGTCGAGTTTTGTTTGTCCACAGTCCAAATTGGAAAACTGTTTGAGTTCGAGCGATCGTTAAGACTGCTCCTGAGACAACGCTCGCACCTGTTCGAGTGACAATCCAGTCAGCGACGCCACTTGTTCGACAGTCAT
>CAYQUF010000111.1:0-14812 GCA_964420595.1 uncultured bacterium
ACATCTGAATACAGTTGTTCGAGCCTCTGCGTCTGCTTGCTCAGGTCAAAGTCTGCCCGCATCCGTTCCCGCGCCTTGACACTACAGCGCTGCCAAAGGTCGCCATCGTCAAACAGGCGTAAAATATAAGCTGCCAGCGCCTGCCAATCTCGCTCCGCTGCCAGAAATCCCGTTTCTTCCGGAACCACCGCTTGGGGAATTCCGGCGTGAATCGACCCCACCACGGGCAATCCCATCGATTGCGCTTCCACTACCACCGTGGGTAAGCCTTCCGAGTCTCCCGTCGAAGCGGTCACGCTAGGAGCGGCGAGCAAGCAGGCGCGGTTCATCCACTGCTGCACTGTTTCCGAGGGTTGCAATCCGAGAAACCGATAGCGGCGCAATTCCCGTTTCGCTAAAGCTTCCAATTCGCCGCGCAGGGGACCGTCGCCGATAATCGCCAATTCCGCCTCCTCGTTTTGCGCCTCAACTTTAGCCATGGCGCGGATGAGATACTCGCATCCCTTTTTCTCCGCCAGCCGTCCCACAAACAAGACGATGGGTTCGCGCTCGACGTTCGGATCCGGTTGGAAGCGATCGGTATCGACGCCGTAGTAGTGGGCGATAATTTTGTCGGCGGGAAAGCCTTGGGCAATCAGGCGATCGCGAATAAACTCGGAAACGGCAATAAACAAGTCCGTTTCCTGCTTCAAAGCCTCTCGCCGTTGCAGGTAAACGCGGGTGCTGATCGAGTGAGTGCGAGCGTATTCGTCGGTCATGGTGGCATCGAGACCGTAAAAGGTGACGATCGAGGGCAATTTCACCCGACGCACGATGGGTAACGCTAACGCCCCGCAAACGCCAAAATGGGCGTGAATCAGTCGAGGGGCGATCGCGCGAATTTGCCGCACCAATTCGGGGGCGTACCCGAACCACTTATAAATCGCCTCTTTGCCCGCACCTGCGAGACTTCCGCCATTGACCACCACCGTACGCTCTGGCGGAATCGACAGTCCTTCCACCCGACGAGAGCCGACGTAATAGGGTGTAAACTGACTCAGTCGCTCGGCTTGGGCGCGTACGAAGGTTTCCGACGGCGGTAGGAGACGACCGCTATAAAAGATGACGGGAGGCTTACTCATAACGATGGGGCAGATGCATGGACAATCTCGTCGTAGACCCGAGCCAACTGGCGACCTTTGGTTTCCCAGCTAAACATCTCGCGAGCGCGTTGGCGTCCGGCTTCCCCCAGGCGCACTCGGAGGGCAGGATCGGCAGCTAAGCGGGTCATGGCGTCGGCGAGTTCTTTCACGGCGAAGTCGGGAGTGTCCGCCGCAACTTTAAATCCGGTTTCCGGGGTCACCTGAAGTGCCGGACCGCCGAGATCCAAACAGACGACCGGACGCGCCGCCGCCATCGCTTCCAAGCAGACCAAGCCGCCGGATTCGTGCAAGCTGGGGTGGATCAGGGCGCTGCACTGTCCCAATTTTTCCAGGGTTTGTTCTCGGGGAAGGCGGTTCAAAAACTTCACGCGATCGCCAATTCCCAAAGATGCGCTCAATGCCTCCAATGACGAGCGTTCGGGACCTGTCCCCAAGATCCAGTATTCTGCATCCTCGGGTAAGTCGGCTTTGGCAAACCCTTGCAGTCCCAGGTGAAAGCCTTTCCAATGCAGCAATCGAGCGATACCGATAAAGCGGACTGGGGAATCGCTGGGGGGCGGAAATTGACCCAGTTGCGCTAATTCTTCGGCAGACAGTCCCAGTTGCGATCGCACTTCGACCCGAGGTGCCCCCAGTCGGTGCAGGCGCTCGGCGGTTTCTTCAGTGGTGGCTCTGGCGAGGGCAGATTTTTGAGCGGTCAATCGGACGAACGGATCTCGCTCGCCCAACCATCGCGCTAAACTGCGGGCGACTTCGTAGGCTTTAGCACGCCGACTGAAATCTTGCCAAAACGAGGACGGTGCCGATTCTCCTCCACCCACGGGTCCCCAAACGAAGGGAATGGGAAGCAGGGCGAGAAAGCTGGGAGACGAGTAGGTAACGTAGGTGACATGGTGGACTAGCTGGAAGCCAATATCGCGGTGTAACCGGCGAGCGAGGAAATAGGCGCGCAGTTGCCAGAGATAATAGTGCAGTTGCTGTCCCGATTTCAGTCCGAACAGCCACGCCGGAAGGTCGCAATAAATTACGGTCAGACCGGGAATCGGCTGGCGATCCAGTTCCGAGGCGATCGCTTCGCGGTTGTCGGGACGGGTCAGCGCCCAAACGCGATGGTATTTGGCGAGTTCGCGAATGCTATTCCAACCGACGCTGGGTTCGGATCCCATGCCCGGACGGCAAGAATAGACTGAGATTAGCACCTTGAGAGCATTCATTGCTGCTGTCGGTCGCGCCGAGTTGAGGGTTAGCTGACGGGTCGGGCGACGCCAAGTTGGGGTCATCGTTTCAACGTCCGCTGAGTCACCCGCTCGAGAAAATCTGCCGCTGCTTTCGGCGTGTATTGCGCCATTCGCTGCTGAGCTTGTTTTCCCATCACGGCGATTTTATCTGGATTTTGAATGAACTGACCCATCAAGTCGGCGAGTCGATCGCTTTGGCGGGGATCGAAACAATAGCCGTTCTCGCCATCGTCGATTAATTCTGCCGTTCCCGCTCCCGTCGAACACAGCACGGGCTTGCCAAAGATCTTGGCTTCGAGTACCACCAGTCCCCAAGTATCTTCAAGGGTGGGTAAGACAAAGACATCGGCGTTGCGAAAATAATCCCCCAAACGGGTATATTCGACTCGACCGATCCACTGCACGCAGTCGTTCAGTTGATGTTCGTTTGCATACGCCTCCAATTCTTGCCGTTGTGTCCCGTCGCCGATAACGAGTACGGTGTAGTCGTGCAATCCTTGCTGTTTTAACTGCACGCACGCTTGCAACAATCGCGACAATCCTTTGCGCGGAATAATGCTGCCGACGAATAGGAAAATCGGACGCTTCCACCCAGAGAAATCGACGCCGGTTGCTTCAGTATTGTCCAACAACGATTCGGCGTCGGGAACTTCGTAGGGGTGAGCGAATGTTTTTTCAGCAGGCGATCGCAAAATTTCAGTTAAGTAATCTTTGCCCGCCTGACTGTTGCTAATACACCCATCGGCTAATCGCACCATGGCTCGCCGCAGTGCCAAGCGGAGGGCGGAATTGCGATAGTCTACGCTCGGCGCGCTGCCTTCATAGGCGATCGCGACTTTCCACCCCCCTAAAAATTTAAAAAAGAGTGCCAAAATCGTCCAAACACCAAAGGAACTCGAAAAAATTAGGCGCGGTCTGAATTTCAACAAGTGCCCGACAATGTTAGGCGAGAGATAGGTGAAATTAGAACCGTATCCTTCCTCGGCTTTGGTCATGGCGATCACTTGTTGTTGACCCACCACTTCCACCGACAGCGAATCTTCAAATCCCCGCGCAAAACCGGGCCAGCGTCCGGTGAAAACTTTAGTCTGGGGAAACCGTTTGGTGAATTCGCTTAGGAAGGGTTGCCAGTAAAACCAAGCGGTGGGAACGAGCCATGCAATCCGAGTTGAGTTGAAATCGCTCACGGTTAGCCTCTTTTTTGAGCGGCGATCGCAGTTTGCCTTTCGGATGACGATCGATCGTCGTAAATTGCAATTGTATTGCCGAGTTTTGGATGGTCGAGCGGGACGAGATCGGTGTCATTTTTAAGGGTAAAGAATTGGTAGCCAATTTGCTTGAGAAAGTGCCACGCGCCATTGATGTCGAGTCCCAAGCGTTGAGTGGCGCTTTCGCTAATCTCGAATAGAACGATCGGTCGGTATTTTTCTAAGGTCGCTTGAGAACCGCGCAGAACCATTTCTTCGGCACCTTCGACATCGAGCTTGACGACATCGAGGCGATCGAGTCCTTCGGTGGCTAAGACGCGATCGAGGGTTGTCGTCGTAATTTCTTCAAAGGTACTGTCTTTAGTGCTGTCTGCTCCCAAAGAATAGCTATTCGGGGCATTCTCAACGTGGTAAAATCGGGCAGTTCCTTCGCGATCGGACAGTCCCGCTTTTAACGGCGTTACGTTATCGAACTGATTAATTTCGATGTTTTTTTGCAAGATCGAAAACGATTCTTCACCGGGTTCGAATGATAGTACCCGTCCCGACGATCCTACTAATTTAGCTGCCACTACGGTATAAATGCCAAAATTGGCACCGCCATCGACAAACACATCGCCGGGAGAGAGCAGTTGTTCGAGATACGCGAGTTCCGGTTCGTAGTCTTCGCGGGTAATAAAAATTCCGGTCGAACCCGCACGGCGAAACTTGGGTGGAAGGAAAAACTTGCAGTTCCATCGCGGTAGTTGAATGGTTGCGGGAATGCCTAAGCCACAATAAATTGCCCAAGACAGGGTGCGAAGGGTGGCTTGCACGGGAGACTTTTTAAAGGCGCGATGTTGCTTGAGATAGTTCCAACGGGTGGTAATATAGTTCAAATCGATTTTCACAGTTGCAACTCCTGATTCAACGCATAACAATGACTGATAATTATCGACAGATTGCGGTAGGAAATTTTACGGGAGGACAGAGATGGCGAAAAATGGTTTCGGTAAACCGTTCGACCGAATTTTCTCGGGCGAACTGTTGCATTTTGTCGCGATCGCACCAGTTTGAAGGATCCTCTTGCAACAATTTTGCCATTCCTCGGGACAGGTGTTGGGGAACGGTGGTATCGACCGCCAAACCGAGACGATAGCGACGTACGAGTTCTCCCATTAAACCGTAATTCGAACTCAAAACTGGCGTTTGCGTGGCAGCAGACAATTGGACGATTCCGCTCATTCCCACGTGTTTTTGATAGGGCGCGAGTGCCACGTCGGCGAGTTGGAAATAGGCGGGAACGTCATCGTCGGGAACGAATTCGTAATGTCGGACAATTTGGATGGGTTGGGTATCGCAAAGGGTTTGAATTTGATGTTCGATCCGATCGCGATCGCGCGGGTTGGCTTCCCCCACAAAGAGTACGCACAATTTCTGGCACTGTTCGGGCGGCAATTGCGCGATCGCCTCAAGTAATTGATAAATGCCCTTGCGTCCGGTGAGCGCGCCAAACATGAGAAAAATGCGTCGGTGCGGCTCGATTCTCAATCGCTGTTTTAAAGCGTTTAAGTCTGTCGAAATCTGGCAGTTAACGGGAACTGGATCGGGAAGGCGAACAACATTTTTGTCTGGATTAATGCGATCGATCGCCTCAATCGCAAACGGATCGAGGCAGAAAAGAGTTTGCAACTTGCGATGCGCCAACACCCGATCCAGCATGACTTTTTCGCGGATTTGCTGCAATCGCTCTTTCCACGAAAGGGAATAGTCGAAACAGCGTTCGTAGTGAAACGACGGGCGAAAATAAATCGCTGAAAACGGACAGGGAGACGGTCGCTTTAAGGCTAAAGGATATTGCGCCGTATCGAAATACATCAGCAACCCCTGACTCGCTTGCACCGAGCGCGCGTATTGGCGAAACAGTTCCCACTCTTGAAAGGCTCGTTTCGCTCGCGTCCAGCCGTTGGTGCGAGGAGCGAGTTGGGCGTGTTCGGCGTTAGAAATGGCGCGAAATCCCACGCGATCGCACTGGTCGGCAAATTCGACCGTGTTGGCGTGTTCGCTCAAAAATGGCGGCGATACGACGATTTCCAGGCGTCCCGGTAACTGGCGATCGCGCCAATGGGCAATTAAGTATTGAATGTAACTGGGATGGTGTCCGTAAATCGACAGGTCGAACAGCATCAGGGTGCTGTCGCGACGGGATAAATGGTCGAACTCTGCTTTAGTTTTTGTGCTTTGCATTCTCGTTTGACTGACTGAATGAAACTATTTAGTTGCCACCAGCGTAATTCCCCGAAACGAGAGTTTGAGTGCCAATTGACGGCGTTGGGAGGCGGGTAATTGTTCGAGTAGCCCTTCAATCACTCTCACGGCTGCAATTGTCAAGCCATTGAGCGGTAATTTAGCGTTCATCTCATTGCGAATTTTGCAATATTCTAGCTTCGAGAATCCCACTTGACGGAACAAGTCGTAGAGTTCGGACACCGTATACTCTTTTAAATGCCATCCCGTGGCGATATCGTCGAAAAATTGCGAAGTGTCGTGCGGACCGCTAAGGCGGTTTGGGGTAATGCAGATATAAATTCCGCCGGGTTTTAAGGCGCGATACAGGTTTTGTAATTGTTCGAGGGCATCGTCGGGATGCAAGTGCTCCATCAATTGATGGCTGAAGGCAATATCGACGCTATTTTCCGGAGCGGGAACGCTGCATCCGTCGGAAATTAACAATTCGAAATTATCGGGCAGATCCGACCGCCGCGTAACTTCGTTGGACACATCGACGGCGTAAACTTGTTTCACTTGTTGGGCGATCGCGATCGCGAGGCTGCAATCGCCCGGACCGACTTCTAAGTAAGTGGCATCGGGATAGAGAAAGTGCTTTAAAAAGCTCATCCGCTGGCGGACGATCCACTCGATCGATTCGCGATCGTTTCTAATGTTGAGCAACGGATGGTGGGAAATTTTCTGAAAAAATTCGTCGTATGCTTGCGTATAGAGAGAACGCCGTTCTTCTTTGCTGGCATTCATTAAGGTTTTTGCCAGTTCTTTCTCGGCTTCATACGTTTCTTGGATTTGTTGTTCGGTGCGATGATACTTATCTTGTTGAACCTGAACGGGCATGGCAGATCCTCCTCCTGAATTTACAATGTATAGAAATTAAAATTATCGAACACGACTATAGCAAAATTTTGTGAAAACAACCAGACTTAATCAGAGATGATTTCACAATATTTAAATTTAAAAGTTGTAATTAAATTTACCAAACTACACCTCCAGAATTTCATTAAATAGAGAAAAGTAACGCCGAGCCTGGAGATCGCAAGTGAATTCCGCTTCGACCTTGGCACGAGCGCGATCGCTCAATCGTCCGTAACGTTCGAAATCCTCGATAACCCACTCGATCCCCCGCGCAAAATCTTCGATCTCGTAGGGTTTGGCTAAATAGCCGTTGTGTTGGTGTTCGATCATCTCCCCCATACCGCCAATATCAAAGGTGACGCACGGCGTCCCGCAGGCGATCGCTTCCATGACGGTATTCGATAAATTATCCTGCACGGACGGCACGACAAATACATCGGCGGCGGAATAAACTAACGCCAGGGAAACGTCATCGTTGAACTTGCCCAAATAGTGCGGGACAAACCCTAAATCCGGCGGACTCTCTGGCTCGCACGCCCCAAAAATTGCCAGTTCGACGCGATCGCTCCATCCCAATTGACTCAAATATTGCAACGCCGGTTGGAGCAGGTGAAACCCCTTGCGGCGATCGCTCGTCGCCCCCATCGCGCCAAACAAAACGATATTTTTATCTTGGGGCAAACCGAGTAAATCCCGCGCCATTTTTGCATCGACGGGTTTGTAAGTTTGGGGATCGATCCCGTTGGGAATGGCTTCGACCCGTCGGTCGCGAAATAACGCACTGTCGCGGACGTATTGCGCCAACCATCGACTCGGCGTGACCAGGGTTAAATTCAAATCCCGCCAAGCACTGGCTTTTCGCTGCCAAATCCAGCGAGAGAGATCCCACTCGACCCCCGAATTGAGTTGCGGACACGCGCCGCAGGAGACTTGAAACCGATCGCACGTTTGGTTGTAATGACAGCCGCCGGTAAACGCCCACATATCGTGCAGCGTCCACACGATCGCTCGCTTCAGTTTCGGCAGGGTTTCGATGCGTAAATAGCCGTTACACGCCCAATGCAAGTTGATAATATCCGGTGCCATTTCGCGCACTTTTGGCGCGATCGCGTCGGGAAACCATTGCGGCGAAAATAGAGTTCGCTCCCGCTTTCGATACAAATTTAACGGTAAAATATCGAGCTTCGAGCCAAAACTGGCAATTGGCGGTTTGTAGCCAATAACCGTATTGTCGGCGCTATCTTTCGCGCGCACTAGCATTTGCGAGGGAACCTCAATCTCGCGAAATCCCCGATGCAAGCGATACGCCGCTCGCGCCGCGCCGCCGTCTAAATCTGAAGTGCTGAGAATCAGGGGTTTTATCATGACGCTAGGGCAGCAATAAACGAACCAACGGCATCGGTAAACTGGGGAGACTCGGTTTCAAAACCCCGAGGTTGCTGCAAAACTTGCGACACCGAAGACACGAGAAAGTCGCGATCGATCGCATCCAAACTGCGAGACGGGACTCGATATTTTTCCGCCAATGCCTTCACCTTGCCCCGTCCCAGGGTATAGTCGATCGAAACGGCGGGAAGTCCCATCGACAGGGCAAATACCAGCGAGTGATAGCGCATGGTCAGCGCCGCCGACGCCGTTTGAAAGGCTTGCAAGTACGCCTGCGGACTCAATTCCGCGCCGAGATAGGACAGGTCGAGGGCATTTTGCAGTCGGTCGCGACCCCGAAACAGGCGGCGGTAGAACCAGCGATCGTCTTCTCCCAAATGATTGGTACACATGGGGAAGGGCAGAATTTGCAAGTCGGGGTGGGTTTCGACCAGGATTTCTAAGGCGGCGACGAGTTCGGTTTCAAATCGCTGTTTGAGCTGTTGTGCTTCCAGGTCGCTCAGTTCCATGGCGTATTCGTAATAGGGCCAATCGCGCCAACCGAGTAACAGTCGCGGTGCGCTGGTTTCTGGAAGGTTTTCGCTGGAGCGGTTTTGGTGCAGCCAGGTAAAAGCGGGATCCTCGGCAACGCGATCGCGCCCGGTATTGACGCCGAGGGAGGTGGCGATTTGTTTGGATTTCTCGTCGCGATAGATCCGATGGGAGGCGTGTTGCAGCAAGTAGGCGATCGTTTCGTTGTAAGCCGAGGTACCGAGCGGTCCGACGCCGCATCCGGCGATGAGGGTGGGAACGCCTGCGGTGACGGCATTTTGGAAGATGGGAACGGTTTCGGCTAGCACGCCAATCGCCATGATCGGACCTCCCCCAAACGCTACCAAATCCATGTCGGCGGCAATTTCGGCAGCCTCCGCCATCGAGTGCAACTGACATCCGGCGAGTTCGGGCATTTGTCGCGCACTCATTTGGGAGATATAGGTTTCAAAGGTGCCCAGGTGCAGTTCGAGATCTCCCAGTGCGGCTTGCAAGCCACGCACCACGCCGCCGAGAATGGCTTTGTCGCCGAGGGTTTCGGTGCCGTACCAACCGAAAATCAATACTTTGGCGGGGGTAGATCGGGATTGGGGAAACCGGTGGCTCGGTTGCGGGTAAGGGAGGGTGGTGAGGTTGACGCCTGCGAGTTTGAGGCGATCGCGCAGTTGAATCCGAGCTTTAAAGGCTTTGAGCGGCTCGAAGAGTTTGAGTTGTCTGAGTAATTGCTTCAGCGTCGGCGATCGCTCCTCAACCGGGGGAGTTTGGAGTGCCGTTTGTCCGAATTCCCGTGGCGTCCAACACGTTTCGACGGGGTTGGCGTTCCCGTCCGTGCCCTCGATCGCTCCATCGGCGATCGCGCGATAATATCGCTGGCGTTCTTCGGATCGTTCGTAGAATTTAATTAAATTATTGAGGAAAATGGCGAGGTGGTAGCGTCGATCGAAGTCCAGGGATTCGAGATCTACCGGGGAGCGGTAGTAGAGGTATAAATTGCGGGCGATCGCGAATTCTAAAAGATCGTGTAAGTCGTAAATATTTTTGTCGAGAATCGTGCCAGCGAGGAGGAGGGTTGGAACCGCTTCGCGATGTTGCAGGCGATCGAGAGTTTGCACCAAAGGCGGCTCGATTCGCGAGATCGGGAGAATGACGAGAAATTGCAGGTTGTGGCTGCGAATGCTATTCCAAACGCGATCGATTAAACTCACCGCGCGATCGCTATCTCGAACGTTAACGACCAGCGAAATTCGAGCTAAATCGGGCAGGCGATCGCACAACAAATCCAAACATCGGTCTACATCTACGGTGCGATCGTAAGCTTCTAGCTCGACAGTTTCGATCGCCTGAAGGCTCGAATTGGCAAAATAGCGGTCAAATTCTTTATTATCCCACCACGTTTCGGCGGGTAACTTCACAATCGAACGAGTTGGGCGAGCTTTTAATTGCATCGAATCGTCCTTGCTAGCGTTTAATCACCTGTTTGACCCGTTTCTTGAGCTTCCCCAAGAAATTCAGATCGTGCATGGTTTTAAAATAGCGCAAATCGCTGGCGCGATCGGCAATCCAAACTTGCGGGTGAACCAGCGGAAATTCACACGCTTCAACCGCCAAACTGGCAAACGGACTGGTCGAACTCACGGTATGCACCGCATCCGATCGAAACCCAACATTCGACACCATATTTCGATTGGGAACGATGGAATAATTGCCTTGGCGCAAACAGGCAAAATGCCACTGAAACGACCAAGCATCCACATTTCCCGCATGAACGCTTGTCCAAGATTTAACCCGCCCTTCTAATTCTTCCGGGTCTTGAAAAATATTTTCCAACAACCCCGAAGCTTGCACTTGGGGCCACAACTTCATATCAACATCAAAATACTGCCAAGCTCGCCGCCAAGTCGCCCATCCCCAAATCGGCGTCAGTCGCGAAAATCGATAGCTTTCGTGGGGATTCGAGCCGACAATTCCAAAGTTATTTCCGGCGATATGCATCACCCGATTGTCGTATCGGTAGGTTTCGAGCAGTTCCTGACAGAATTGAAAAAAGGTCGGATCGGGAATGCAATCGTCTTCGAGAATAATGGCTTCGTCCACCGTTTCAAACACCCAATCCAAACCGCTCGAAATGCGACGCTTGCAACCGAGGTTGACTTCTGAATAATTGGTCATGACCTCGCAATTCCAATCAACCGTTTTAATAATGTCTCTGGTTGCTTGACATTTTTCGGCTTCTCCCTCGCGATCGCGCCTCGGTCCGTCCGCCACAACCAACAGGTTCGACGGTTGTGCTTGACGGATAGCTTCAAACACTTGCTGCGTCGTATCGGGGCGATTAAAAATTAAGAAAACAACCGGAGTAGACATAGCCAACCATTCGATAACTTGAACTCAAGTGCGATCGCTCAACACCACATCTCCATAGCTGCCACTTTTGACAATTCGACCTTTTTCAATCGCGTAAATGCAATCGCAATGTTCGATAGTCGAGAGGCGGTGGGCGATAAAAATCATCGTTTTCGTCCCGCTTAACGCTTTAATCGCTTCGGTGACGAGATACTCGGTTTCGTTATCGAGAGCGGCGGTCGCCTCGTCTAGAACTAAAATTTCCCGTTCGTGATAGAGAACCCGAGCAATCCCAATTCGCTGTCGCTGACCCCCCGAAAGCCGCACGCCGCGTTCGCCGACTTGGGTTTTAATTCCATCGGGAAGTTGTTCGATTAAATTAGTCAGTTGAGCCGCTTTAATCGCTTTATCCAATCGCTGCGAGTCGATTAGCTCGTCGGGAACCCCAAAGGCAATGTTGCGCTCGATGGTATCGTCGGTGAGGAAAATCGATTGGGGAATATAGCCAATTAAATTTTGCCAGGCGCGAATGTCCTGGTAAATCGAGCGATCGTCTACGCGAATATCGCCGCTTTCCGGTGTCAGCAGTCCTAAAATGACGTCGATCAGGGTGGTTTTTCCCGCTCCCGACTTGCCGATAAAGGCGATCGACTGTCCTTTTTTAATCTCGATGGAAATGTCTTGCAATGCCAGCTCGGAGGTTTCGGGATAGCGGTACGACACGCGATCGAGGGTAATGTTGTCCTTGAAGGGCAGTAATGGTTTTTCTTCCTCTACATTCGTCGTATTATTTGAGAGCGATCGCGCCAATTGTTTGGCATTTTCTTGCAGTCCGAGATTTTCCAATTCTTTGAGATCGTAATAGAGCTTGTCAAACGCATAACTCGAACTTCGAATCCCGCTAATCGCCCGTACGAATTGGTTCATGGTTGGAATGATTCGGATCGATGCGACGGCAAAGACGCTTAACGTGGCGGTTAAGTTTTGCGTGCTTTGTCCTAACAACAAGATAATCGAGGCGAATCCAATCAGAAACGTAATAATCAGAGATTCGACCAAGGTGAGCGGAACGATCTTAAACGAGAGAACCGAACTCATTGCCACGGCGTATCGTTTGGCTTGTTCGTCCATGCGATCCACAAAATACGACTCGCAGCCGATGACCCGCGTTTCTTTTAATCCTCCCAAACTATGATTGACGATTCGAATCATCTCCGACTGAGACTGAGACATATCTCTGCCCCAATTCGATAGCTTATCTTTAAACTGATTGTAGATTGCTAAAACCGCAATTAGAACGCCAAAGACAACCAGCGTCGCGATCGGATTGGTGATGACTAGCAAAATTAATAGTGCCAACAGTACGATCGCGTGAACGGCACAGTTCAAAGTGGCAACTAAAACTCCATTACAAAATGCTAGGGTTTCGTTAATTATATTTTGAATTAGTAATGAAGTATTGCTCTTAAGGTGATAGGTATATGGCAAGCTTAAATAAGCGGTCAAGAGCTTTAATCTTAACTCGCCTTGTCGGTCGTAGCTAAATTTAAAAATATAACGCTGAAGTATAAATTTTAGGGCTGATTTTGCATAAAACAACAAGATGATAATAAGCCCGACTGCTGCAATAAAGTGACTTCGATTGGTGAATCCTAAAGTCACGTAAAGATTATCGAGTAAAGAATTTTGAGTAACCGCTTGAGGGGTGGTCGCCAAACTCATAAACGGACCGACTAGACCGATGCCGACCATTTCGATCAGCGAGGTAAAGAGAATAGCCGCTAATAGAAGGACGAGCGATTTTTTATGTCCTTCCAGAATGTAGAGAAACCGAGATAAGTTTCGAAAGGGCTGAATTGACATAGAGCGGTCAGACGATGGTCAAGTATAAGGCGTCGGACTTAACCGCGCTGTAGTCTGGGAAGATTGGAGGCAGAGCGCCGAGATACAAACGAACGCAGAAGTCGGCAATTGCCTCAGTATCTTCACTTAGGATTTATCCTAGCACTTCTCCCAGACCGCATCGATCGTCCGTATATTTCTTTACTCAATCTTGATACGGGTATTTTACGTGTAAAGCTTCAGTGAAGCTAATTAGAGGTGCTTGCCGCCAGAAATCATCGCTTGCTTTAATTTACGTATATTTAAGCAGACTATCTCGTTCGCACAGTCTAGTATTCCCTAACTCAGGGGTTTCTCGGAAGTTGACAGGCGCTGCAAGCTGCAAAACGCCATCCGTATTGAACCGGAGAGCGATCGCCCATCGTTAGGTAAGGATAAAAACCGTGTTTTCCATGAATGCCATTGTATTGAATCGCGATATTGAAGCTCGTTTGACTGGGGTCGTTGAGGGAGTGACCCTAGTGTTTATCGATTCGCAACTGAGCGATCGCCATTTACTCGCCCACGGCACCGATCCAGACGCCGAGGTCATTTGGCTCGATCGCGATCGCGACGGAATCGAGCAAATCACCGAAATTTTACAGCGCGATCGCCCAATTGCCGCCGTTCATATCATCTCCCACGGATTCCCCGGTGGCGTGCGACTAGGCAACGCCCAGCTTAGCCTCGAAACCCTCGATCGCTACGCCGACTCCCTTCAAACCTGGTCCGAATCGTCCCCCACGCCATTTCCCATCCTGCTCTACGGCTGCAACGTTGCCGCCACCCACCGGGGCACCGCATTTCTACAACAGCTCCACGCCAGCACCCGACTCGACATCGCCGCCTCCACCACCCCAGTAGGTTCTGCCACCTTCGGCGGAAACTGGCATCTCGACGCCACCATCGGTTCCGCCAACGTTCCCCTCGCCTTTAACGAAACCGTCAGAACCACCTATCCCCACACCTTCAGCGATCCCATCTTCGACGTTTGGTACGGCGACACCCAAACCTTCGGTCACCTCGGTCTTCCCCAAACCTGGGTCAACATCCTCGGGAACGTCTCCGACCCCGACGGCATCGCCTCCCTCAGTTACTCGCTCAACGGCGGTCAAGACATTACCCTCTCCCTCGGTCCCGACGACCGCCGCTTGCTATCACCCGGTGACTTTAACGTCGATATTGCCTACGACGACCTCGACGGCACCGCCATCGACGACGAAGTGGTCATCACCGCCACCGACAACCTCGGCAACATCGCCACCAAAACCGTCACCATCGACTACGAAGCCGGAAACACCTGGTCGCCCACCTATTCCGTCGATTGGAGCACCACCACCAACATTCAAGATGTTTCCCAAATCGTCGATGGTTTGTGGAGCATCGAATCGGGTAAAGTCCGTCCGACCGAACCCGGATACGATCGCCTGATCGCCATGGGAGACATGGCTTGGGACGACTACGAAGTCACCGTTCCCATCACCATGCACGACCTTAGTAACACCAAAGGCGGCGTCGGCGTTGCCATGCGGTGGACGGGTCACACCGATAATCCCGTCTCGGGCTGGCAACCTAAAACCGGATGGCGTCCCCTCGGTGCAATCGGCTGGTATCGAGATACCGGTCCGGCGATTCTCGGCAACGGCAACGATACCGCCACCGCCGACAACGGTAAAGTTCTCCTCGAAGGCAGCACCTACAACTTTAAGGTACGTGTCGAGACCATCGAAAACGAAGGCGGTCTCTACAGCCTCAAAATTTGGGAAGTCGGAACCCCCGAACCCACCGAATGGGACGTACAGATGCAAGAGGGACTCTCCGATCCTCAAAATGGATCGATGCTGTTAGTCGCTCACCACTACGACGTCAGTTTCGGCAACGTCAGCGTCATTCCCCTCGACGGCAGCAATCAAAATCCCATCGCCACCGACGATAGCGCCACATTAGAACCCGCCGAAAC
>CAYQUF010000112.1:0-14803 GCA_964420595.1 uncultured bacterium
TTCGACGCGCCCAGTTACAGCGAATTTGAAGGCGATGTCGGCGATACGCCAACCGTTAGGGTTACAGTTAATCGGACGGGAAGTACGAATAATGCATCGACAGTTGACGTTGTCTTAACCGACGGGACGGCAACCACTGCTGACAACGATTACACTCCCACTCCTGTTGGTGGTGCAACAGTTAATTTTGCTGCCACCGAAACTAGCAAAACCGTTGATATTGAACTGATTGGCGACAACGATGACGAAGGAGACGAAGCCTTTAACCTCTCTTTCGATAACTTTATGGTCGGCGGGATGGCAGAAGGGATGGCGGGGACGACCAACCCGAATGCAACCGTCACGATTCTCAACGACGACGGTCCTCCCATTTACGATTTTGATGCTGCCAGTTACAGCGAATTTGAAGGCAATACGGTTAATCCCACGGTTAACGTGACTGTCCTTCGCTCGGGTAACATTACCGAAGCCTCTGAAGTCGATGTGGTCTTAACCGACGGCACGGCAACCACCGCCAATAACGACTACAATCCCACCCCCACGCCAACCCCCGTCACGTTTGCAGCAGGCGAGACGAGCAAATCCGTCAGTATTGAAATTAATGCCGACACCGCAACCGAACCCGACGAAACTGTTAACTTGTCGTTCGGTGACTTTATGGTCGGTGGCATGATGGTCGGACAGGCAGGAACCACCAATCCCAATGCCTCGCTTACCATTCGAAACGACGACGGTCCGCCGACCTATAACTTTAACTCTGCCAGTTTTAGCGCTCCCGAAGGCGACCAAACCAATACAACTCTCGCCGTAACGGTTGCTCGCTCTGGCAACGTCGGGGTGACCTCCACCGTCGATGTCATTCTGACCAACGGGACGGCAAATGCCGGGAGCGACTTCAATTCCAATCCCGTTACCGTTGAATTCAAGAAGGGCGAAACCCTCAAAAACGTTCCGATTCAGATTTTTGGCGATACGGAATTCGAACCCGACGAAACCATTAACCTATCGCTATCTGGCGGAATGACCGGGACTGGCAATCCCACCGCGACTCTCACGATTACCAACGACGACAATACCGCTCCCGTTGCCGAAGACGATACTGCTACCACGCCAGCCAACGAGCAGCTAAACATTAGCGTTCTCTCCAACGATAACGATCCCGACGGGGATCCCCTGTCGATTACGACGGTTGATAGTCCCACGGAAAACGGCGGTGTCGTTGCCGTCAATACCAACGGCACCCTAACCTACGTGCCGCGTGACGGGTTCACGGGTGAAGATACCTTTGAGTACACCATCACAGACGGTAAAGGCGAAACCGATACCGCTACCGTCACCGTCACGGTCGAACCGATTCCGTCGCCGCCTAACCTCGCTCCCAGTGCCAACGACGATACGATTACCACCACTGAAGGGATGACGGTCGTCGCCAACCCGCTGATTAACGATGGCGACCCCAATGGCGACGAGATTTTCCTCGAATCTTTCGACACCACGTCCGAGTCCAGCGGTACCATCGTTCGCAATGAAAGCGGCACGCCGGGCGACTTCAGCGACGATACCCTCGAATATACCCCTCGCGAGGAATTCATCGGCGTCGATCGCTTTAGCTATACCATCTCCGACGGCAACGGCGAAACAGCTACTGGCACGATTACCGTCGAAGTTCAACCGCCCAACACGCCTCCCGATGCGGTGGACGACGATATCACTGCCTTTGAGAACGAAGTCACCACCATCGACGTTCTCGAAAACGACGTTGACGAGGATAACGACCCGCTCACCATCGATTCGTTCGACACCACGACTGAAAGCGGCGGGACGGTCACCCGCAACGATAACGAAACGCCAGACGATCCCAGCGACGATACCCTCGAATACACGCCGCCAGAAGACTTTATCGGCGACGATCGCTTTACCTATACCATCTCCGACGATCGCGGTGATAGCGATACCGCTACCGTCAATCTCTCGGTGTCCGAACCGGGCAGCCAGGATTGCAGCATCCGCCTTCCGGTTCCCGAAATGCCCGAACCCGACCAAACTCTCGACACGATTAACGGGAGCGTCGGACAGGATACCTTTGATGCCGATCCCAATCCCAATACCATTTTCGGGAAGAGCGGCGACGATATCTTTGCGGCTCTCGAAGGCAATGACTTTCTCGATGGCGAGGAAGGGGACGACCTCCTATTCGGCAATCAGGGTAGCGACCTGATCGATGGCGGCGAAGGCAACGATACGATGTACGGCGGACAAAATAATGACTTTATTGAGGGCGGTGCGGGTGAAGATGTCCTCGTCGGCGACCTCAACGACGATATTTTGGTGGGCGGGGCAGATAACGATTTTCTGTTCGGCAATCAAGGAGAAGATATCCTCGACGGCGGCGAAGGGGTCGATACCCTGTTTGGCGGACAAGCAGACGATGCCCTCAAAGGTCGAGCTGGCGACGACATTGTTGCGGGCGATATGGGCAACGATAGCGTTCAAGGCGGTAACGACAACGACCAGTTGTTCGGCAATAGCGGCTTTGACGTTCTCGACGGATGCCAGGGCGACGATTCGATGTTCGGTGGTGCCAACAGCGATACCATGTACGGCAGTACCGGCAACGACACGTTAAGCGGCGATTTGGGCGACGATTCGATGTTTGGCGGGGAAAATGACGACTTCCTCGACGGCGGTGCGGGGAACGATACCTTAACCGGCGGTAGCGGAAGCGATCGCTTCTTAATCGCTCGAAATCAAGGTCAGGATACCATTACCGACTTTACCCGCGAAGACCAATTCGTCCTGGCACCAGGGCTAGAGTTAGAAGATGTTTCCGTGGCAGAAGTGGACGACAGCACTGTCTTGGTTTTATTCCGCACGGGTGAAATTATTACATTCTTGCCCAATACTTCTCCGGGCGATATCAGTCCCAGTCGCTTTATCCCGATGATGACAGAGATGGATGCGGAGATGGAGATGCCATAACCGTCGCTACCCGCTCCAAGGGACTCGAACTCTACCTCCCCTTTTTTGCTCTAGAGAAAGGGGATTTTTTCGCTAGAATCCTCGGTCAGTCTCGATCGCTTGAGAATCTATTGCGCCAACACTTCCCGCATCTGCAATCTTTCCCCCACCTCGAACTTGCAGTTAGTCTGGAAAGATAACTTAGTGTCGGGTCGCTCGACCTGCTTTTATTTACCACGCGATCGCCATGCCTCGAAAGCTGTTTTCTTTGATATCAGATACTGCAAGCAGGACTAATCCTCGATTTCGGATAATTTCAGCGGCAAACGGCATTCGTCCGATTCTCGCTATCACGTTTCTTGTCACCGGGGTTTTAGTCGGAACAGAATATTTGGGTGGATTTCAGCCGCTCGAACTGGCAGCCTACGATCGCATGGTGCGATGGCGTCAGGACACTTCTCGCGACCCGCGTATCCTAACCGTAGGCATTACCGAAGACGACCTGCAAGCTCACGGACCCTGGCCGCTCTCGGATCGGGTCTTAGCTCAAACCCTTGAAACGCTCCAACAACACCGTCCCCGCGCGATTGGCATCGATTTACACCGCGAGATGTCGCAACCGCCAGGTCGCGATCGCCTGATCGAGCAATTACAAGCCCCCAATACAATTGTAATTACCCACATGGGCAATACGCAGACCGCTCGCGTTCCTCCTCCCGACACCGTCCCCGAATCGCGGGTTGGCTTCAACGATTTGCCCCTCGATCCCGATGGCGTGGTGCGGCGCAATCTCGTGTTCGCTTCAACCGAAGAACAAACGTGGTATTCCTTCTCCCTGCGGCTTGCCCTTCAGTATCTCGAATCGAAAGGCATCGAGCTGCAAAATAGCGATCGCCATCCAGAGGGCATTCGCTTGGGTCAAGGGACCCTCATCCCCCTAGAAACCAATGCAGGCGGCTATCAAACCATCGACGCGCACGGCTATCAAATCTTGTTGAACTATCGCCGAAGCGGGCATGTCGGAGAGCAAGTGACCCTCAGCCAAGTCTTGAGCGGGCAACTTCGTCCCGAACAAGTCGAGGGCAAAATCGTCACGATCGGAACGGTTGCGCCCAGCCTCAAAGACCTCTTCTTTACGCCATATAGTGCCATTGCAAGAACCGATCTCAATTATCCCGGCGTCGAAATTCACGCCCACATGGTCAGTCAATTGCTCGGAATTGCCTTGGGCGAACGCGAGGTATTTTGGTTTTGGTCGGAAGGTAACGAAACCCTGTGGACGTTGGTTTGGGTGTTAGCAGGCGTCCTGATGGCATGGCTGACGCAACGCCCGACGAAATTAGTCCTATTTGCTATTGTCGGACTGGGCAGTTTGTTCGGAATTGGTTTTGCCGCGTTCGTCCACGCTGGATGGATTCCCGTTGCTTTACCGGCGGTGGGATTTATTTTCGGCGGCGGTAGCGTTGTCGTGTATAAATCGCTGCACAATGCCTTCCACGATACGCTGACTGGGTTGCCCAATCGCGCCTCATTTGCCAATCGATTGGGGCGGTTGGTCAAACAAACCCAACTGGGACGCGACGAGCGGTTTGGGGTGTTATTTTTAGACCTCGATCGCTTCAAAGCCATTAACGACAGCCTCGGTCACGGTGTCGGGGATTGTCTGCTCGTAGCGATCGCGGGACGATTGAAAAAATGCTTGCGTCCGACCGATCTAGTCGCTCGGGTGGGGGGCGACGAATTTGCCATCCTGGTTAAAACCCTCCAGCGAACTGAAGATGCCACGAAAGTCGCCCATCGCCTCGCTCAGCAATTGGCGCTACCGTTTAACCTCAACGGACACGAAATCTTTGCCACGGCGAGCATCGGGATTGCCCTCGGTCGTGGGAGCGACGGACGGGATTTACTCAGAGACGCTCACACTGCCATGTATCGTGCCAAAGCATCGGGAAAAGGCTACCCCGAGGTGTTTGAAGCCACCATGCAAACCGAAGCCGTGGCTCGCTTTCAGCTCGAAACCGACCTGCGCCGCGCCGTGGTCGAACTCGAATCCCTCCGCGCTCAGTTTCCCCAACAACTAGTTCAATCGCAATTTGCCGTTTACTACCAGCCGTTGGTCGATCTCGCCACGGGTCGAATTATCGGGTTTGAGGCATTAGTCCGCTGGAATCATCCCCAACGGGGATTTGTATCGCCGGGACAGTTTATTCCCATTGCCGAAGAAATTGGGGCGATCGTGCCATTGGGCGATTGGATCCTCGAACAAGCGTGCCGTCAAGTGCGCCGATGGCAAGATAAGTTTAATTTCGATCCGCCCTTAACTATTGGCGTCAACCTGTCGGGCAAACAGTTCTCCCAACCGGATTTGCCCGATCGCGTGGCGCAAGTGTTGCAACAAACGGGATTGTCCGCTCGGTGTTTGAAGCTCGAAATTACCGAGAGCATCGTGATGGAAGATGCCGAAGCGACGATCGACATTTTATTACAAATGAAAGCGCTACAGGTGCAACTGGCGATCGACGATTTCGGGACGGGATATTCTTCACTCAGCTATTTGCACCGATTTCCCAATGACACGCTGAAGGTGGATAAATCCTTCGTGACCCGAATGCAAGAGTCCGACGACAATGCCGCGATCGTTCGTACCATTGTCAGTCTCGCCCATATTTTGAACATGGATACGATCGCCGAGGGGATTGAAACCCACGCACAACTGGAAAAACTGCGATCGCTCGGTTGCGAGTACGGTCAGGGGTATTTATTTGCCAAACCTTTACCTAGCGAGGAGGCGGAAGCATTGCTCGCTTCGAATCCGAAGTGGTAAGGGGGATGGGGAGATTGGGGGATGGGAAGATGGGGAGAGCCAACGTTACTGTCGGGGTTTGGAGACCAAACCCATTGCAACGATCGGGTTATGCCATTCACTCTCCCGTCCGTTATCCGATGATTCCCTCAACTTCATTTCCCCGAACCTTCTAAAATGAAAACTAGCCAAACTGCCATCGCGGTATCGAGTTTGCTCTCTAACTCCATCCCCCCATCAGAGTCAAAACAACCATGCAAGTTCGCTTTCACCTCATTCGCCAACGCCAGGACACTCCACCTCGGATCCAAACCTATCTCCTCGACACCGATCCCAACGAAACCATCCTCACCTGTCTCAATCGGATTAAATGGGAACAAGACGGCTCCCTCGCCTTTCGCAAAAATTGCCGCAATACCATCTGCGGGAGTTGCGGAATGCGCGTCAACGGACGATCCGTCCTGGCGTGCAAGGAGAATTTAGGTAGCGAACTCGAACGGATGGCGAAAATTGCCGAGGCTCGCAATGATGGCAATCCCTCCAACGGCGAGATTCCCGAAATTACCATCGCTCCGATGGGGAATATGCCCGTGATTAAAGACTTAGTGGTCGATATGAGCGGCTTCTGGCAGGGATTGGAGGCGATCGAACCCTACATCAGCACGGCGGCGCGACAGGTGCCGGAACGGGAATTCTTGCAATCTCCCCAAGAACGAGAAAAACTGGATCGCAGCGGCAACTGCATTCTCTGCGGTGCGTGTTATTCCGAATGCAATGCACGGGAGGTCGATCCCAATTTCGTCGGTCCCCACGCTCTAGCTAAAGCCTACCGCACCATCGCCGATTCGAGAGACGATCGCACCGAGCAGCGATTGGACAATTACAATCAAACCTCGGGAGCGTGGGGCTGTACCCGTTGCTTCTACTGTAACGAGGTCTGTCCGATGGAGGTCGAGCCGATGGATCGCATCGGACAAATTAAGGGCGAAATCCTGGATCGCCACGCCGCTGGGGACTCTCGCGCCATTCGCCACCGCAAAACGTTGGTCGAGCTGGTCAAACAAGGCGGTTGGGTGGACGAGCGCAAGTTCGGCGTTTTGGTGATTGGCAACTATTTTCGCGATCTGAAAGGATTGCTGAGTTTGCTCCCGGTGGGATTGCGCATGGTGTCGCGGCGCAAGCTTCCCACCACGTTCGATTCGTCGGAGGGGACTTCCCAGGTGCGATCGCTGATCGAATCGGTGCAAAATTTAGAACGGAAGTCTAGTCAGTTAAAGTCTATGAGTGCTTCAGAAACGCCATCTCCAGAACAACCCGAGACGCAAGCGCAATCGGATGAAACAAATGCCAAGTCCGAAGCCGAGCAATCGGACAACCCACTCGAACCCCGTTTCGGCTGGACGCTCTACGCGGAGCAAATTAACGGTCGATTTGCCATGATCGGGTTCGTGCTGTTGTTGTTAATTGAAATTATTACGCACCAGGATCTATTTACCTGGCTGGGATTGCGCTAATTTTCGGGCAGTTATCGGGGATCCATCGGCACGCGATCGATGGGTTGCCCGGCTCGATTGTAAATGAAAATATCCCACTGTCCGATCGCGCTCGATTCAAAGGCAATCCGCTCGCCATTAGCGCTAATGCTGGGGTGTCGTACTTCGGCGTCGAGATTTTGAGTCAGGTTGCGCAATTGGCGGGTTTGGCGGTCGTAGAGGTAAATTCCCGATCGCCCTTGACGAGAGCCTAAAAATGTGATATATCGACCGTCTTGGGAAATGTCGGGATCGGAGGCGAGCAAATTGAGGGAGTTCAATCCCGGTAGGTCAACTAACCGACGCCGCTCGATGTCGTAGAGATAGATATCTTGACTCTTGGCGCGATCGGAGGCAAAGACGAGGTAGCGTCCGGTGGTTTCGGGATCGGTTTCCGCCGCCGGGGAGTTCGCCGTTTGACCGTTAGCGCTGTAAGGAAACCCCATCAATCGCGGATAAGGCGCGCAACCGCTTAACACAGCGATCGCCGCAATTGTCACCCAGCCTAACGCCCATCGAATTACTCCGGCGAAATTAATCCGTCGCGCCATCGGGACGATCCAACTCGATATTCGCACCGCGATCGATCGCTTTAATATCCCACTGTCCGCTCTCTCCGCTCTCAAACACGATATAGCGACCGTCCGGACTGATACTGGGATGACGCATTCCCCCGCGATCGCTATCCATCAACACCCGCGACCGCCGCGTCAGGCGATCGTACAGTCGAATTTCGGGGCGACCGCGACGTTCGGCAGCCAAGTACGCCAGATAGCGTCCTGTCTGGCTGAGGCTGGGATGTTGGGGAATCGTATCTCGCTGATTTAATCCAGACAAGTCAATGAAGCGACTGCGTTGGAGGTCGTACGCTCGAATTTGACGTTTCCCTTCGCGGTTGGAGACAAACGCAATGATGCGACCGTCCCCGCTGATTGCGGGTTGTTCGTCGCTGTAGAAGCTGTTGAGTGCTTCTGGGGCGATCGCGCGTTCGGTCGGGGTACAGGCGGCGATCGAGCCTGCTAGCATCAAACTGAGGCACAATTTCCACCATGCCCCTCGGTACAATCGGACAGTCAATGCGATCGCTGCGGTAATCGGACTCGCCACTCGGTTCGATCTGAATTAGTAATCGTACGACCCGCCGTTATCGTCCTCGTCTTCCTCGTCGAGCGGCGTGTAATCGACGTAATGGGTTGGCGGCGTATCGCTATCGCGAGCCGATGCAGCGCGCGAGGTTTGGGACGGACGGCGGGAACGGCGCGATCGCGAAGACGGTTGGCTGCTTGAAGGACGAGAGCGACTCGGCTTCTCTTCCCAATCTGCCTCGACATCCCATTCGTCATCGGTTTGAACTCGGGTCGATCCCTGCACTCGCGTTGAAGAACTCGGACGGCGGCGACGAGACGATTGACTGTCCCAATCCGCATCGGTATCGTCCCACTCGTCGGGATTGCGGGTTGCACTCGAACGCTCGGACGATGGCGGACGCCGCTTGCTGCTACTGCGACGGCTCGGCGGACGCCGCTTGCTGCTGCTACGACGGCTCGACGGACGCCGAGGCACTTCGCTATCGTAGGCTTCGCTATCGCGACTGTCCCGCGTTCCCGGAATGCGACGGCGTTCTGGCGGGGCTTCGGCGGGTTCGAGTTCTTCGAGTTCGGCGCGATATTGATAGGCGTTGCTCACGGGGCGATCGTCGTCCACAATCGGCGTGCTGCGTTTGGCTTGTTGGGTGACGACCCCGCGCAGGCGAATGCTTTCAAAGGCGAAGAAAATCGCGCTTCCGGTCAGCAAGAATTGACCGAATTGCAAAATCGGATCCTGTCGCCATCCTTGGAAAAACAGAATCCCGCCGCAGAGCAAGCCGACTGCGGCAAAGAAAATATCGTGATCTCTAGCTAAGCTGGGGCGAAAGGAGCGCATGAAGTACAGCGACGCCCCTGCAACCGCAAGGATGATGCCCAGCAAGCTACTCCAGCTAAATCCTACGTTGACCATTGCGTCTCTCCTGACTCAGCTTTAATCTTAGCGATTTGCATGTCTTACCTTCAATTGAGCTGGGCGTCCCGCACGGGCGCTAGAGGTGCATTTTAGATCGAGATCGGGCGAAGGGCTACTGCGCGATCGCCGCTCGATGTGCGAAACCCTCAGCTCGCAATCGGGGAGCTGCCAACTCAACAGGCGACTCGACTGGAAGCTGAGGGAATGGGAAACAGTCAAAATCGTTTGAGCGATCGCCCTAGGAAGAACGCTTGATTTTATCCTTCTGACTAATCCAGATTAAGGCAACCGTCGCCGGGATCACGACAATCACCGCGCCAGCAATCAGGCTGTAGAAAAAGTTCATTAAAGAAGGAGTCATAACGCTTGGCTCTTTTTGACGACAACAACAATTAATGTATCTTAATTTTAGCGATCGCGCGTCCCCTTGAGAAGTCTTCGTAACCGACGGTCTCGATCCGGTCGCGCTGCCAACCGCTACACTAGACGATAGTTACAAAGCTTTACAATTTGACCGCAGGTTTATGAGTGCAGTGACCCTTTCCAGTTGGCTCCTCGGTGCTTTGCTCGCCGCGATGACGTTGTTGTTTATCTTTCGGATTATCCTGACCTGGTATCCCCAGATCGACCTGAACAAATTTCCCTTTAGTCTCGTGGCGATTCCGACCGAGCCGTTTTTAGCTCCCACGCGCAAAATCGTTCCCGCCATCGGTGGCGTGGACATTACCCCGATTATCTGGGTCGGTATTTTCAGCCTCTTGCGCGAGATTCTCGTGGGTCAGCAGGGATTGCTGACGATGATGCACTGAGGACGAACTGCCGTTTGCCCCCTACTGGTTTTGCATCACCTGCTCGACAAAGTTGGTGTAAACGTCTCCCCGAGAGAATTCCGCCGTTTCTAGGATCTTCTGGTGGAATCCAATGGTCGTGGGCAATCCCGTAATGGCGCATTCGCGTAACGCTCGTTTCATCCGCGCCAAAGCTGCCGGGCGATCGGGGGCCCACACGATCAGCTTGCCGATGAGGGAATCGTAATAGGGCGGGATTTCGTAATCGGTATAGACGTGGGAATCCATGCGCACCCCGATTCCGCCAGGGGGAAGGTAGCCGCTGATGCGACCGGGATGGGGGCGAAAATTGCGATCGGGATCTTCGGCGTTAATCCGACATTCGATCGCGTGACCGCGCAACATGACGTCATCCTGCGTCAGTCGCAGTTTTTCGCCGCTGGCAACCCGAATTTGCTCGGCAATCAGGTCTAATCCCGCGATCGCTTCTGTGATCGGGTGTTCGACCTGAATGCGGGTATTCATTTCCATGAAGTAGAATTCCCCGGAGCGATCGAGTAGAAATTCCACCGTTCCCGCTCCGGTGTAATGAATCGATTTTGCCACGCGCACGGCAGCCTCGCCCATTTTCTGTCGCAATTCTGGCGTCAGTGCCGGACTGGGGGCTTCTTCGAGCAGTTTTTGGTGTCGCCGCTGAATCGAGCAATCCCGTTCGCCCAGGTGAATTACGTTTCCGTAGTTATCCGCCAAAATTTGAAACTCGATGTGACGGGGACGTTCGATAAATTTTTCGATATACAAGCCGGGATTGCCAAAGGCGGCTTCGGCTTCTCCTTGTGCGGCTTGGAATAATTTGGGTAAATCGCTGTCGTTGCGAGCCAGGCGCATTCCCCGTCCGCCACCGCCAGCCGTAGCTTTGATCATCACGGGATAGCCGATGTCGCGGGCAATTTTAGTGGCGGCTCGCTCGTCGGTGACCAATCCGTCGCTTCCGGGGACGGTGGGAACTTGCATTTGCTGGATGGTTTCGCGAGCGGTGGATTTATCGCCCATTCGCCGAATCGATTCGGGAGACGGTCCGATAAAGCTAATTTGATGGTCGGCGCAAATTTCGGCAAAGCGAGCGTTTTCGGCTAAAAATCCGTAACCGGGATGAATGGCAGTGGCATTGCAGGTGAGGGCAGCCGAGATAATATTGGGAATGTTGAGATAGCTTTTGTTGCTCGGCGGCTCGCCAATACACACGGCTTCGTCCGCCAGTTGGACGTGCAGGGCGTGGCGGTCGATGGTTGAGTGAACGGCAACAGTGGCGATCCCCATCTCCTCGCAGGTACGGAGGATGCGCAGGGCAATTTCTCCTCGATTGGCAATTAAAATTTTGGATAATTGCATCAGCCAGCTATTGCGTCATGAATAAAGTTAGGCGATCCGACGCCCTTGGATGGGGATGAGGCGGGAATGCACCCCGTCGGACACACGATCGATCATCCTACCATGCTGGCGATCGCCCGAAACTCGAACCTCAGTTTGCGCTCGTCGGCGCGATCGCGAAACGTCTCAAAATTTTTCGCAGAGGGCTAGTCAATTGCCAGGCGATCGGCTACAATAAAAAGTCCACGCACGCGGATGTGGTGGAATTGGTAGACACGCACGCTTGAGGGGCGTGTGGCGCAAGCCTTGCGAGTTCGAGTCTCGCCATCCGCATTCAGAAATTCGAGTGAATGAGTCTTAAGCTCGGACTGGGGAGTTGCCTCAGCTCGGGTTGAGATTGTAAAAATATAGCAATGCGCTCTCGGCTATTTACCGCGAGATGGCGACGGTGCCCTATGGATTTGCGCCGCGTAGGGGCGGAATTATTCGATCCGGTGGGATTGTTAATACACGAGCGATCGCTGCTATAGAACCCCAACCGTGGTGTCGGAGTTCTCATGGCGTGAACCAAACTGACTTGGGTATCGCCGATTGAGTCTTGTCGTACTTAAAAACTTAAAACGGAGAGGGGGGGATTCGAACCCCCGATGCCCCGAAGGACATAGCGGATTTCGAGTCCGCCGCATTCAACCGCTCTGCCACCTCTCCAAACGGTATCTCGGGTGTTTCGATTTTCACCATCTACCAGCCTATCATAACAATGGCGAATCGCGATCGCCGGTCTCTAGAATTGTCTCGAATGGGTTGCCGGGCGTCCATTGCAGCGCGCCGTCTGCGGTCGGTTGATAGATTCGAACCCCAGCTTCACGCAAGCGATCGGCAGTATTGCCATCAATGTTATCAGAGTAGGCGATCGCGATTTGGGGTTGAATCGCGTTCAGTACGGCTTCGCTCAAGTACGACCCCGACCACCATAAGATGGCAGTGGCTGGCAAGCGTTTCGATTGAGTCAGTTGGTTTTGCTGGCTCGGATCCAAGTCGCCGAGTAACAGCCACTGGCGATCCTCGATCTCCAACTGCATCAGCAACGGATTGGTTTGGATTAACCGTACGGTCGCCGCTCCGATGGATTGGAGTTGACCGGGGGAGAGCAGTTGGTAGGATCCCTCGCGATCGCGTAAGGTTTCTAACAGGCGATCGCTAGACTCCCCGTTGGCGGAACTTCCATACAGCGTTTCGACGGGCAATTGCTCTAAAAGCTGCAACCACCCCTGGCTCGGACTCATCGACCAATTCGCCGCTAACGCCGCTTCCACCTGGTTGACGCCTTCTCGCTGCAAGAACGGCAAAATGGTAAATCGCGCCGTATCCGCATCGCCGCTATTAATTAAGGTGACGCGCCATCGATCTTGAACCACCATGACAGGTTCGTTCGGCGTCGCCAAGACCGTGACGCGAAATAAATCGGCTTTAGCGCGCCAAGCGGGAGCTAACGCGACTCCAAGGGCGAGGACTAGGAGAAAGAGATAGACTGAAAAAGACAGGGGTTTCGGTCGTTTTTTGCCTTTGAGGGTTTGGCGTCGGGTATGAATCCATGCCAGCACGACTCCCGCGCCGATTAAACCGTACAGCGTTCCTAATTGCACGGTCGATAGGGTTCCCACAGCGATGGAATTGCCGGGCAGTTGGTTAAAAAATCGGGCGATCGCGATTAGGCTATGGGTAGGATAGTACAGCAACCACGCGATCCCGCTCCCCGCTGGCGACCAAATCAGTCCGGCAATTGCGCTAATAAATCCGCCAATGGTAATGATGGAGACGAAGGGAATCGAACTGAGGTTGGCGAGGATGCTGTAGGGAGAAACCACGCCAAAGGTATAGAGTTGTAGCGGAAGCGTCCAAATCGTAGCCGCAATCGGAACGGCAATTAACGAAGCAATCGTGACCGGAAGCCAATCCAACCGTTTCACGAATGGCATGACAGTGACGATTAATCCCAAAGTGGCTAAGAAGCTGAGTTGAAATCCCAGATCCTCGATCCATAGCGGATTGACCAATAACAGAATTGTCGCGGCTAGGAATAAAATACCGAGCGGTCGGACTTTGCGTTGTGCCATCAATGCTACTAATGCGCCGAATCCCATAATCGCGGCTCGCAAGACTGACGGTTGAAAGCCTGCCAATCCGGCGTAGAGAATTAACGTCATCGTGCCAAGACCGAATTGGATTCGCTCCGAGAGGCGGCGAGTCAGCGTCAGCACCAATGCCAGGATGAGGGAAACGTGAAAGCCAGAGGCGGCGAGGACGTGCGCCAATCCAATTTGAATGAAGCGATCGCGAATATCGTAAGGCAAATCCACCGCGCGGCGTCCCAACACCATCGCACTGACTAAGGGACCTTCGGGACTTCTCAACCACCGCACGTGCGATCGGATAATTCGCTGGCGCAACTGCCACCATCCCCATTGTTCCTCGCGATCGCCCTCTTGCCAAGTCACGCGATCGCCATTGAGTCCCGCAAACATTCCCTGTCGCGCCAAATACGCTCGAAAATCAAACGCACCGGGATTGGCAGGTGCTTTCGGCTCGTACAGCGACCCGGTGACGGCAACATCTGCACCGGGATGCAATCCCGTTCCTTGTAATAGGGGGACGGTCGCGTACGCTTTCCCGGTCACTGGCTGCGAAACTTTTGCCGTTCCGTCACCGCTGGTCACTTCATTCAATCGCTCGGCTCGCAACTCGAATTGCACCCGCTGGCTGCGAGTCAAACGAGGCGTACTGGCAATGGTGCCTTGAACGGTAACGATTTGTTCGCGAGCTTGAGCCTCCGAGGCGGGAACGAACAGGCTGATATCGTTAGTCCCCGGTTGCGGGACGCGCGCGTGAAAGTAAAACGTCGCCACGCAACCGATAATCCCAGCCAGCAACCAAACGGGCGATCTCGGTCCAGTTCGCCACAGCCTCGGAAGCGCGATCGCTGCCACCAATCCTACCCCCAGCAAGCCGTATTGCGCCCACGGCACGGTTGCCAGCGATACCCCCAAAATATAACCCAAGCTTAGAATTAAGCCGGTTATCGGTCTCATGAGTGCCCGTCCGTTGCTAAATCGACAGCCCCAACTTTAACCCTAAAAAGGCGTGTGCGAATAATAATAGGAGCGCCGCGCTCCCCAAGTAGGCATGAACGCTCCGGAAACGACTGGAATTTCCCCAAAATCCCCGCAACGACATCAACCCATTCGCCGCCAGCAATACCAGCACCACGGATCCCGTCCAAAAATGCCCGCTCTCGAAAATCGATTCGTGCTGCATCACCAGCGACAGCACCCCACCCGTATAGCCGAGTG
>CAYQUF010000113.1:0-14781 GCA_964420595.1 uncultured bacterium
ATCTAGGCAAGCCTCCCGCATGTGGCGATTTATAGCACAATTTGACACAATGAATCTAGTCGAACTATCCGCCATTATGCAACCGTTACGAACCGATTTCGATAATCGTCAAGACCTCGCTGATTACATTCAAGCCGAGTTTCCATTTTTAGAAGATACCGGAAGTCTCTCGCCGTATCCCGGTGGCAGACAGGCGGGATTGACTCGGTTGGGACAATTTCAAATTGAAAAATACGGCAGGAAACGCAATTTTCTAGATGGCGAGGTTAGTCGGCTCTCGCCTTATCTCAGTCGCGGTTGTTTGGAACTCGAAGAAGTGCGACAGTGGGCGTTAAAACAAGGCGATTCGCGATCGGTGACGAAGTTTGTGTCAGAATTGGCGTGGCGGGGGTTCTTTCATTTAGTGTACTACGAAACAGGCGATCGCCTTTTGGAAGAGATGGAACCGCCAAAGATCCCGATGGCGCAGCATCAACCTACGCTTCCAGAAGATATCGCGGCGGGAAATACGGGATTGCCGTCGATGGATGCATTTATTCAAGCGTTGAAAAATACGGGATATTTGCACAACCACGCTCGGATGTATCTTGCCAGTTATATCGTCCATTTTCGCAAGGTACATTGGCGTGCGGGTGCCGATTGGATGTATTCGTTGCTAATTGATGGAGATTTCGCCAGCAATCATTTATCGTGGCAGTGGGTTGCTTCGACGTTTTCTCAAAAACCTTATATTTTCAATCGGGAGAATCTGGAAAAGTATGCAGGTTCGGTGTTGTCGGAAAATCCTGTCCCTGGCGACCCGTTTGACTATTCTTATGACGAATTGCGCGATCGCCTGTTTGGAGGAGAGTAAACCATGAGCGATCGCCTGATTTGGTTCAACGAAGATGGATTGAATCCCGATAGCGCCATGTTGCGGGATTATCTAGACGCACCGCGCGTTTATATCTTCGATATTCCTTATTTACAAACTTGGAATATTTCCAAACATCGGGTACAATTTATCTACGAGTCCCTGTTGGAAATTCCCGAAATTCAAATTTATAAGGGCGAAACCGTGCCGATTTTGCAACAACTGGTGGCGCGGTATAACTTAAGGGCGATCGCGACGACGGAAACGCCAAACCACATTATTAAATGTTGGCAAGATAGCGCGCGAAAGTTTACCGAACTAGAAATTTATCCAGAAATCTTTCCGGCTCAAGAGTTAACCCAACGTAAACGCTTTTCTCGATATTGGCACAAGCACGATCGCGATTGGTTGCAAGCTTAAAGCGATCGCTTTCTTGGGTTGTCAATATTCACCACAAAGACACAAAGCACACAAAGTTGGATAGACAGCTTACAATCGGATTCCATTTCAAACATTGACAGGGAAATTCCAGATCGCTCGAACTCGCGCTAAACTAATCTCATCATTGTGGATCGAGAGGTTTCGCGATCGTGCCGAGCGCCAAATCCAAATCCCGAACGTCCCAACGCGACTCTCAACCCTCGCTACTGCGCCAACACGCCGAACAGCAATTTGCTGAGGAGTTGCAAGAACTGGCAAATGCCGATACTTACCAGCGTCCGCCAAATTGGAACCTGTCCCCTCACGCTGTCGCCACCTACCTATTGGGAGGAACCCTCGACAACGGCTTTGAAGTCTCTCCTAAATATATCGGCAAGCGGCGGCTGATTGAAATCGCGATCGCCACCTTAACCACCGACCGCGCCTTACTCTTGATCGGCGTACCGGGAACGGCAAAATCTTGGGTGTCCGAACACCTGTGCGCCGCCATTTCCGGCGATTCTACCCGACTGATTCAAGGAACGGCGGGAACCAGCGAGGAAGCGATTCGCTACGGTTGGAACTACGCGCAATTGCTCGCCAAAGGACCCTCGATGGACGCCATTGTCTCCAGTCCGATGATGGGAGCGATGGAAGATGGCAAAATCGCGCGGATAGAAGAACTGACGCGCATTCCCGCCGACGTGCAAGATACGCTGATTACCATCCTCTCGGAAAAGGCGTTACCGATTCCCGAACTCAATACCGAAGTGCAAGCCAGACGCGGGTTTAACGTCATCGCCACGGCGAACGATCGCGATAAAGGCGTCAACGACCTCTCTAGCGCGCTCAAACGGCGTTTTAATACGGTGGTTCTCCCCCTTCCCGCTACGGTGGACGAGGAGGTGGAAATCGTGCGCCGTCGGGTGGAAAGTTTGGGACGAGTGCTGGAGTTCCCCGCCGAACCGCCAGCGTTGGAGGAAATTCGCCGGGTGGTCACCGTGTTTCGGGAGTTGCGAAGTGGGGTAACCTCGGACGGTCGCAACAAGCTCAAGTCGCCAAGTGCGACATTAAGTACGGCGGAAGCGATTTCGGTGGTCAACAGCGGTTTGGCGTTGGCGGCGCATTTCAGCGACGGACAGTTACGCGCCAGCGAACTCGCCTCGGGATTGGTGGGTGCGGTGGTGAAAGACCCGGTGCAGGATCGAGTGGTATGGTTGGAATATTTGGAAACGGTGGTGAAGGAACGGGAGGGGTGGAAGGATTTATATCGCGCCTGTCGGGAGGTGAGTTAGGGATGGGGAGATGGGGGATAGGGAGATGAGGGGATGAGGAGAAAAAATGTAGGGGGTTGGAAACCAAACCCTAGCTTCCAACTTATTGCCTGTTGCCTTCCTCAACCAAGGCGTACCGCACAGCTCTAAGAACGGTTGATATACTCGTGCCAGCGACAAATGCGATCGCCTCTGAAATCGACAACGATCGCATCTTCGGCTTGGCTGCGTTCCCCGGTGGCGCGATTGGTTTCTTGCCAATCCCATTGTACGACGGCGGCGTTTCCGTCAATCATAATCCGCTCGATGGCGATCGCCACGTCGTAATTTTTGACAAACTCAGCAGTAACCTGGCGGATGGCGTCTCGTCCCGTCCAGCGATTTCCCGGAACTACGAACTCGCTGTCGGGGGTAAACAAGGAGGCGAAGGCGTCGGCGTCTCCCTGGATCCAGGCATTTCTGGCTCGATTGACGATCTCGCGAACGGTCTGCGGTGCGGGGGGTTCCATTGCAGGGTCGGGACAAGACTGGGACGGGAGAGCGGGGATAGAAGTGCAAATGAGGGCGATCGCGACGATGGCGCTAACCTTAACTATTAGCAAATTCGGGGTCTTCATCAAAGGCGATGTAATCGAGATATTGCGGGTTTTTTATTAACTCTTTAGCCGCTAAAAATCCGGCGATCGACCACGTTTGAAACATCCGCGCCTCTTTTCCGATCAAGCGTCCCGTCTTGCCATCATAGTATTCGGGCCATCCATCTTTTGGCAAGCGTTTTTCCATAATATCGAGTGCTTTCCAAGCCAGTTCTTTCCGATTGGTTTTAATCGCGCAAGCCGCCAGCATCCACATCAACACGGGCCAATTGCCGCCATTATGATACGACCAGGGACGATTTTTCGGATCGCATCCGGTTAAAATTGCCCAATCCCGATTTTTCAAGGCAGGAAAGCACAGTTTCATCGGCATTTCCCCAATTAAATCGTCCCATCGATCTTCAATCGTATTCATAATTTCCTGAGATTGACGGGGATTGGTCAGTGAGGAGACGATCGCCATTAAATTGCCAATCGCAAAGAAACGACAGTCGAGGTGCGACGGTCCCAGATTTCCCGCTAAATAACCGCCATCTTCGGGAAGCCAGCGACTGAGTTGGTCGTAGGGGATGGAGTCGGAATAAATATTAAATTGATTCAACGCTTCTTCGCCGTATTCTTCCCCTTTGAAGCGATAAATCACGTTCAATCGTTCGAGATCCAACCAGTAGTTATGGCGGATGTGGCGAACCACGGGTTGAATGCGATTGCGAACGGCTTGGTTGATGTAAGCGTTTTCGGCGTTGTCGAGTAAGAGTTCTTTAGCTGCTAGCAAAGCGGTGTAAAATAGGGATTGAATTTCGAGGGGATGTCCTTCAATTCCCATGCGGCGATCGATGGTACAGGCTCCGTCGGGAACGGGTAACGTGGGATACAACTCGAACCGTGCGACCAAGCATAATTCTAGAATCAGGCGAATTCCTTTTTGCACTTCGGGACGGTGAGCGAAGGAATATTCGCCGGTGGTTTTTACGTAAGCGCGAAGTAAGAATACCCACCACAAACAAGAGTCCACTGGGGTCACTCGAGCGATGGCGCGATCGCCAAAGTCGGGTTTTAAATATTCTTCGCTGCCGTTGTGAACGACTTTAAAGCTGGCTGGCATTAAACCGCGTCCGGGTTCTAAAAAGTCGAGCTGGCGTTCTTTGATTTGTAATTTTAGAGTGTTGAGCAGAAAGTTTTGAACGATTTCAGTTTGCCCTTTACATAAAAAGACGAGCGCCGAGGAAATGAAATCGCGAATAAAACATTGGTCGTAGTTGAGCGATTCGTCGGCGGCGGGATCGCGTGCGGCGACGGTTCCGATGGGACGACCGTGATAGTAGATAATAGAATCTTGTAAGGCTTGCCAAGCGGCGTCTGTGGCATCTGGCTGGGGGGCAACGAATGGTTTGTCGTTCTGAGTCAGGTCGAGTTCGGCGGTCATGTAGGCTCGGTTCTCCTTTGGTTTTGCGATCCCTGAGGTGCTTTGTCCGATCCATAGTTCTGGATTGACTGTAATGGATTGTGTCGGTCAGTATTCCAGGGGTTTAGATTAATATGAAATTTTTGAGGGTTATAATGGAATTCTTAAATGAATCGAAGGTTCGGATAAATTTAATTCTAAGTGGGGAGACGGTTGATTATAATATACGATGCCAGTATAGCCGCTGTCCGAGTTAAAGGAGGCATGATTGCGATCGAAGATATTGACTTTTTCAAGGCTTCCTTGCAACGTACACTCTCCACTCTGAATGGCGACCGTAATTTGCTTGGACAATCGTTCGTGATTAATGATGACTTGACGGGGTTTTTGGATGAGCGTGACTTGAAGGTCGCCAACGTTAAATTGTTGAATTCCGGGGGCAATTGTATTGACTCGAACCCCAGACGGCAATCCTTGAATGCTATGTCCGTCAGGGGATTGCGGAGCTTCGTTCGCAACGGGTTCTTTTAGTTTTTGCAACCACCGATCCAGTTCTTCGCCAGATAGCGGTTCGAGGCTAATTTGTTGGAGATTAATTCTCCATTTTCTGGCTTTTCGATTGATGTCTTCGCTAATTTTACTGGCTCGGCTCGGGTCAGTCCCAGATGCATAGTCTTTCTGCTTGAGTTTGGTAGCTAACCAACGCTCCCGTGCCAATCGCGAAATTCTCCGATCGCCCCGATCGAGAAAATTTTCATAAAAACTGAGGGTGGGAACGAAGTCGCCAATTTTTTCTAGTGCAGTTCCGATTTCTGGCATGGATAAATACTGCTGCCAAGCCGAGTCTGGCAATGACCAGACCTTATTGATAAAGCTAACATATTTTTGGCGCTCTTGTCGAGCCGTTTCTGGGTTTAAGTCGGGGAATCGAGCGAATTGACGGACTAATTCAAATTGTAAATTCCTGGCTTCGCTTTGCCAACTTTCACGATTTTCTAAAGCATTTAACAGCTTGATGGCTTTAGTCCAAGCTCGAATTTGGACTAAGTACTCAAAACCATCGGTATAGCGGTTTTGATATTCTAAAGCTCTGACAATTGAGTCGGAATATTGAATCCAGGTTTTATTCCCACACCGACCGGATTTTTCCCACTCTTCAACAATGCGATCGTAGGCTTGCACTTTTTCCAAGTCTGGGAACCCTTTGGGAAAACCGGATTGATAAGCTTTGGCTAAATGATATTCGTTCCGGTCGGTTTGCTTGGCTTTTTGCCAACAGGATACAGCGCGATCGTATTCCGGTAATTGATAAAAACATTGACCGGCGCGATCGAGCATTTTATTGTAGCGATAGCCTGCATTGGCTAAATCATTGAAGATGTTTCCGAATCTCAATAATTGATGCGGTTCGAGTTCTTCAGACTCAATAAAGCCATCCAAGCGATCGCCATATCGATCGATCGCAACTTGCCAAGGTTTGCTGGTTCGATTCTTATAGAGCAGTTGATGGCAATCGCTCTCCTCTAAAAAGTCAGTAAACGCCCAAATACTGTCTAAATCAATTGTTTCCCGAGTTACAAACTCCACAATCGGCAAAACTTCATGATGACCCGAGTAATTGTTATACCATTGCTGTAAATCCGACCAACACAATCCTTGCCAAAAACAGTCCCAGGCTTCATTGGGTTGACCGAGTCGGTCAAATAACTGTCCGGCTTCATGCCATTGCTTGTCAAACTTAAACTGCCATGCTTCGCAGTCTTGAGCCTTATCGGTGGCACCAATCTCTCGATAAAATTCCGCAGCACGGCGTAATAAATCCGGATTCTGTTGGCTGATGCCATTTTGTCGAAACTCCCGAGCTTGAGATTCGCGGTTATCTTGATTGATGACCCCTAAATTATCGCCTCGATACAGCGTGGCTACATAGGATTGCCAAATAGACGGATCGTCCGCTTTTTCGACCCATTGAGCCGCACCATTGCTATCTCCATTGCCATTGAAGCGATCGCTCGTTGCATATTGCCACAAATAGCGATCGCCTGCTTCCGAGTCCACAATAATTAAATCGGACATGGCTCGACTCGCAGCCACATAGAGCTTGTTGAAAAAGTATTCAAACTCCAATAAATCTTCCTTCGGTCGGTTTTCAATTAAATCGATCGCCGATACTTGATATTCATTGGCAAAAAAGTCGCCAAATTTATATAAAATGGTCAGTGAGAACTCCAGACCTTTGGCTTCCACCGCACTCAAGACATTTTTCGGGAGTTTCCCTTCCCTTTGAACTTCCGGAAACAGTTCCTGCAAAATCGGATCGTTTTGGATGTACTCTACTTCTCCCCGTGCTTCGCAAGGCAAAATGAAGATCGGTGCATTTTGAAGATTTGTTTTTAGTTGAGTGACCGTAATATCTCGATCGAAAATAAACTTTTGAGGTTCGATCGCACTCGTTTCCCATTCCTTCCAAGGTAACTGCGGTCGTAGGTCGCGAATTTGGAAGAGAATGTGACGCCACAGATGAATTAAATTCGTAAACTTGACAATTGACGAATGAGAGCGATAGTTGCGTTCTAGCTCCTGAAAGTTCATCTCAATGTTGAGTCGGTGAGACGGATCTAGCACCGAAATAATGCGATCGAAGAACGCCGCTCTCAAGCTTTCCCAGCGAAATCCAGTCGGGTTTAGAGTTTGAAACGGATCCCCTGCAAAAGCAAACGGTAAGCTTTGCACCGGAGGATACAGTTCGTATTTCACCCAGACAGATAATTGCAGAATGAGCTGTAATTCAATCCGGGTAAAATCCTGAGCTTCATCGCAGAAAATCACCGTATAGCTGTGACGGTAGCACTTCAGTCGTAAAACCGTTCGGATTAAATCTTGATCGTCCCAGTACCCCTTGTCAGCGGATAAATTTTTATACCAAGACCATATATTACAGTAGATATCCGAGAACACCTCATCGGGAATGGTATGCTCGTTGCGAGGCACCTCTTTGTAATCCTCTGGGGTCATGTAGTCATTGACATTCTCGGAAACTTGATAGCCTTTAATAAAGGTTCGAATAATATGCCAGCAGAGTTCGGGAGAATAATTGTGAAAGCGAGTTTCATACAGTTTTCTGAATCGATGGAAAGATAAATATTTATCCGGGTCGAAACGTTCTAATTCACTGGGAGGGAGAAGGCTTAGCAAAAATTTCTGAAAGGACTGAAAGCAATTATCAATCGAGGGTCGGTCTCGACTTTCATCCAGCACGTACTTATGATGGACGCTCAGGAGTTTCCGGACTTCCTCTTTAGCTTTTTCTAACAGCTTTTCATTATAAGTTAAAAACAGAGGGTGCGCGTCTTGGGGTGCGGATTCCGTTTGAAACCGATAGCAGTAATCGGCAAATAGATAAAATAACATTAGCGACTTACCGCTTCCCGCTCTCCCGTTGATAAAGACTGGAAGTGACTTGTTGTCTGCACCCGGACTTGAGATTTGATGCAGAATCTGCTCTTCTTCTGCGGATAAAGCGTGATTCGTGCCATCTTCCGATTCAATATCGTGCCAAATGCCTTTATCTGCGAGCAAATAACCGGGATAGGAACGGCGCGCGTAGCTCGATAATTCGTCTAAGGTTATCGATTGTTCGGATAGGGTTTTAGATTTGATAAATTTCAAGAGCTTGTCAGAATCAATCAGTTCTTCCAACTCCTGGGTTGAGAGTTGGTGGGAAAACGGACTGAGCAAAAATAAAACTTTTCGGTCGGAAGGAACGGCGATATTAAATTGTGCGAATAAAACAGATTTCCCGGTTTTATTGTTAGAACAGATTTTAATGCGATCGCAGCTAGTTGTTTGCTTTTGCAGTCGATCCGGCTTGTCGGTGGTTCCGCTAATTAAGAAATCGACAATTTCGTGATAGTCATTCCAATAAGTTTTGGTTTCGGACTGTTTGAACTTTTTGACCCAGATGTCGCTTTCGTAAACAACCCAGTCCTTTCGATCCTGTCCCAATCCAGGCGGTTGCAGCCAAGAGTAAAATTCTGAGGGCAACTGCTCTGTTTCAATGATTTTGCCCGACTGTTGCTGCTGCAATATAGAGTTGATGAGATGTTTTCTAGATTTATTAACTAAAGGTTCGAGGTACTGTTGTCCGTACTTGTTCGGATTATTTAAAAATTTCTCATATTGACTGTCGCCTCGCCTGACAATATCCAACAGGCAGATAACGTATTTTTGATTGACGCAATCGATTTTGGCGATCGCCCGGAGATTGCCAATTTTATGCTTGAGGTAAGGATAGACCCACGTAAATCGAGATGCAATGGCTAATTTACCATTAATTTCGAGAGCTTGTCTGAGTTGGGAGATATGATGTTGAATGTGATGCCTATTTACTTTATTCGTAAAATCAGGCGTAAAATAAACATACATAGGTTGCTATTGCCCTAAATTTTCTGAGTTTGCAAGAGGTTGATTTTCGTAAAATAACTGTAAACTTAATCTACAGCTCCTTCTTTTGAAAACAAACTGTGACATGAAGCCGAATGTCTTGCGAAGCCTTAATAACTATTTTAAGGGAATTTATACAATCGGCAAGTAGAAATTGAGATATTCTTAAGTTTTGTGGTTAACTGAAATAGAAATAGTCATTCATGACCGTAATTCTCACCAACGACGACGGCATCGACGCACCCGGTCTCGAAGCCTTACGCAACGCCATTGACGACAAAACCATCGTTGTCGCACCCAATCGCGTCTATTCCGGCTGCGGTCACCAAGTCACCACCACTCGACCCATTCGCGTGGATCGTCGTTCCAACACCGAATATGCCGTAGACGGGACTCCCGCCGACTGCTCCCGCATTGCCATCTCGCATCTGTGTCCCGACGCCACCCTCGTCCTGTCTGGGATTAATGCCGGGGGCAATATGGGAATGGACGCCTACATTTCCGGGACGGTCGCCGCCGTGCGAGAAGCGGCATTTCACGGCATTCCCGCGATTGCCATTTCCCAGTATCGCAGGCGTCCGCTCGAAATTGACTGGGATACAGCCAGCCGACGTGCCAGCCGGGTTATCGCCGAATTGCGCGATCGCCCTATCGAACGCGGCACCTTCTGGAATATTAATTTACCGCACCTCGACCCCGACGCACCCGAACCCGAACTCGTGTTTTGCCAACCCAGCACCCATCCCCTCCCAGTCGCCTATCGGGTCGAAGGGGATTATTTTAGTTATACGGGGGAATACGCCAAACGCGATCGCGCTCCCGGTACGGATGTCGATACCTGTTTTGGGGGCAATATCGCCGTGACGCAAATTGGCTTGTAGTTGGCGGAAGTTGCGACTCGTGCGATCTCGGGGTTGCAATCCTTCGATACTCTAGAACTATTGCATTCGCGATCGCGAACGCTCGAACGTACAGGAGGATTCTAGTTGATGCGAATTTTAATTATGGGTGGCACTCGGTTTATCGGGGTGTTTTTAACCAAAATTTTGGTCGAACGCGGTCACGAAGTCGTTCTATTCAATCGCGGCAACAAACCCGCTCCCGTAGACGGCGTTACGCAAATTCATGGCGATCGCAAGGATGCCGAGCAGCTCAAACAAAAGCTGTCTGGCGAACAGTTTGATGCCATTTTTGATAATAACGGACGCAAACTCGAAGATACCCAACCCCTCGCCGAAATTTTTAAGGGAAAAGTCGAGCATTTTGTTTACGTTAGCTCCGCTGGCGTCTATCTAAAATCCGATCGGATGCCGCATATTGAAGGCGATCCGGTCGATCCCGAGAGCCGTCACAAAGGCAAACACCATACTGAAGCCTACCTCGCCGAACAGGGGTTGCCGTTTACCGCCGTGCGACCGGTTTATATCTACGGACCGCAGAATTATAACCCGGTGGAATCGTGGTTTTTCGATCGCATTACCCGCGATCGTCCCATTCCCATTCCCGGTAACGGGATGCACATCACCCAACTCGGTCACGTCAAAGATCTGGCGAATGCGATGGCGTCGGTTTTGGGCAATCAACAGGCGATCGGGCAAATTTATAATATCTCGGGTTCCCGTTACGCGACCTTCGATGGATTGGCAAAAGCCTGTGCCGAAGCTGCTGGAAAATCGCCCGATTCGCTGCAATTGGTTCACTACGATCCCAAACAGTTTGATTTTGGCAAGCGTAAGGCATTTCCGTTGCGGGTGCAGCATTTCTTTGCCGACATTCACAAGGCGTTGGACGAACTGAATTGGAAACCTGAATTCGATTTGGTTTCGGGGTTAAAAGATTCGCTGGAGAATGACTATCTTGCCAGCGGGAAGGATAAGGGAGAGGTCGATTTTTCAACGGACGAGCAAATTTTGAAATCTGTTTAACCCTTAAGGTATAAATGCTTTGGCAGGGTGGGTAATTCCCGCCTTGCTATTCTGGGTGCGATCGGATGAGTAGGTTGAAATATCGGCGATCGCTTTGGCTCTAAAGTCAATTTCGAGAGAACTTCAATCTCGCCAATCGGTTGACCCAACAACCAAACCGCAGCTCGATCGGGATATCATACGGCATAGACGGGAATGGGATTGACGCACGCTAAAATTAATTCCTCAATTCCCGCGACGGGAAGTACTGGCGTGTGGAACGATCGCGCGATGTCTTCTACCGTAACATCATCTAGAAACCGCAATTCCCCATGTTTGAGCATCACCGTCGGTAACACGATCGCATCCCCTAAATCCCGTCCTTTCAATCCCTGCAATACATCCTCACCCGTCAGCACTCCCGTAACGCTAATGGACTGTCCCCAAAACCGACTGCACAGGGGAATCATTTCCACTTCCAATCCTTCAACTCGATTGAACCGTTCTAAAATGGGTTGAAACGCCAATTCCACCGCATTTCCCACCACCCAAGTGAGGCGACGCGGTGGCGATACGGTCTCCGGTAAAAGGCGATCGCTCGCTCGCTCGAATTGAGTTAAAAATTGGCGAATCGAACCCACCCCGTTATCGATTTGCGGGTAATCTTCGTAATCCGATGCAGGTGGTAACTCCCATCCCGCCAATAAAAACCACTCGTCCGCCAACCACGCAAATGTCGAGTCGAATTGCTGGCGAAACTCGGCTTGCAACTGTCGCACTTGAGTGATGACTTCCCTGGCTTTCTCCCGCGTCACCGGGACTAACTCGTCTTCTGGCGGACGAAATTGAGTCAATCCCACCGGAACTACCGCCACCGACGCCACAGCGGGAATGTCGCCATCGCCGAATTGCGCCAAATCCTGCAAGGTTCGCGTGAGTTGTTCGCCGTCGTTGATTCCCGGACACACCACCACTTGCGCGTGAATTTGCAACCGTCGCTGTTGGAACCATTGCAATTGGGTTAGAATTTCTCCGGCGCGAGGGTTTTTCAATAACCGCGATCGCACTTTCGGGTCGGTAGCGTGAACGGAAACGTAAAGCGGCGACAGGCGCAATTTCTCAATTCGCTCCCACTCACGCGGGACTAAATTGGTCAGGGTGAGATAAGACCCGTACAGAAAGCTGAGGCGGTAATCGTCGTCTTTGAGGTAGAGCGTATCCCGCATTCCCGGCGGTTTCTGGTCGATAAAACAGAAGGGACAGCGATTGTTACACTGGATTAAACCATCAAACAACGCCGTTCCGAATTCCAATCCCAAGTCGTCGTCGCACTCTTTTTCGATTTCGACCACGTGGGTTTCGCCGTTAGCGTCGAGGACTGCGAGGGTTAATTCTTCATCCGCACAGAGAAATTGATAGTCGATTAAATCGCGGGGACGAACGCCATTAATCGACACGAGGCGATCGCCGTGTTCGAAACCAATTTCGGCGGCGATAGAATCGGGAAGGACGCGGGTGACTAAAGCAGGACGAATAGAACGATCGCTCATTTTGAAACTAACTAACTAACTTTCAATGGCGGTTGGACTGGAATTTCAATGATAAACTCTGCGCCTTCTCCCAGGGTAGAGGTGCAGTCAATGCGTCCGTGGTGAGAATCGACCACAATCTGATAGCTAACAGAGAGTCCCAACCCCGTCCCCGACCCCACGGGTTTGGTGGTATAGAAGGGATCGAATAGGCGATGGCGGGTTTCTTCGCGCATTCCCGGACCGTTATCGGCGATGCGAATTTGCACGAAACCGTCGTCGCTCATTCCGGTGCGAATCGTGATTTGAGGCGGAATTTCGGCGTCGGTTCGCTTCGAGTCGAGTGCGTCGATCGCGTTGCTGAGAATATTCATAAATACCTGATTGAGCTGGCTGGCGTAACAGGTAACTTTCGGCAATTCTGCGTACTCTTTCACAATGTCAATGGTGGCGCGTTCTCCCGAACCTCGCAATCGCGGAAGTAGCAACATCACGGTGCTGTCGATTCCGTCGTGAATGTTGACGGGTTTCATATCTGCTTCGTCCAGTCGCGAGAAGGTTCGCAACGAGAGGACGATCGAGCGAATCCGTTCGGCTCCGAATTGCATGGAGTCGAGCAACTTTTGCAGGTCTTCGACTAGGAATTCGAGATCGATATCCTCGATTTCAAATTCGATTTCTTCGTCGGGTTCGGGATAGTGTTTTTGGTAGAGTTCGATTAACCCGAGCAGGTCGCGGACGTATTCTCCGGCTGGCGATAGGTTGCTGTAAATAAAGCCGATGGGATTGTTGATTTCGTGGGCAATTCCAGCCACCAATTGACCCAATCCCGACATTTTTTCGGTTTGGATTAATTGTGCTTGGGTGCGTTGCAGTTCTTTGAGGGTGTCTTCGAGATGCAGGTTTTTCTCGTTGAGTTCTTGGGTGCGTTGAGCCACTTTTTGTTCTAAGGAGGCGTAGAGAATCGCGTTTTCCAGGGAAACGGCGGCTTGTGCGGAGAGCAATCTTAAAATTTCGAGGCGATCGGGGGTAAAGGCGTCGGCGGTTAGGTTATTTTCGAGATATAAAATCGCCACCAGTTTGCCTTGATTGACGATTGGCGTGCATAAAATGGATTTCAGCTTGCGATCGCGAATGTAAGGATCGCTCGTAAATTGTCCCGTTTTGGCGGCGTTGCTCAAAACCACATCGGTATGGGTGCGATCCACATAGCAAATTACCGTTTTGGGAAGATCGTTACTCTCCTCAACCGCAACCGATTGTTGCACGATCGTCTCTTCGGTTCCAATAGACGCTTCCGCCGCAATCGCCAGTTTATCTTGCTGCTGTAAAATCAGGCAACCTCGTTGCGCGCCAGCATTTTCAATTAAAATTTTCATCACCTTCCCCAGCAATTTATCCAGCACGATTTCGCCGGAAATGGCTTGGGATGCTTTCATAACGCTGGCGAGATCCAACACTCCCGCATCCCCACCGGTGGTATGGGTCGAGTCGATGGGAATGGTGCGAGTGCGACCGTCGAATTTCGACTTCATTAATAACTGGGGATATTTATCTTCCAGTTGTCGGACTTTGCGAGTGGCTCCCCAACGTTGATAGCCGTAATAGGCGTCGCGCAGGTGAACTCGACCGTATTTCGGTTTATTGGCGGCGAACCAAAATTCGGCGGCGCGTTCGTTGGCTAAGGCTTCGTGGTGGATAAAACCCCGTTCGGCGGCGGTGGAAATGGCGCGATCGTATAACTCGATCGCCGTAGCAATATCGCCTTCGACCCTGGCAATTTCGGCGTTGACCAAACAGTATTTATGCTCGAAATTATCGGGAGAATTACTTGCCCAAATTTTGAGCGTTTCTTGGTTGGCGCGAACGGTTTCGAGATGCTGCGATCGCTCGGTTTCATCGGCATTTGTGCAAATTGCCAGCCACAACAGCGATTGATAGAAATTAAATTCAGTCGAAGGGAAAATTCCAGTAATAAAAGAAATTCGCTCTCCTGCTTCTATGGCGCACTGCTTGGCGGCATCGAGTTGACCGTATAAATAGAGAGTTTCGAGCTTGAGAATTTGATAGATGCAGTAAGAAAATAAGTTTTGATTTTGCAGGCAACTTTCGGAATAATCAGATTCTGAAATTTCGGAACAATTAAAATCTAACCAATCTTTCGTTTTCTGCGTTAAATTGTGCAACACCAATTGCAAGCCATGCAAGGTGTCTGTAGTCATCTGATTTTGCGTTTTTTGGCTAAACTGCACGTAATTTGCCGCTTCCGTAACAACCTCTGAAAGCAGTTTTCCCTGAAAGAATGAATTCAGTGCCTTATACATGAGGATGTACCCCGCATATTGCAGGTCGCCAGC
>CAYQUF010000114.1:0-14703 GCA_964420595.1 uncultured bacterium
ATAAATAAACCTAACTTTCAAAATTGGTGGCGATCGCCTCAAGCACTTTTCAACCGCTGCTCCAACCGCACCCGCCGCAACAATTTCGTCGCCTCATCCGGTAACAGCGGCACGCTGACCAAATATCCCTGAATCATCTGACAGCCGAGATCGCGCAACGCCTTCCACTGTTCCAGCGTTTCGACCCCTTCAGCCACCACCGTCAAATCCAACCCGCGCCCCAATTCGACAATGGCTCGAACGATCGCCATATCCACCGGATTGACCATTAAATCGCGGATAAAAGATAGGTCGATTTTAATCGTATTAAACGGCAATTGTTTTAAATAATTCAACGACGCATACCCCACGCCAAAATCATCCATCGAAATTCGCACGCCCAAGTCGCGCAACTGCACTAACACGCCGCGCGTAAACTCCAGGTTGTCCATCGCCGTTTCTTCGGTAATTTCTAATTCCAAATACTTCGCTTCCAATCCCGTTTCTTTCAGGCTTTGTGCCACCTTTTGGACTAAATCGGGTTCGCGAAACTGGCGGGGCGATAAATTCACGGCAACGCAACGATGGGGCAATCCCGCCTCTTGCCACGCTTTATTGCGAGTACAGGCTTCTCGCAATACCCAATCCCCAATCGGAACGATCAATCCCGTATCTTCTGCCAGATCGATAAACATTTGGGGCGAGACTAATCCCAACTCGGAATGATGCCAGTAGGTGAGGGCTTCCATACCGGTGATTTCTGCCGTTTTGGATTGAATTTGAGGTTGGTAGTAAATGACAAATTCGCCGCGATCGAGAGCTTGGTGCAAGTGGTTTTCCAGCAACAGCAATTCCGAGGCTTGCGACCCCATTGACGGGCTGTAAAATTGATAGTTACTGCGTCCGCTATCTTTGGCAAGGTAGAGCGCGGCATCGGCGTGTTTGAGGAGGGTTTCGGCATCTTCGCCCTGCTCGGGATAGACGGCAATTCCCAAACTGCAACTAATATGCAATTTATGGGTATCGATCGCGAAAGCGGGACGCAGCGAATCGAGAATGCGCTGGGCAATTTTAACCACATCTTCCCGACAGCCGATATTGGGCAAGAGTAAAATAAATTCGTCGCCACCCCAGCGAGCGATCGTATCTTCTTCGCGCAAGCATCCGGTCAGCCGTTGCGCCACCTGCCTTAACAATCCGTCGCCAACGGCGTGTCCGAGGGTATCGTTGATAATTTTAAAGCGGTCTAAATCCAGAAACATTACCGCCAATTTACCATCGCGATCGCGCGCGTTTTTTAGCGTGATAAACAACCGATTGTCAAACAACATGCGATTGGGCAATCCCGTCAGCAAATCGTGAAAGGCGTGATGTCGGATCGCCTCTTCCGTCCGGTGGCGTTGCAGGGCACCCCCAATACTCGCCGCGATCGCAATTAAAATCGATTCTTCGCTTTTCGACCACCGACGCTCGCAGTGGCAGTCGTCAAAGCCGATGTAGCCCCAAAACTTGTTATCGACGATAATCGGCACCATCAAAATCGACAGAATATCGTCGCCTTCGAGAATCGGACGCTCGCACGCCGGTAACTCTCGCGTGATGCCCGCCACAGTACTCCCCGTCGCTAGGGTTTCGTACCATCGACTCACCCCCGTCGAATGATAGCCCTGATTTTGCCATTGCGGCTGGTTGACGGTCGGCTCGACTCCCTCGCGCGTCCACTCGAATCGCATACTGGTGGAGGGTTCCCCCGTTTCGGGATGGGGATGGTTTTCGCAAATGTAAACCCGATCTACCCGCGCGGCAATTCCCAGGGTTCGCAAGGCTTCGACGGTTCCCATGTGGCGGTCGGAATCGACGAGCAGGTGGTTCATGGCGTCGGCGACCCCTTGCAGCAGCAAATCCCGCTTTTGAATTTCGGCTTCGGCTTGCTTGCGTCGGGTAATGTCTTCGACGGTGCCTTCGTATCCCAACAATTGCCCCGTTTCGTCGCGGATGGCGCGGGCGTTTTCGCTAATCCAGATAATGCTGCCGTCTTTGCGATACACTTGCGACTCGAACGCCCAAACCGCATCTTGTTCTTCGAGCAGGCGTTTGAATTGAAACCGACGGCTGGGACGAACGTAGAGTTGGTGTTCGATGTCGCGAATGCCGTCGATCAGTTCTGTGGGGGAGTTGTACCCGTAAATCTTCGCCAGCATCGGGTTCACCGTGACGTAATGACCTTCGGGAGAGGTTTGAAAGATGCCTTCGACGGCGTTTTCAAAGATGCTGCGATATTTCTGTTCGGCTTGACGCAGTTCGTCTTCAGCTTGCTTGCGTTCGGTAATGTCGGTGATGAAGCCTTCGATGCCTTGAAATTGCCCGTGGCGATTGAAAATGCAGGCTCCTTTTTCCCACAGCCATTTCTCCCGACCGTTCTTGGTGCGGATGCGATATTCGACCACGTAGGTTTCGTCGCCTTCGAGGGCGAGGCGAATGCTGTCGAGGACGCGGGGTAAATCGTCGGGATGGGTGATGCTGTTGTAGGTGGTGATTCGACCCTGTCCGATTAATTCTTCGCTGTGATAGCCACTCAGGTGAAAGCACCCTTGGCTGAGATAGGTCATCGACCATTCGGGATCGTTACTGCACGCAAAGGCAATTCCCGGTAGCGAATCGATCAGAGTGGCGAGTCGGCGTTGGCTTTCGCGCAAGGCGGCTTCGGTTTGCCGACACTGCCACAGGTTGCCGAGTTGGGTGGCGATGGTATTTAATAGGGCGATTTCGTTGGGATCGCGATCGCCTGCTTCAAACCGAAATAAGGCTAACACCGCGATCGCCCGATTGCCTGCCAAAATGGGAACCCCCAGTGCGGTCTTGAGTCCCCATTCGCGGGCGAGTTGAGCCCTGGGAAAGACGGTGCTGGGTTGCTGGGACACGTCGTAATGCCACTCGGCTTGCTGGAACGACCACACCCGTCCCGGAAGTCCGATTTTGGGAGCGAAGCTGTAATCTCGACTCAGTTGACAGAAATCTTCCAGGTCGCTGGTTTGAGTGTAACCGATGGGAGAACGCCGCAAGCAAGCGTCGCGATCGTCCCACAACCAGACCTCGCCGCACGCCCAATGTCGCTCCTCGCAGATTTGGCGGAGGGTAAATTCTAAGGCTGTTTCAAAGTCGGGAGCTTCGGCGATCGCTCGCGCGATCGCGTGTAGGAGTTGGGTTTCAATTGCCAAGCGCCGATGTTCCGCTATCATGATTCCTCGGTCGCGAATTCTACGATCGCTCGATGTTCTGGGAATAGCCAACCCACTCGATTCCATCGCGCGATCGACTCAAACGTAACGTAATGCCCTCGGGACAAGGGATAAAGAATAATTTGTGCAACAGACTATGTGCCGATCTTTACAAAGATAGATGAATCCTTACACAGATTCGGCAACAAATTACACCAAATGAATCCCTATCTCCCACTCCCCTCATCAATCGCATTAATCGCCTCCACCACCTGCGCGATCGTGTTGGACTGCTCCTGGGTCGATTGGGAAATCTGCTGGGAACTGGCAACCACCGCTTCAATCGCCGGACGAATGTGATTTAACGCTGTCGCCATCTCGCGACCGATCTCGGCATTGGTTTCGACCATCTGCGTGCCGCGATCGCTACTGTCAACGGTGACTTTGAGGGCGGCGTGAATCTCTTCGAGCAGTTCGTTGATATTTCCCGCCGCTTGACGGCTGCGATCGGCGAGTTTGCGAATTTCGGTGGCGATGACTGAAAATCCCCGACCGTATTCCCCCGCTCGCACTGCTTCGACGGCAGCATTGAGGGCGAGCATATTGGTTTGGTTGGCTAACTCGCTGGCGAGAGCGGCGACGGTTCCGATGCGGCGGGTACTTTCTTCGAGGCGATCGGCGTGTTGGGCGATCTCGCTGACGGTACGATTGAGTTGCTCGACCACTTCCAAGCCGCGATTGAGGGCTTGCATTCCCGTTTGGGTTTGGCTCATGGCTTGCTGGGCTTCCCGGTTGACCGAGGTGGCTTGTTCGGCGACTTGGCAGGAAAATTGATTCAACGCCTGCATTTGGGCGAGGGCGCTTTCAATGTGCGATCGCTTGTTTTGCTCGGTTTCGAGCATTGCCGTGCGCTCTTGCACCAGTTGGGCGTTATAATTCGCCTGCTGCTCCAACGCTTCGGTTTGCCCGATCGCCTGTTCGGTCAGGGGACGCAATAGCAACATCATGCCTCCAGTTGCCGCAAGACTCAAAATCGCCACAATCCCGCCCGTGTTGCGCAGTTGGCGATCCACCGGCGCGTAGAGTTCTTGGCGTTCCATCTTGACTGCGAGTCCAAAATCGCCGCGAGCGACGGGTTCGTAGGCGATCGCCAGTCGTTCGCCATCGAGCAGTCCCGATTGTCCCTCGATCGCCTGCTGGAGTGCTGCGACCAAGCTTTCGGCGGCGGGTTCGGTTTGAAACAGGAGTTCGACGCGACCGTTGCGTGCCGTTCCTATTGCCGTTCCGCCAGTTTGCCCCAAATTGGCGTAATTCGAGATAATTTGTTGCAAGCGATCGGTGGCGTACAGCACGACGTCCGTTCCGACGCGATCGCCATTGGGATCGACAATCGGCGCGCCAATGACGAAATACGTCGTTCCCTCAATCTCCACCGGTCCCCGCACGATGGCGTTCGCCTTGGATCCAATTTCGGGAATCGCCCAAATCTCTGGCGAAATGGGGATTCCCACCTGAATGGCAAGTTGATTTTGGCGATCGAGGCGGGTGATTGCAGCGACGGCTTCAGAGCGATTCAGCGCATCGGCAATCAGGTTGGTTCCGGTTTGGACGAGTTCGGAGCGCTCGATCTCCCCTTGATTGTAGGCTTCGAGTTGCTGTCTGGCTCGGGTGCGGCTGGTAATTTGCAACGCCACGTCTTTGGCGCGGGAGAGAAATTCTTCGACGGCGAGGGTGCGCGTTTTGGCAATAAATTGGAGATTGCGTTCTTCGGCGGCTCTGAGGCGATCGGAGAGGGGTAAAATGCTGGCGGTTGCCACGATCGCGCTAATGGCTAAAATCCCCAATCCCGAATAGACCAGCAAATTGACCTGCAAGCGTCGAGCGGTGTGACGAGTGGCGCGATCGTTGGCGGGACTCATGAGCGATTCGAGAGAAATGGGTTTGGCGTTATAGTTTTATTGTGACGAGTCCGAGGCGATCGGACAATCACCCCAACACGAGTTGTACCCAATTCCACAAGGTTTTGCCAAGATTAATGCCAAAGTAGCGATCGCCGATGAGAATCGCCGTCACCGCCGCCAGTACGAATAATACGAACAACCCGATCGCCTGTTTGAGACGATAGGGCAAAACGCACCACCCGTGGGCAATTCGTTGGAAAAAATTCGGATAGCGTTGCTGTTGCGACGGCTTGCGCCACCCGCTCAAAATCCCGTGAATAATAAACTGGTGGACGAACGGACTGAGAACGACCACATCTCGATTTAATTTTTCCCGACCCAAGTTGCGATAGTGCATGTGGTGGCAGTTATAGCCGCGATACTTGCGCTTGCCAAACCGACCTTTAAATGGCTTTCCCACCCGCACCCAAGGAAAGAAAGCACAGCGATAGTTCGATTCTTTCAACCATTTAGAATGCTTCTTGCGCCATTGGGGCGATCGGATATATTCGCGATAGTCGATTTTGGATTTCGAGCGGCGATTATCGGTTTTCTTTTTACGCGGCATAGCGAACGTTTGTAGTAAACGCTTTAGCGTTTTTTAGGCAACGAGAAACGAGGAGATAGAGGAACAGTCAGCGTCGATCGATTTCAGTGATTCAAACTTGGGGAAAATCACCAGAACGCACCACTCAATCGAGTAAAGTTCGTTTCCCCCACCTTCCCATCTTCCCATCCCCCTATTCCGCCATCTCCCGCCGGAGAAACGGAACTAGCGATTTACTAATTTCGGCTGACCAATGTTCCTGGGGAAAGTGTCCCGCATCCGGAAGTTTCACCAGCGAGCCGTTTTCCAACATTTGGGTAAACTTTTCGGCATCTTCGAGGGGTAACCACGGATCTTTGGTTCCCCACATCACCAGCGTCGGGTGCGTCCACTGGGAATACCCCGACTCGATTTCCGCCATCGCTTCAGACAGTTTCAGGTTGCGAATGGCGGCGAGCAACGCGCGTCCGGCGTCGGAACTCTTGAGAAACGGACGGCGATAGACATCTAAATCTTCGTCAGAAACCGTATAGCCGCTCCCCTTTTCTAAGGTGCGATCCATCAATAGCGGATCTTGGGTCATCATGTCGCCGACAAACGGCAATCCCAACTGCTTGATACGCCAGGGGAGTTTGACAACCGAGGACACGGGAGCATTCAAAATCGCCAACCGTTCGATACGCTCGGGATGGCGCAAGGCGTATTGCAGTCCCACCGACCCTAGGAATCCCTGCACCACCAGCGAAAATTTATCGAGTTCCAACGCATCGACCAACTCTCCCAACGCTTCGATGTAGGCGTCTGGCGTATAGGCAAATTGGCGCTTGTCGGGTTTAGCACTTCCGCCGAAACCGATCCAGTCGGGAGCAATGGCGCGAAATCCGGCTTCGGCAATATCTGGCATTAATGCCGTCCAGCCAAAACTTTGTGCGGGAATGCCGTGTAACAGCAAAACGGGAGGTTTGCCATTGTCGTTGAGGGGATCGGCTTTGCCGTAAAACCACTGTAACTTTTTGAGGTCAATGGTTTCTTCTACGATGGACACGCTGTTGTTCTCCTCGCTGGGCGATCGCAATTGTTTTGTTATTTATACAACACGGCGCGATCGCTTTTCTATGCAGCGGGTCTATTTTTTCGATCGCGAAGGCTGTCGCAGCGGAATTTCGACGATAAACTCCGTCCCCTCGTTCGGCTGGGAGACGTGGTGCATTTGTCCGCCGTGTTTGTGGGCGACAATTTGATAGCTGATCGACAAGCCAATTCCGGTGCCTTTTCCCACGGGTTTGGTGGTGAAAAAGTGATCGAAAATGCGATCGCCAGTTTCTTTCGGAATTCCCATGCCATTGTCGGCAATTGAAACTCTGACGCGAGCGCGATCGATCGTTTTGGTTTGAATCCGAATTTGGGGCGTCCACTCCTCGGAATTCTTGCGTTCTTCGGCTTCTTCTAGGGTATCGAGGGCATTTGCCAGCAAATTCATAAACACTTGATTGAGTTGGCTGGCGTAACATTCAACGGAAGGCAACTCGCCGTATTCTTTCACAATTTCGACCCCAGGGCGATCGGGTTTGGGTTTGATGCGATTGCTTAAAATCAACAAGGTGCTATCGATTCCCTCGTGAACATTGACGGGTTTCATCTCCGATTCGTCCACCCGCGAGAAATTGCGTAGCGATTCGATAATATTGCGAATGCGATCGGCTCCCACTTGCAGTGATTTGAGCAGTTTGGGCAAGTCATCTTGCAAAAAGTCTAACTCGATCGCCTCGATTTCTTCTTCAATATCTTCTCCCGGATTGGGCACCATCTCGCGGTACAAGCTAATCAAGTTCAGTAAATCCTTGATGTAGGTGTCGGCGTGAATTAAGTTGCCGTAAATAAAGTTAACCGGATTGTTAATTTCGTGGGCAACTCCCGCCACCAATTGCCCCAAACTCGACATTTTCTCGCTTTGCACGAGCTGAGATTGCGTTTGTTTGAGTTCTTCGAGTAGTTTCTCCAGGCGATCGGCTTTTTCCCGTTCTCGTTCTTCCGATTGCTGCAAGGCTTGATTGAGATGGGCGAGTTCGTCGGCTTGGCGCAAGACAATTTTAATGATGGCATTGCGCAATTTTTCGACTGCTTCGATCTCGCATTCCTTCCAAGAAAATGATTTAAAACGAACCGTTTCTTTCCACAGTTCAAATGACGTGCGGGGCGAAATAATCAAGTTTCCATTTTCGTCTATTTCTTTGCCTTTATTGGGATTTCCCGCCCAATTGACCGTTTGAACTTCTTCGGGACGAAACCACAACACGTAATTATTGGTTTCTTTAGAAATCGAAATTCCCAACAATCCACTGGCAACATGTTTATAGCGTTCTGCGTCGGGATAGTGTTGCGAGAGCGAATCGGTATGAAACACTTCGTTGCGCTGCTGTTCGTCGAGCCAGCCAATCAGTTTTAACACGTCCTCGCGATCGGGCGTTTTGCCAATTAACGTGCAATGTCCGCGAAAATGAATCGCCGCGCCGTCTGCACTGGCAATGTCGAGTAAATTTGGCTTGTATCGGGTTAAACCGTCGATAAAATTGTCCTCGACGCTCATGTATTCGGTCAACTTTGCCTGAATCGACATCAGTTGAATCCGATAGTCGTAATCTTCGTGATTTTCTTTAAACGACAGTTCTCCCGACATCACTTGTCCGAGAAATTCGCACGCCGTTCGCACTTCGTAGGATAAATGCTTGGTCTGTTGGTGGTGACAAGCAATCAATCCCCAGAGTTTATTTTCTTTCTTTAATGTGATCGTTAAGGTGCCTTTAACATTCATGTGATTGATATAGTCCACGTGAATGGGAGACACGCCGCGCAAGATCGCTTTACTGATATCGAGCGGTTCTTGGGTGAGAGGGTTAATATCGGGAACGATCGCGACTCGTTCGGCGTTAATATCGGGAATTAACCGAATCCAATTCAAGGCGAAGATATCCCGCGCGGGTTTGGGAATATCAGACTTGGGATAGTGCAGTCCTACCCACGATTCGAGTTCGTCGATTTTATCTTCTGCAATCACCATCCCGTGTAAGTCGGTGTCGAATTGATAGACAACGATCCGATCCATTCCGGTGATTTTGCGAATTTCTCGAACGGCGTTCTGACAGAGATCGTCGAGGTCGCTGGCATTTTGCAGCTTGGCGACTGAGGTGGAAACGGTATGGTAAAAATTGAAAAAGGGGAGGTTATTTTCCGAACTCGAGGGTTCGACTTCGAGGATTAATATCCCTTTGTGTCGGTGTAAAATGCCGTCTAAAACGAGGGTAGGGTATGCCGATCGCACGAATAATTTAACGGGATTGACCGTTCGCAAGTCTTCTCGTTCCAAACACTGGCGCAGATGTTGGATTTGGCTGGTGTCGAGTAACGCGCTTAAATTGCAATTGAGTAAATGGTCGGGGGGGATTCCAACAATCTCTTGGGTGTTGTTGCTGACTTGTAGGATTTTGAGGTTGTCTTCTTGCAGTGCGAATAGCGCGCCGTGCGGCTGAATGTAACCGCAAATATTAATCGCTTCGCGATCGCAATTGGTCAAATTAACTTCTTCAGAGGTAACGAAATCGCCCTTAATCATGTCGAATGTACGGTTTGAACGAAAAAAAGATAGCGTGTCTTTGGATAACGATACAGTGTGCTGTAAAGCGAGATAGCCTGGGTCGGCTGAGATTTGCTAAAATTACACTAAAATCGCATTTTCCCTAACTGTCGCGCATCCTAAATTTATTGTTAACTTAAAGGCAATGCTTGAATTAAGCATTCGATCTCTACTTTAGCAAGCCAAGACAATCTAAAGATCCGGATCCGACTGGTGAGGGGTAGGTATACTATTTTAACTTTTTTTGACGAGACCTTACCAAACTAGATAGTTATTCAGTCACGATCGCGCAGATAATTAATTGAGCATCCCAACTCGCACGGGGATCGAGAATTTGAATTTGCCCATTATCGCACATTCGATCGATCGCCGCGTTGGCTTCTTCCCCGTCTAAGTCAGGAAATTGAGCGATCGCGTGCTGGACTAGAACCTGGCGTCCGACCAGTTGTTGGGTTTTGACCAAAGCCAACAAAAATTCGCAAATTTCCTGCTCCGCGCGCTTCCCGTCCGCAGGCGGTTGGCTAGAAGACCCGGCGCGATCGCCGATTGCCCCCAACTCCCACAATAGCGAACAGTTCTCTAAAACGCCGCACTGACGGGTCAATTCTTCTAATTCCCGCTGGGTCACGGCGCGATCGCCTGCGACTAATTCTCCCGCTCGCGCGGCATTGACTAAACTATGATAAGTCGCCAAATAGCGCACGGCGTCGAGTTCGGGGACGATATGACGGTGTTCCGGCTGCGAAAAGAGCTGCTGGTAGCGCTTGTAACCCTGATTTTTCGGCGATCCGATGCCTTCGGCGCGAATCAGGTGCAATCGCCGACACCCCTCTTGGCGCACCGCCTTCTGACAGGCTTTCATCACGTTGCAAAAACTGGTCAAATTCGAGTCCTCCGTCCACACCACTCCGACCCGTCCCAATTGCACGGGGGGATAATAACTCAACGAATAACTGCTATAGGTCGGACTGGAGAGCAATTTCGGTTGCACGCCAGCCAACCCTAACGCCTCGATCGCCTCTCGCAACATTTGAATTAACTCGGGTGCGGAAAATTGGCGAATCCGCTGGAGCGAGAGTTTCGATTTGTTGAACTCGTTGCGCCACACCAGCTTAAACGCTGCCAAGGCATCCACGCGATCGCAACGGACGACGTCCGAGGGGGAACGTTCGCCGGGAGACGGTTGCGTCTCGTCGGAGCCTTTAGCCGCCTGAAAGAGCTGTCGTCCCAGCATCAGCGCCGATCGCGGGAGGGTTTTGCCACCGGGAAATTTGGCTTCGAGCGCCTGTCGCGACAGGGGATAAATTGGCGAGGGGGGTGGCACTTCGGCGTTGGCGTGGATGGGTCGCAAGCGGTTGACCCACAAGGCTTCGGCGTCATCCAAGTTAATCGGTTGCAGGGGAATGCGGTAGTCGATGCGAGCGATATCCGCACCTTGGACGCGCTTGTGATTTTGTTTCCAAGTGTTGGTAATAATGCTGATAATCACCAGAAAGTTTTTTAATTTCTGGTTGTGAATCATGGAGTTGACGTTAAATAATGCCTGGAGGTCGATAAACCCATCCAAGGCGCGATCGATGTTATCGAGATTGTCGAAACACAACACGATCGGTTGGGTCGCCGAGGCAATTCGACCGAAGTTGGCGAGCATATTTTGCGCCGCACTCTCGCTATCGAGCGATCGCTTGACTTGCAGCGCTTTTAAGCTCTCTTCGTCTAAAATATCGCCTTTGAGCCACTCGCAGGCGATCGGATACAATTGCGGATCGGTGAGGTCGTGGAGAATGCCGAAAAATTCGCTGGGATTGTAAATTCCCGAGGGATAGCTTAACTTGAGATTGTGGATAAACAGCTTCCGCTCGCCCATCAAGTTTTTGAGCAAGCCGCGCTCTTGAAATGCCGATAAATGCCGCAGCCAGATGAGCAATTGCGATTCGCTCCCTCCGGCGGGAACCTGCATTAAACTATCGACGGTATTGCGCAGGGTATGTCGCCAAATATAATCGCTTTCGGGCCAGGGACCGATGTAGGCAAAAAAGGCTTTGGAATTGAGGGCGTGTTTGAGGCGACCGAGCAGGTAACTTTTCCCGGAACCGGAATCGCCTGCAAGCAAGATCGTTCGAGTGCGGCGATCGCCCTGAATTCGATCTAAAATGCTTTCAATGTTCGCGATCGCTTCTTGGTGGATCGACGCCACCGCGATCGTGCTATCCTGGTCTTCTTGCCAAAAGTTTCCCGGTCGGAATGTAGTCGAATCAAATGGGTTCACCGCTCGCTGAATTATCCAATCGATGGATACCACGCTACTACCTCGTGTCTGGAATTGTCGATCGTGGGAGATAGGGGGATGGGGAGATAGGGAGAAAGTGCTATTGTTTGACTAGATAGACTAACTGTTCTTCAACGTTGGCGTCGGGATCGAGAAGTTGAATTTGACCGTTTTGCTGGCACAGGCGATCGATGAGTTGGCGTACTTGAAACTCTTTAACCTCGGAGAATTGATTTAGGGCTTCTTGTTCCAATCGCTCTCTCGCAATGCATTGTTGGTTGATGACGCGATTGACTAAGAATTCTTCGACGGGTTTGAGTTCGGTTGCGCCATTGCGATCGGACGCCGTGGCTGCAAATACGCCCAATTCTTGCAGTAAATCGCAGTTTTCTAAGATTTGAGATTCGCGAATTAATCGCTCTAAATCTTTGCGATCCGGGGTGCGATCGCCCACGACCAATTCTCCCGATCGCGCGTCGTTGACTAAAGTATGATACGTCGCCAAATAATGCACGGAATTTAAATCCGGCATTAAGTGATTGTGGGGACTGTCGCTAAAGATTTGACTGTAAAGTTTATAGCCCTGGTTCGCACTCGACCCCACGCCTTCGGCGCGAATGAGTTGCAATGTTTGACATAACTCTCGATCGATCGCCTCCTGACAGGATTTCATCAAATTATAAAACTTGACCATATTTCGATCTTCCGTCCACACCACGCCAATTTGTCCCGGTAGCGCCGACAGTTGATAGCAAATCGAATAACTCGCATAGGTACGGCTCGGAAGCAAGCGCGGTCGAACGTCCTCGACTTGCAACGCCGCCAGCGCTTCTGCCAGCATTTGAATTAATTCAGGGGCAGAATACTGGCGAATGCGGGCAATTCGCTGCTCGATTTGATTGAACTTTTGCAACCAAACTAACTTAAATGCTGCCAACGCATCCGAGTGCGCTTCCGCTGGGGTCGGAGCCTGTTTGCGCTCGGGTAATCCCGGCGGGGGTGGCGTCTGGCTCTCTTGCTGGATGTCGTTTTGCAACAGCCGAATTTTCGCTTCTTGAAAGAGCTGTCGTCCCAAGATTAAAACATTGCGCGGTCGCGTTTTTCCGCCGGGAAACTTCTCTTCCAGCATCTCGCGAGTGAGGGGAAAAATCGGCGATTGGGGTTGGGGATAGGTTTGGCGGTGCAGCACGTACAAGCGAGATGCCCACAATGCTTCCGATTGATCCAGGGTAATTTGTTTGAGCTGGATGGTTTCGTTAATGCGATCGCGATCGGTTTGATGGATGCGGTTGGCATTTTGTCGCCACGTATCGGTAATGATGCTGATAATGACCAAAAAGTTTTTCAACTTCTGGTTTTGAATGACCGTATTGACATTAAATAACGTTTGTAGGTCGATCGCGCCATCGTTGAGGCGAGCAATATTGTCCAACTGATCGAAACACAAAACAATCGGTTGCGTCGCCGCTGCAATCCGACCGAAATTCGCCAAAATTTTCTGAGCGGCGTCTTCGGTTTCGATCGAATGCTGTACCCCCAATTTGGTCAGGCTCTCTTCGTCGAGGTCGTCGCCGCGCAACCACTCGCAGGCGAGGGGAGCCAGTTTGGGATTGGTCAGGTCGTAGAGGACGCCAAAGAATTCTTGGGCGTTGTAAATCCCCGAGGGATAGGTTTCGAGCAAATTGCGCACGAATACCTGACGCTCGCCGCGCAACCAATCCATAATGCTGCGCTGTCGGAATTCGGACAGACCTTGCAACCAGATCAGCAATTGCGAGTCCTGCTGACCTTCAGGGACTTCGAGCAAGCTATCGACGGTGTAGCGCAGGATGTGTCGCCAAATGTAGTCGCTGGCGGTAAACGGTTCGATGTAGACAAAAAATGCCTTGGGGTTGAGAAACCGTTTGAGCCGTCCCAACAGGTAGGTTTTCCCCGACCCCGTTTCCCCTTCGAGCATGAGAGTGCGGGTGCGGTTGTCGGTGGCGACGCGATCGAGCAATGCCTCAATTTGGGCGATCGCCCCTTGATGGATCGAATCGACGGTGAGGGCGGGATCTTGTTCCTCCTGCCAGAAGTTCCCCGACCAAAAGGTTTCGGTGTCGAAGGGATTGGGGTCGCGTTGGATGATTTGCTCGATGGTAGCCATGCTCGAATTTAGTTAAATCGCTAGCGGGGGATAGGGGGAGAGGGGGAGAGGGAGCAGGTTTAAAGAGTAATGATAAAAAATAATGGTCCGCCAATATCTTGTCCGATTCCGGCTTCGATCTGTTCGGGGGTGTAGTGCATGGCTTCTTGCAAAGAACTCAATTCGATCCGATCTTGGCGTTGCAGGCGATAGAGGGCGCGATCCAGCTCCTCTCGGGTGAGCGGCGGTTGCAGTTTTTGGCGCAGGTGGAAAATGGGAAGGTAGTTGTCCGTTCCCAGGTGTCGGTCTAACTCTCGCACCAATTCGAAGATGTCGTCGTCGCTCGGTTTGACGGCGGTGGGGAGAACCGTGGGGGTCGCGCTCCCGTTACTCGGACTCTCGTGCAGGGATTTGCGCAGGAATCGGACGTAGTTGGCGAGCAAGTCCAAGCTGAGGACGGGGGTGGTTCCGGCGGGGTTGTACTCGTCTCGCAAGTATTCGCAACCGCGCTGGGTCAGCCACACGTCGGCGATTTGGGTCTTTTCGGCTTTGACCAATCCGCGATCGACCAAATCCCGCACCACTGGCTGTCGCTGCTGGCGTTGGAGTCCGGTTTGTCCGGGGGAGACGGAGGCGTCGGCGCAGGCTTTTAGCACTTGCAGTTCCTCTTGGCTGACGGGGAGGGTGCTGGTGTCGAGTTTGAGCAAGGCTTTACCGGGGGGAGCGATGCGCAGTTGCACCACTTCTTCGCAACACCCGACCAAATCGCGATCGCGCAAGGTGCGACAAATGCTGTCTCGCTCGGCGGCTTTGGTCTTAGAATTGGGCGTAATTTGCGAAATGGAGGCTCGATAGTCGGGAAATTCGAGCAATTTGAGCATAAATTTGAGTTCTGGCACTTCCATAGCAACCCCCTTTATCGGACACTCGACAAATCCCCATATTAAATACTAAGTGGAAATGGAGGGACTTGATTGGGAAGGCACGCGATCGA
>CAYQUF010000115.1:0-3864 GCA_964420595.1 uncultured bacterium
GCTAAATTCCAGTAGGTGCCGCAAAATCCGACCCGCTCGAAGCGATCGCCCCGTTGCGGGTCGCGCGCAATTAAACCGGGTTGCGTCCAATGGGGTAAACAGTAACTGTGCGGTAGGGTTTCGGCTTCGCGGTAGTTTTGAACCACATGGACGGGCGCATACGGACGAAACGGCTTGTCGGCTTTTAAGCAAATGACGAGCAGTTTGGCGGAGGCGCGAAACTCGAACGGGAGGGTGGAACGGTGGACTAAGACGATCCCTTCGTCGGGCATTTTACCCACCAACTGACAGGGAAATCCATTGGCTTTCAGGTGCAAATACGATTGCAACACCCAACAGTATTCGCCATCGGAAATACCCATGTCTTTTAAATCGGGCAAATAGGTATCGGCGGTTTCGGGCAAGCAATCGAGCAATCGATCGTAATGAGAAATGTAAAAGTAAATGGGGGGCTGGCGATCGAGGGCGAGGGGTAAGGCAACCGACATGGGAAACCCTAGAAATGTAAAAGGTCGCCCAATAGCTTAACTTAGGGAATTGGTAACGTCGAGGATGCGATCGGTGAGCATCCCAGCGGAAAATTCGAGATCGGGGATCGTCCGTCCCCGACCTTCTAAAACGCCAGTTATCCCTACGGTTTGACCCGCAACGTTCGCAGTCGGTTAATTGCGGCGGCTAGCTCGAAACGACGGAATTGGACTAAGTCGCCGGTCGGGAAGGGCGCGACGATATCGAGACCGTCTTCGTCAATATCTGCCATGACCTTATCGAGAATCAGATCGAGCGATCGCCGTCCGTCGAGATATTCTTGTTTGGCATAGACCATCGCTTCGACAATGGCGCGTAACTGCCCTTCATCGACAATTTGTTCGACCCCCGAGAGATCGATGTCTTGGGTGCCAAAGGCGACTTCATCCACATCTCGGACTTTGGTACGCACGGACTTTTTGCCGCGACTGGGATCTAAACTTTGAGGCAGGGGAATGCGCGGTTCGCCGCGTTCAAACCGATCGCTCCCTTCGGCGGTGCGTCCGGTGGCGTATTCTCGGGCGATGGCTTTAGCGCGGTCGGTGACTTCGTGGGGGACGAAATTATCCATGGCGATAACGGTGTTCGCCACGTCGAAATAGTCCCCGCTGCCGCCAATGACCAGTAGGGTTGAAACGCCCCGATCTGCCGACAGTTGTTTGACGCGATCGATAAACGGGGTAATCGGTTCTTTATCTTTAGCAATTAACTGCTGCATGCGGCGATCGCGAATCATGAAGTTGGTCGCCGCCGTATCTTCGTCTACGAGCAACACTTGCGCTCCGGCTTCTAACGCTTCGATGATATTGGCGGCTTGGGAGGTGCTACCGCTGGCGTTTTCAGTAGAAAAGTGCCGGGTGGATCGCCCTTGAGGCAGGTTGTTAATAAACGGCGAAATGTCTACTCCGGCGATATAGCGTCCGTCTTCGGCGCGAACTTTCACCGTATCGGCTCGGCTGACGACAAACTCGCGTCCGTCGTCGGGAATTTTATTGTAGACGCCCAGCTCGATCGCCCGTAGCAGGGTGGATTTGCCGTGATAGCCGCCGCCGACAATTAGGGTGACGCCTTCGGGAATCCCCATTCCGGTAATGTTGCCTCGGTTGGGACAGTCAAACTCGACGCGCAACTCGTCGGGGGATTGAAACGGGACGACGTTGTCTTGTAAGGGGCGATCGTCCACGCCGCTGCGTCGGGGTAAAATTGCGCCATCGGCGACGAAGGCAACCAGTTGGCGATCGCGCAGTTGGTTTCGCAGCCAATCGGCATCTTCGACAGTTTCGACGTGGCGTTGGATCGCTTTGGCGTCGAGGGATTCGTGTAAGAGGGCATCTTCAACGATATCGGGAACGTCCTCGCACAGCATTTCGGCGGCTTGGCGTCCGAGGATGCGGCGACCTTTGGCGGGAAGTCCGACGATAAATCGCATTTCGACGATATCGTCATCGACAAAGGCTGAGGTGCGATCGAAGACTTCCTGTCCGACGCGGGTGGCTGCAATCAGACCGCTTTTGCCCGTCCCTCGGCGATCGCTCATTTCTCGGGCGATGCGCGCGAATTGGCGGGTGAGATAATCGCGCAGGGCAACTTGGCGCGATCGCGTGCGGTACAGTACCGGGGGAAAGTCTGCCACCGATTGCGGCACCTGCACTCGCAATTTACTCGGGGACGCGAACGGATCCCCTTGGACGTAATCGACGATCAGGGTAAAGTCTCGAAAGTCGTATTTGCCCTGAATGTCTTTATAGGCTTTGTAACTGCGGTTGTCGATCGATAGTAGATGCTGGCGTAATTTTTCTCGATCTTTCATGGACTTGCAAATTGAACGACAGGTGAGGGATCAAGCTGTACTGTCTGGCTCGTACGCCGCCTCGGAAGGTTGAGTGTCTTGGCAATTCGAACGATCCAAACCGAGTTTGGGATCGCTGTGGGGTTGTTTCAAGGGAACTTCTACGATAAATTCGGTGCCTTCCCCCGATGTGGAAACATAGCGCAAATCGCCCCGATGCTGTTCGACCACAATTTGATGGCTGGTGGTCAGTCCCAACCCCGTCCCTTTCCCGACCGGTTTGGTGGTAAAGAAAGGATCGAACAATTGCGCTTGGGTTGGTTTGTCGATTCCCGATCCGTTGTCGATAATTGAAATGCGAACTCGATCGCCCGGTGCGATATTGGTGCGAACGCGGATGGTGGGAGATTGCGATCGCTGCGACCAGTCCTCCATATCGATCGCATCGACAGCATTACTGAGGAGATTTAAAAAGACCTGATTGATTTGCGCGGGAAAGCACTCGACTTCCGACACTTCGCCGTAGTTGCGAACGATCTGAATGTCGGGGCGATCGCTTTGAGCTTTCAAGCGACTTTGCAGCATAAATAGCGTGCTGTCGATACTTTCGTGCAGGTCGATCGCTTTAATTTCGGCTTCCTCGCTGCGGCAAAACGTTCGTAGCGACGTAACGATTTCTCGAATGCGATCGGTTCCCGCTTCCATCGAAGACAGGAGTTTGGGCAAGTCTTCTCGGAGAAAATCGAGTTCGATATCTTCAATTTCAGTTTCGATCTCGGGATTGGGTTGGGGATAGTAGTTTTGGTAGAGCTGCACCAATCCCATTAAATCGTCAATATAATCTTTGGCGTGGCTGATATTGGCATAAATAAAATTAATCGGGTTGTTGATTTCGTGGGCGACGCCTCCGACCAGTTGACCCAAACTCGACATTTTTTCACTTTGAATTAATTGAGCTTGTGCCTGTTGCAATTCCGAGAGGGTTGTTTCGAGCTGGTGGGCTTTATCCCGCGATTTGCGTTCGCTTTGGCGCAGTTTTTCCTGAGCGATCGCCCGTTCGGTAATATCGTGACCGACCACCACCAATCCTTTCGGGCTTCCGTCGGGATTGAAGAGGGGAATTTTGCGAATATCAAAAATGTGGCGATCGCCATTCGGTCGAGTTATCGTTTCGGTATAGTGAATTAGCGTTTTAGCTTGCCAAGCCGTTTCGTCTGACTCGCCGCTCAATTGTAAAATCTCAGAACAATGGCGAGCGACTTGGGCGAGTTCGCGATCGGTTTTGCCGCGATAATCGATATTTTGCAGTCCGAATAATTCGATGGCGTAATGGTTGGCAATAATCCAGCGTCCCCGTTCGTCTTTCACGTCAATCCAATCTGGTACGGCATTGACGAGGGTTTCGAGCCAATACTGTTGGTGTTGGAGGGCAAGTTCGGCTTGCTGGCGCTGGGTCATATCGTCTTGGGTCACGAGTTTGTTTTCGCAAGGATTAGCGAGGCTAAGGAGTTAAAGATAGAAGGTGTCTAGCGAACGTTAGAAATATC
>CAYQUF010000115.1:3964-14679 GCA_964420595.1 uncultured bacterium
TTAGCGAGGCTAAGGAGTTAAAGATAGAAGGTGTCTAGCGAACGTTAGAAATATCGATTATTTTTCCCGTGGGTCGGAGATAGCCAGAAAGCGATCGATGTCGATTTCATCGAGAATGGGGATCGAAATCGCGATCGCCCCGGTTGAGAAGGGCGGAAATTGGGAATTTAAAATTCTCCAGACGAAAGCATTTGCGATCGCGCCGGATCTCGAATCAATCGGCGTCCGCCCGCACTCGATTGAAGCGCTCTAGTATCTATTTAAACGATTATTGGGCGGCTTTCCAACCGTTCATGCTCGGCGGAAATCCGCGAACGTTCTCGTAACCGAGCAGCCGCAACGCCATCACCCCCATCGCCGTGCGATAGCCGACCGAGCAATAGAGAATCACGGGTTGGTCGGTGGGAATGCGATCGCGATTTTGACTGAGTTGGCGCAGGGGAATATTTTTGGCACCGTCGATATGACCCGAGAGGTATTCTAAACGCGATCGCACGTCAATTAACACCACGTCTTGGCGATCGAGTTCTTGCTTGAGATCTTCAACGGTTTTAACGGCATAAAAGCCATCGGGCATCGTGTCGAAAAACTCATCGACGGCTGATTCGATTTCGGGCGGTCGAGGTGCCTCGGATGCGGCTAGCGCGGGACTGGGGCTAACGTTTAAAATCATGCCGCAAGCCAAACCAAGTCCGATGGCGGCGGCGAGAAAGCGTTGTAAAAACATCATGTTACATTCGGGATTCAGACACGCGAAAAAGTGGCGATCGACCGACAGCGCTTGCGCTCTCTAGTCTTTCGCCACCTTTGAAATTCTCAATAATCGAGCGGTTAGGAATCGGGCGACTTAAATCGCCTGCCGAGAAATTTGTTTCTCGAAATCCGCTTGGGTTTGCTGCAAGAGCTGCTCGCGACTGTCAGCGGCTCGATCCAAGTGCGGAACGAGATTGCGAGCTTGTAACGCCATATGAAGCTGTAGGTGGGCTACGTACTCGCTGATATCTTCACGTAAAGCACAAGCCGGGTATTGATGGGTTACGGAATTCAAAGTGCTCTCCTTTCCTTAACTCTAACTAACTCTGCGCCATTCTCCGATTCCCCTAGAAGTTATCACGCCCTTGGCAAATCTCTGATTGGTTTGCAAAGAAGCTTAACGATCGGGCGGGCAAATTATTTCAGAAAGTAAAGTTCGAGGTGACGTTCGGGCGATCGCTAGCGGTCGGATGCCTTGCCGCGCCGCCATTTCGGCAGCGGGACTCCCAACAGCAACAGGGTAGCGAGAAAGCCCAACACCAGTCCGGAGGCGTGACAGACAAAGCAAACTTCCGGCACGCTCAGGTCGAACGCCACCTGCACGACAATAATCAATAACACCATCTGCAAGCGTTTGGCGGCAATGCGAGCCTTCTCCATTTGCCAGCCGCGCAATAAGATCGCCGCGATCGCGCCAATCAAGCCCATAATCGCTCCCGACGCTCCCACGACGATTTGCCACGAGTCCGCCGCTAGGGTCATCACCAAGACGGTAAATACGAACATCGACCCGCATCCGGCGATGGCGTAGACGAGCAAATAGCGCCCAATGCCTAAATTAAACTCCACCAAGCGACCGAGGACGTACAATCCCAGCATATTCACCGCCACGTGTACCGTCCCGTAGTGCAAAAACGTGGCAGCCACCAACCGCCACCATTCCCCTTCCCACACGGATTGCGGTACTAATGCACCGAGGCGGTAGAGGGTATCGAGATCCTGATTTCCCCCTTCGAGGGTGGCAAAGGCAAAGACCAACACGTTTGCCAGAATTAAACTGTAGGTGGCGATCGCCTTGCGGTTTTTGGGCAGGATCGTGCCGCCATAGCGAAATTCTTGGATGAGTTCGGTTTTCAGCCGCGATAAAATTCGGGCAGACCCTTCGCTCAAGGCGGTGGCGGGATCGGCGGGGGGATGGGACAAGCGCCAGTCGATGGCGCGGGTGAAGGTAAAATTGTTCGAGCGGCGCAGTTGTTGCAAACTCCCTTGACCCCAATCGGCTCGACCCCCTGCCATTTGCGCGGTGGCGATCCAAAATTGGCGGATTCGGGGCGAATAGTCGCTCAAGGGGCGATCGAATAACTCCCGGACGGATTCGATTTCGCCGCAAAAGGCAAAGACAAAGACGCGAGCTAAATAGAGTCGGGTCGGGTCGTCGGATTTTTCCAAGGCGGGTTCGAGGCGATCGTACTCTTGCACCAGGCGATCGAGATCGCCAGTTTCCCCCAAGGCGCGCAGGTAATACACCGCCATATTCAAATCTTGGCGCAGCAGGTCGTTGCTGAGGCGATCGCGAATCCAGACCAGCAGCCGATCCCAATTGGCTTGCATCCGACACAACAGCGCCATTGCCAGCCGTCCGAAGGGAGCGGTCGTCGCGGTATGGCGATCCAGAATTTGGGTGGCTTCGTCGATGCGACCCTGCTGACCCAACACCAATGCTTGTAAAATATCCGGTTGTTCGAGCCACCCATCGGCGGGATGCAGCCAACGCAGGTAAGATGCCAGTCGGCGAGCGGTGTCGTAGCGTTCGCGATCGATCGATTGGACGACCAGACGGTGACCCAACAGGGGCAAGATAACAAACGCCAGCCACAAACTGCCCCCGAGGTAGAGGGCGAGATCGGGATCGACATAGAAGGCGCTTCCCGTCACCATCGAAATGGCGATCGCGACAATTGCCCAGCCGCGACCGGCACCGGAGGGCAGGCTGATGGCTCGAAACAGCAGCATCAGACAGGAAATGAAGATCAGCCAGATTACTAAATTTTCTAGGGTCATGAGCGATGGCGAGGGTGGAGGCGCGGGCGGGCGATTATTCCGACTCTGCCGCAGGGGTTTCCAGACGTCGGTATTCGGCTTTGGCGTGCATGGCATCCCCGACGGTTTTGTTGAGCTGCGCCCCGATTAAAATGGCGAGGGAGCTGAGGTCGAGCCACAGCAGCAGGACGATGACCGCGCCAATCGCGCCGTAGGTCTGATTGTAGTTGCCAAAGTTGGACACGTAGGTTCGAAAGAGCCCCGAAATGGTCGCCCACAAAATCGCGCCCAATAACGCTCCCGGCATAATCGGCGTTCCCTTGCGCCACCGACTCGGACCGTGGCGGTAAATAAAGGCAAACGCACAGGCGACGATGACCAATGCGATCGGCCAGCTCAACAGCCGCCACACCGAGAGAATGGTCGATTCGAACAGACCGACGCGATTGACGGCAATGGTCAGGAGCAGATCGCTGAGGAAGACCAAAAACGACGCCAATACTAATAGGATAATGGTGCCGACGGTCAGTCCGATAGACATGAGTTTGGCTTTCCAAAACGGGCGTCGCTGCGATCGCGGAATTTGAAAGATCCGATCCAAGGCATTCATGGCGGCGCTGACGGCGGCGGAGGCGACCCAGAGGGCGGCGATGAAACTGACCGAGAGCAAGCCTTGATTTTTCGACAGGTCGAGTTGGGCGGTGAAGTTTTCGATCGGGTTGAGCGCCTGTTCGGGTGCCACTTCGCTCAGTTGCAGCGCCAGGGACTCAAAGGTCGATTGCGACGGCTCGAACATCCCGATGGTGGTCAGGATTGCCAAGATGGCGGGAAATAAAGCTAACATGGCGTTGTATGCCATCTCTGCGGCAAGTCCGGGCAATTGTCGTTCGCCGATTTCGGCAATGACTTGTTTAAGAACGACAATGTTGAGATGGCGAAAAAAACGAATAAAACGCAAAGATCGCATAATTTAGAATTGAAGCTAAGAAATAGATAGATTGCCTGGGGTAAATTGCCCTTTATTGTATCCTTGGCTTCTAATTCTCGATCGCGGGCGAGCAAGCAATTCGGGTCAAAGATGTCTCAAGACGTAACTCAGTGGCTATCGGAAATTCAGTCGTTGCAGCAGCAATTGACACAGGCGCAGCAAGATCGCGAGGCAGCACAATCGAGCGCCCAACACTGGCGCGACCTCTACAATACGGAAGCACAACAACGCCGCACGGAGGCACGGTTGGCGCGGCAAAATGCCGATCGCCTGCAAGCTCTGATCGATCGCCTCGAACGGGAGCACTCGCCACAACTCGAAGGGGACGCCCTCTCGGCACTCCAGCGAGAACTGGATCGCCTGTCGATTGACGAGCTGAAACAACGCGCGATCGAAACCCGGCAAGAGCGCGATCGCTTGCGCGAGCAGGTCACCCAGCTAACGCGGGCGCTGGAGGAGGAAAAACACAACCACGCCAAAACTCGCGAGGACCTGACCACGGCGTTGGGAGATACGGTGGAACTACTGGCAAAGGCACGGGGCGAAAAATTGCCCGAGCAGCGAAAATCAGCGCCTGCTGAATCGGAGAGCAGCCCCCTGAAGGACGCTCCCGAACAGCAAGCTCTCCCCTCGCTCGAACACTTGCGGTTGCCGTCGTTTTCGCCGCCGCCTCCCTCCGCAGGCGACGATTAAAATCCCATGGCTTTGGCAACGGTGTCGATATCGGGTCGAACGCCTCGCTTGAGTGGATTGTTGCAATGTTTAATGGCAGCGTCGGGATCTTTAAGACCGTTCCCCGTCAGCACGCACACCACGTTGGCTCCGGTGGGAACGCGATCTTTGAACTTTAACAATCCGGCGACGGACGCCGCACTGGCAGGTTCGCAAAAGATACCTTCATTGCTGGCGAGCAGGCGATAGGCGTCTAAGATTTCCTCATCGGTGACGCGATTGAATTCTCCCTTGGAAGCATCGGCGGTGGCGAGGGCGCGTTCCCAGTTAGCGGGATTGCCAATGCGAATGGCTGTGGCGATGGTTTCGGGATCTTTGACGGGCGCGCCGTTGACAATCGGAGAGGATCCCGAGGCTTGAAATCCCATCATCCGAGGCAGGCGATCGCATTTTCCGGCGGCGTGATACTGACAAAATCCCATCCAATAGGCGGTGATGTTGCCCGCGTTTCCGACGGGAATGCACAGCCAGTCCGGGGCTTCGCCGAGGACGTCTGCTACTTCGAAGGCGGCGGTTTTCTGTCCTTCCAAGCGATAGGGATTGACGGAATTGACCAGGGTGACCGGATAGCGATGAGCCATTTCTCGCACGATTTCGAGGGCGCGATCGAAATTGCCGTCGATGGCTAAGACTTCTGCGCCGTAAACCAGGGCTTGTGCGAGTTTGCCCAAAGCGACGTACCCGTCGGGCACGATCACGAAGGCTCGCAATCCGGCTCGTCGAGCGTAGGCAGCAGCGGCGGCGGAGGTGTTCCCAGTACTGGCACAGATGACGGCTTTCGCGCCTTCTTCTTTGGCTTTGGACACCGCCAGGGTCATGCCTCGATCCTTAAAGCTCCCCGTGGGGTTGAGACCGTCGTATTTGACGTAAACGCTAACTTGCCTGCCAATGCGTTCGGCAATAGACGGCGCTGGAATTAACGGGGTGTTACCCTCTTGTAGCGTAATAACTGGCGTGATTTCGGTAACTGGCAGATAGGGCCAATACGCACGGATCAGACCCGGCCAGCCTTGTTGCTTTGAGGGCGCTTCAGAACCCTCAATGTTGGCGTTAGACCACCTAAGCGTCACGATTATCTATCAAGTATAAGGTTCAGCGATCGCGGAATTTATCATAGTTTAACAAAAATCGCTAGCAGTTCGATCGGCATTTTGACAGTTCTTGACATGGGGTTCGAGATCGATAGACTGGGAACCAAATCTTCCCCCGGTTTCGGCGAGGGGAGCCAGGGACTAGGTATTTTTGCGATCGCAAAATAAGATTGCGTTTGAGGATTGCATTTGAGAGGCGATCGCGGCTTTCTTTTAGCTCTAAAATAGATCGCATCTAGCTGAGGGTGAAGTGGATGCCAGATTCTGACGCGACGATTCCCGATCGGTTTTCCATGACTTTTTATTTTAACAACGGGCAAAACCGGACGTTCGATATTTACTTGCCCGATGATTTTCAGAAAACCTCTGCCGATCGACGCCAATTGTTGCGGCGATTTCTGAACGAAAGTTGGTGGATCGTTCAAACCCCCGAGGAAACCGTGTTTATTCATTCGGCGAACGTGCTGACGGTCGAAATTAATCCGCCGCTGCCCCAACTGGAAGGGGAAGGGATTTTGCAAGCCGAATCGGTCAGTTGGAATCGATTTTAAGGGCAGGATAAATGTTTGGCAAACTCAAACGGATCGAAAGCGTTCGGTCGCCCCACTGGCTATTTAAAATCGGGATGGCGGGATTCGAACCCACGGCCTCTTCGTCCCGAACGAAGCGCGCTACCAACCTGCGCTACATCCCGATACCTGTCTAGAGTAACACAAGTGCGCCCGAGCATCCAGTCCCCGATCGCATTTTGGGAAAATTTTCCTGGAGGTCTGTTCGCGCGGGGCATTCACTTCCGTTAGGATGGGGAGGAAGTGTTCGTGATAGCGCCGAAAAGTGACAGTTAAACCCGATTGGTTGCGAGTCAAAGCCCCCCAATGGCAGCGCGTGGGTCGAGTCAAAGATACGCTGCGGGAGTTGGGGTTGAATACCGTGTGCGAGGAAGCCTCGTGTCCCAACATTGGCGAGTGCTTCCACAACGGAACGGCAACATTTTTAATTATGGGACCGGCGTGTACTCGGGCGTGTCCCTATTGCGATATCGATTTTGAGAAGAAACCCAAACCCCTGGATGGGAGCGAACCCCACCGGTTGGCGGAAGCGGTGCAAGCGATGGGACTCAATCACGTCGTCATTACCTCAGTCAATCGCGACGACTTACCCGATGGCGGCGCGTCTCAGTTCGTCCGCTGTATCGAGGAGATCCGATCGCGATCGCCCAAAACTACGATTGAGGTGTTAATTCCCGACTTGTGCGGGGATTGGAATGCTCTTGAGACGATTCTCGACGCCGAGCCGGAAGTGCTCAATCACAACACCGAAACGGTGCCCCGCCTCTACCGTCGTACCCGTCCGCAAGGGGATTACGGGCGATCGTTGGAATTACTGGCGCGATCGCGTCAAATTGCTCCTTGGGTTTATACTAAATCTGGCATCATGGTGGGTTTGGGCGAAACGGACGAGGAAGTGCGCCAAGTGATGCGCGATTTGCGATCGCGCGATTGCGATATTTTGACTTTGGGACAGTACCTGCAACCGAGCGCCAAACACCTGGGCGTGCAAGCGTTCGTGTCTCCCGAACAGTTCGAGGCGTGGCGGGAATACGGCGAATCGATTGGCTTTTTACAAGTGGTGTCCTCGCCGCTGACGCGCAGTTCCTATCACGCCGAGCAGGTGCGTAGTTTGATGGAACGGTATCCGAGGGTTAAGGGGATGGGGAGATAGGGAGATGGGGAGAGCCAATGTCATCACTGTAGTGGACTGGCAAGCTTAATTTTATGGGTAAAGCGATCGCTGTAATTTATAGGATAGTGCTAATCCAGCAGCTAGATTGCCCCCAATTTTAAGCTTGCCGGTCTAGTAGGGGTTTTGGTTTCCAAACCCGTTCCTATCGTCTGGTTTTGACTATCTATCTCTCGTGGCAATAAACGCTAAAGCGTTTACTACGAACTGGAAGCGCTTGGCGACCCAACCCCTAAATTCGCATTTCTCCCCTCATCTCCCTCGCTTCCAAATTGGAGAAAAATTCCCCCTCCCCACTTGGCGTCTGACCCCCACCAGTGGTACAGTTGAAGCCATGACAAGGGGAAAGCGAAATCAATCACCAGCCTTAGAAGTCCAACTGTTGCGCGAAGGAATCTTAGAAGCGACGCATCAGGTTCAAGCCGTCGTTTGCGATGACCGAGGGCGCATCCTCTCGATTGCGGGCAATCCGGAAACGACTACGTTCGTGCGTTCGGCACTCAAACCGTTTCAAGCCCTCGCCGTAACGACCACGGGAACTCTGGAGCGCTACGGACTCGGCGATCGCGATTTGGCGATTATCTGTAGCTCCCATAAGGGGAAAATCGAGCAGGCGCGTCAGGTGTTTAACATCCTGTGGCGTTGCGATATCGAGCCGATGGAGCTACAATGCCCGATTCCGCCCGGTCGCCGCTCGCCGCTCGAACACAATTGTTCGGGCAAACATGCCGGAATGCTAGCCGTCTCGAAACAGCGCGGTTGGTCGTTGGGCACTTACCTCAAGCGGGATCATCCCGTTCAGACTTTGATTTTGAGTAAGGTGGCAGAACTGCTGCAAATACCGCCTGAAGAATTTATCGTGGCGCGAGACGACTGCGGCGTCCCCACCTATTCGATGCCGTTGCGTCAAATTGCATGGCTGTACGCCCAACTCGCTTCGGGGGATAGTTTGGATCTCGAACGCATCGTAAGGGCGATGACCGTGCATCCCAGCTTGGTGTCGGCGGATGGAGAGTTCGATACCGAACTAATGCGCCTGGCGGATGGCGAACTCGTTAGCAAGTCTGGTGCGGAAGGGGTACAGTGTATCGGTCGCGTCGGCGAAGGAATGGGATTGGCGATTAAAGTCCTCGACGGTGCCAAACGCGCCAAACACGCTGTTGCCATTCACCTGCTGCGGCAAATGGGTTGGATTTCTCCCGCTACTGCCGATAGTTTGGCGGATAGTTACCTGGCGCTGACCCACTACAAGCGGTTGGACGTGGTCGGCGAAATGTCGATGCTGTAGGAAATAGAGGCGATCGCGCCAAAAAATTTCCCGAAAGGGTTGCACCTTTAGCGAAGTTATCGTTATACTAGAAAATGCGACGCGGGATAGAGCAGTCTGGTAGCTCGTCGGGCTCATAACCCGAAGGTCGGTGGTTCAAATCCGCCTCCCGCTACTTTCTCGAAAGCCTCGCCATCGGTCAACCGGTTGCGGGGTTTTTTAGTCTCTAGATTTCTAACCTTCTTAACCTTCTGAGGAATCGTCGCAAAACGATAGCATAGGAATATCGCCAGCCTGGTAAAGTGAGGCTGGGTGGGAAATATCCTGCGGGAGGAATCGGAATCAATGGCTGTGAAATTGCGGCGACCTATTTTAATTGGCGGAATTGGTCTGTCTTTCGCGCTGTGGCTGTTCGAGAGCCTGAATCATTCGCTGGAGGAATTGGGCGAGTGGACGCTGTTTGGCGCGATCGCCCTTGGAGGTGCTGCTTGGTGGTGGAAAATGCGATCGCCCCAGTCTCAGCCGAGTTTAGCCGTGACTTCCGTAGACCGAGCCACCGCCGAAAACGCGATCGCTCAGGCGAAGGAAGCATTCAACCAACTCGAAACCGAAACCCAAACCGCCGCCAAACCCGTTCCCGAGGTCACCCAACGGTTGCAACCGCTACAGCAGCGATTGGGGCAATTGCACGAAGAATTAGCACGAACTCAACTTCGCATCGCTGTCGCAGGAGGGAAAGCCACGGGAAAAACCGCTCTCGTACAAGTGCTGTCCTCTTGGTGGCATGAAGATCGCGATCTCGCCATTACCGAAACCCCTGCTTTATTTGTCGAGGAGGATACCGAGAACATCCTGCAATCGGCGTTAGGGTGCGATTTAACCCTGTTTGTGACGACGGGGGATTTGACCGAGCCGGAATTGAACGCCGTGGGAACTCTGCGCAGTTCCCCGCAGCAGGTGGTGGTGGCGTGGAACAAGCAGGATCAGTGTACGGAGGAAGACCGTCCCGGCGTTTTGGTGCAATTGCAACAGCGATTGGACGGTTGGCTCGACGCGCAAGATATTATCGCGATCGCGGCGTCTCCAGCTCCGGTGAAGGTGCGCCAGCATCAGTCCGATGGCTCGGTGCGCGAATGGCTCGAACCCCCGGCGGCGGAGATTGCCCCGTTGCGCGATCGGTTGGAGAGTATTGTAACGGGCGATCGGCAATCTTTAGTGTTTGCGACGACATTCCGCCAAGCCAAGCAAGTCCAAGCCGATATTAAAGCGTTACTGAACCAACTCCGACGCGATCGCGCCTTACCCATTATCGAACAATGTCAGTGGGTCGCCGCCGCCTCTGCTTTTGCCAATCCCGTCCCCGCTCTCGATTTACTCGCCACTGGCGCGATTAACGCTCAATTGGTGTTGGATTTGGGCAAAGTTTACCAGCAGAAGCTCTCGATGCAACAGGCGCAAACCGTGGCGGGAACGTTGGGAAGCCTGATGTTGAAGTTGGGGTTGGTCGAATTGTCCACCCAAGCGATTACCACCGTACTGAAGCACAATCCGGTGACATTTGTGGCTGGCGGTGCGGCGGAAGGCATTAGTGCGGCGTACCTGACGCGACTGGCGGGATTGAGTTTGATCGAGTATTTTCAAGAACAGGAAATTGCCATTTCTGAAGACGGGACGTTACTGAATGGCGATCGCCTGAAGCAAAAGTTACAAGCGGTGTTTCAGCGAAACCAGCGGACTGCATTTTTGCAGGCATTTGTGAAGCAGGTTGGCGGCTATTTGTCGGCGAAGTCGGCATCGGCGAAACCGGCGGGTGGCGAAACGGTGGCAAGTTAGAGATTGCAAATTTTGTCTTATCCAAGCAATCCCGATCCGTATTCGGTCAGTCTGCCTCAGAATCTTTAGCACCCTGCTGGACTGAACGCACTGTAGGTTGGGTGACGAAGGAAACCCAGCGAAAGCCGTGGTAATGTTGGGTTTTGTGCCTCAACCCAACCTACAAGAATTCTCTGTTTCGTATTTTATTGCAGACTCTGTCTGGTCTATAAAATCTATAGCAATGCGCTCTTGGCTATTTACAGCGAAGTGGTGCGTTCCGGTCTGTGCC
>CAYQUF010000116.1:0-14678 GCA_964420595.1 uncultured bacterium
CAGACAAGTGATTCAAACGGTCGTTTGATAAAATTTAAACGTACGTTTGAAATATTGACAAGTGCCATGACTGATAAAATTGGCGTAATCCCTTAAATCGCAAGGAATAGCGAAAATGTCGCATATCGCGAAATGTAGTTCGAACGTTTGAATATCAATGGCTAGTGCAACCTCAACCGATACCAAAACGCAAATCCTCGACGTGGCAGAGCAAATGTTTGCCGCGCAAGGGTTTGCCGGTACGACGCTTCGCAATATCGTCAGTGGAGCTGGCGTCAATCTGGCAGCCGTTCACTATCACTTCGGCTCCAAGGAAGAATTATTTCGGGCGGTGGTAGCGCGGATTGCCAAATCTATCGTCGAAAGCCAGTTGCAACGGTTAGCGCAATTGGAAACCGGCGACAAGCCACCGACCGTGGAAGCCATCCTGACGGCATTTTTAACGCCACCGCTAGAGTGTACGACCTCCGAAGGAACCCTAAATCTCAGTCGCGCTCAATTTATGGGACGCTGCCGCACCGAACCCGAACCCATCCAAGGCATTGCCCGTAACGAGTTTAGCCCGAGCATTCATGCCTTTTTGGATGCCCTGCAACGGGCGTTACCCGACCAGTCTCGCGCCCAACTTTTTTGGAAGTTGGATTTAGTGGTCGCCGCGATGATTCGCGTGCAAGCGCAAGCCGGACAACCCCATGCATTGCTACGGGGAAGTTCGCCGGAGGAGGTGCAGCGCACGATTTCGCAATTGGTCGGTTTTTTGGCACCGGGAATGAAGAATCAATCCCATCTCGACTGATTTTTATTGCTATAAATATCCATCTACAGTTGCTCTTGAAAATGCCGATTGCAAGGAGAGTAGCGGGCTAGTTCTATGGAATCCGGCTAATGAGTGAATGAGGATGTCTGGTTAGGTGTATTACGGTGTCGTTCGATTTGGATCGCTCGAAATTAGATCGAATTGTCGTAATGCACTATTTTATAAAGTGTTGCAGCTATTAAAATCATTGCAAGTTTGTTACTGCACCAATTTTTAGATACATTCCACCTTAGTGGTGCAGAAAAATTAGAGATAAGCCCAATTCTTTGCCCGATCGCATCTCAATCTCACCGTCTAAACTTCCTCAATCGATCGCCCTCGCATATAACCTTGTCGTCGCAGAAAGTTAATTCCCAAACTGGCAAGATAGGCGATCGCGGCGCAAAGGACAATCGTCGCACCGGAGGTTAAATTTAATACGAAAGATAGCCACAACCCAATCGTGGTAAATGCCATACTCAGAGCGATCGCTAATAGAATTGTAGTCTTCATAGTTTTCGTATAAAGATTCGCGATCGCCGCTGGCATCGATAACAGCGCAATTAATAAAATTAAACCGACCACTTGCATCAACATGGCAACGGTCAAGGCAATTAATCCCATCAGCATGAGATACAGTCCGTCTACGGGAACGTTCCGCACGGTGGCAAACGTACTGTCAAACGAAATTGCCACTAACTCTTTATAAAACAACCAAACCAGCACGATAATGAGGACATCGAGCGCTAACATCAGCCATAAATCCGACCGGGGAACCGCCAGGATGCTCCCAAACAAATAGCTCCTAAAACCAGCCGTATAACCTTCAGTCGCATCGACAAAAATCACCCCAACTGCCATGCCAATCGACCATAACATCCCAATCACGGTATCTTCGCGCAATTGAGTTTTACGCTGGACAAATCCCATCACCATTGCCATGAACAGGCTAAATCCAATTGCACCTAGAACGGGATTAAAGCCAAAGAAAAATCCCATCCCCACACCGCCGTAAGCGGCATGAGCAATACCGCCAGCCATAAACACAATCCGACTGACGACGACAAAACTGCCAACAATGCCGCTGGCAATACTGACTAATAACCCTGCCATGAGGGCATTTTGCATGAATTCTTGCTGTAAGGCTTCGAGCATGAAGATTGACGGAATAGAACAATGGAGATCTTTAAATTAACATTCTTCCGAGTCGTGAGGCGTTAATACTCGCTGCGAGACTTGACCGTGAACGATTCGATCCATCGGACTCCCGTAGGTTTGCTCTAACATTTGACTCGTCACTCGATCTTCGCCGTGGTAATATAGTTTCCGATTCAAACAACCAATAGTTTTAACGTGAGAAGAAATCGTTCCCACGTCATGGGAAATCATTAAAATAGTGGCGTATTCGTTAAGGTCTCGCAATAGTTCGTAAATCGCAGTGGACGATTCGTTATCCAAGCTAGCGGTAGGTTCGTCGAGCAATAAAATTCGCGGTTCTGTGGCTAATGCACGAGCGATGTAAACCCGTTGCAATTGTCCGCCGGAAAGTTCGCTAATGGGGCGATCGCGCAAGTGCAATAAATTCACTTGATGGAGGACTCTTTCTACCTGCTCGTCGTCTTTGCGATTGAAGCGGCTAAATAGACGATTGCGACCCAAACGCCCCATTCTGACCACATCCGACACATTAATCGGAAAGCTGCGATCGAAGTGAATAATTTGTGGCACGTAGCCGATATAACGGCGACCTTGTTGGACTGTGCGATCGAAAATTTTGACTTGTCCGAGTTGGGGATTGAGTAAACCTAATAAAACTTTAAATAATGTGGTTTTACCGCCGCCATTCGGTCCAATAATGCCAATATAGTCTAGTTCTTTGACGGATAAATTGATAGATTTTAAAATATTGTCTCGACCGTAGCCTGCCCACAGGTTTTGAAGTTCAATAACAGTCTTGGATGAATTATCGTCTGACATGGCAATCTAAAACTAGACTATTCAGTTTCATGAAAAATATAGCAGTCCTATTGGATATAAATTGAAGGCTTTTGAGGTTGAGCTTAGGTGTGAGGGAAGCCAACTATATCATAGGACTGCTATACCATCTGGCTTAACTTTCAAGATGCCAATTTGTTCCAAACAACAACAAGCCTTGTGCAAGCAATAACTTGTTTATTGTATCTCTAGCACCATCCGGTCGTTGCATTTGTTTTACATATATTAATCCTCTAACGCTTGTTGAAAGGTACTGGCAACCCGACGTAGATTGCTCGACCAATCTTCCGCTAGCGGATCGATTAAAATCACCTCCCCGTTAATTTCATTGGCAATGGTTTTGGCATCCTGGGTGTTGAACTGGGGTTGCACAAAGACAACCTTAATTTGCTCTTGTTCTGCTTTGGAAATCAGTTTCGACATTTCCGCCGCACTCGGCTCGTTTCCGCCTACTTCAATCGGAATCATTTCGAGATTGTAAGCACGGGCAAAATACCCCCAGGAGGGATGAAATACCATAAAGGTGCGGTTCTGAACTCCCGCTAAATTTTGTTGGATCGCTTCGTCGATGCGATCGATTTCGGCGTGAAATTCATCGAGGTTCTCTTGATAAATTTCTTGATTTTGAGGGTCGAGTTCGACGAGGGCATTGTAAATCGTTTGCGCCTGTTTTTTCACCAGCGGCGGCGATAGCCAAATATGCGGGTCGGGATTAGCTGGGGTTTCGGCAGTCTTGTGGGTGTCTTCGTCGTGATGGTGTTCTTCCTCTTTCTCGTCGTGATGGTGTTCGCCTTCTTCCCCGTGGTGGTGGTGTCCTGCTACCATCGAAATGCGATCGATGCCTTCACTCAGATCGATGGTTTTCATGTCTGGATTGGTGCCGCGAATTCGATCCCACCAGGCATTTTCAAACGGTACTCGAATGCGAACGTAAAGCTCGGCATCGCTAAGGCTTTGGAGTTGTTGGGGTTTGGGTTCGTAAGTGGCGGGACTGGCATCAGGCGGTAAGAGAACGCTGACATTGACGGACTCGCCGCCAACTTGCTCGACGAAATATTTTTGAGGTGGAATGCTGACAACCACATTGATGGGTTCGGCGTCAGAATTAGAGGCAGAAGATTGAGCCGGATCGGTTTCCGTCGTTTCCGGGGTGGCACAGCCGACTAAGGACGCGAGTCCTAATGCCAGTGCGGTTGCAGTGAGTGGGTTGAGAGGATACCAGCGGCGCATGGCTAACAAAATGATAATGATTATTATTTTTGTACTTGTTTGGGAAATTGTCAAGGGTTGGGGAGACGAGGAATTTCTCCCCTTCCGTTGGCTCTAAAACTCGAAAATCGTGCGTAAGGTCGCTACCCAGATGGCGTCGTTATCGTCGTCGTGTTCGGGGTTGAGAATGACGAAAGCACCGGGATTGAGCAGGATATTGTCGTTAATGGGATAGCGATAGGACGCTTCGATGTGAAAGGCGGTGTCGTCGTCTTCAATTCCGCCGTCGTTGTCGGTGACTTTGGGCGGCTGTCCGACGATGAGTCCCGCGACGCTGCCTTCTTTGCCGAGATCGGGAAATGCCAGGGCAACTGCCCAGTTCCAAATCGTGGCTTCGTCGCCTTCGCGTCCCCCGGATTCGGCATCGGCTAGGGTCAATCCCGCCCAACCGGAGAGGTTTAAATAACGACTCAAACGCAAGCTGGTTTGGATGCCGAATTGGTCGGAGGAGGTGGCAGTGTCTTGACCAAATGGAGCGTTGGCGAGTTGGCTTCCGGTTCCGCTAGAAACGACCACTCGATCGCCCGGAAAGTACGATCGCACGTAGGTTAACCCCAAACCGCTACTTTCACCCCAATCGAACCCCAGTTGAGCGAGAGCGGCATAGCGTCCGTTAAACAATCCGCTTTTTTCGCTCGAATCGCTGGCGTCGGGAGACATATAGCCGACCGAAAAGTTGAGATTGTCGCTCAGGAGATAGGTGAGGGTGGCTCCGGCTCCTTCTAACCCTTGATAGTAAATCGGGTTGAACCGTCCGAAGCGAGAAATGGCTCCGCTGAGTTCTTCCCGGAAAAAGGGGTTGTAGCTGTTGTTGACGTTGCCCTGATATTCGCCACCGGTGGCGTCGAGACTGACGAGCAAGCGATCGCCAATGGGAAAGCGATACATCAGTTTGCCCAACCGGACGGCGTTGTCGCTGCCTTCGTCAAAGGCGGTGCGGGTCATGGGGGTTCCGGTGATATCGGTACTGAAGGGAACGGAATTGAGGGCGTCCAAGCGGGTAATCAGGCGATCGCGTCCGGTAAAACTGGTGTTGAAAAACAAACGCACGCGATCGTTAAACACCGGCACTTCTTCTAAACCGCCGCTCCCGTCGGCTTTCTCGTCGCCAAATACGCTGATGGCAGAAAAACTGACTTCTCCCCTGAGTTTGGTGGTGGTGGAAAATTGGTTGGCTTCGAGTTCGGCGGTTCTGGCTTCGAGGGCATCCACCCGACCGCGTAGGGTTGCCAGTTCGGCTTGAAATTCTTCCTGCAATCGCCGGATGGTGGCAAGGTCGTCGGCGTTGAGTCCGTTTCCGCCATCGACCAATTCGGTGATGCGATCCAAACAGGCGTTCAATCCAGCGGCGAATTCGTAGCGGGTGAGGGGACGATTGCCGCGAAAGGTGCCGTCGGGATAGCCGGCAATGCAACCGTAGCGTTCGACGAGGGATTGCAAGGCTTGAAATGCCCAGTCGGTCGGCTGTACGTCCCGCAATTGCGAAACGGAGGTGACTTGGGATAAGGCGTCGGGTTCGCTGGACTCGAATGGGTTGGCGTGGCTGGGGGCAGGGGCGATCGCCAGGAGGGCTGAGGCGGCTAAAACTAGCGTGGATGGCGTTTTGGGCATCGAAACGACTCCCTGGTCTGACAACATTTTGATAATCATACTCATTCTCGTGTATTTTGAAAATGGTTATCATTTTAATTTTCGATTCACCCATGTCTCGACCGAACCGAATTGACATCGCGATCGCGGGGGCTGGGGCTCACGCTCTGACGCTGGCGGCGCACTTGTTGCAAAAACGCCGAACCATGGGCGATCGCTTCCTCGCCTTCGACCCGTCGGGGGAGTGGATGCACCAGTGGAACCGACAGTTTGCGGCGTTGGAAATTCCCCACCTGCGATCGCCCGCCGTCCACCATAGCGACCCCAATCCCTATGCCTTGCGGCGGTTTGCGCAGTCCCGTCCGAATGAGTTATTTGCGCCCTACGACTTGCCGGGAACGCAACTCTTTCGCGATTTTTGTCAGGATGTGGTGGAGCGGTGGAACCTGCGCGATCGCGTCGTTAGAGCCAAGGTGGAGCGCATCGAACCCCTCGGTCAGCGGTTTCGCTTGCATCTCGACAGCGGCGAGGTCACCATGGCTCGGCGAGTGGTGGTGGCGACCGGAGGCGGCGTTCCCAACAGTCCGGATTGGGTGCAGCGGCTGGATTCGTCCTATCCGAGCGATCGCCTGTGTCACTCCACTCGCGTCGATTTGCGTCCGTTACCACTGTGCGGCGAACGGATACTGGTGGTTGGTGGCGGATTGACCGCCGGACATTTGGCGATTGGGGCGTTGGCGCGTCAGGCGACGGTGGAACTGGTCATACGGGGGAAATTGACAGAAAAGTTATTCGACGCCGACCCCGGTTGGCTCGGACCGAAATATCTCAAAGCATTTGCAGCCGAGCCAGATTGGGAACGGCGTTGGCAACTGGTGCAACAAGCCAGAGGTGGCGGTTCGGTGACGCCGGAGGTCGGCTTGCAACTGCGACGAGCCATGCGCGATGGGAATTTGCACCTGCGCGAAGGTTGTCAGATCCGACAGGCGACGTGGACGGGAACGGCGTGGCAGGTGCGTTACGATACCGGGGAAACCGACTGGTGCGATCGCATTTGGCTGGCGACGGGGACTCGTTTGGACGTGACGCGAGATCCGCTGTTTCGGGACATCCTGGCGACCTATCCCAATCCTGTCGTTCGTGGGTTGCCCGTTCTCGACGATCGCTTGCGCTGGAACGGCTGTCCCCTATTCGTCATGGGCGGTTTGGCGGCGTTGCAAGTCGGTCCGGTGGCGCGGAATTTGTCGGGGGCGAGAATGGCGAGCGATCGCATGGTTCCGGCGTTGGTCAAGCCGAGTCTGGCGCGGATGATGGGAAGGTCTGGCGATACAACTGCCACGTTTGTACCGCCTCGAATCCCATCGCCTCGTACAGTCGCACAGTCTTAGTTGGTAAAATGAGGAGCAACTGACCTCACTTCTACCCCAAAGATTGCCCCGAAATATTCGACCCATTCAAGGAACAGTTGCCACGACGCATCCGAGATTGATTGAGCCAAGCAATGATTCTTCACCATGTTTCTCACTTTTAAATCTTCATAGGCTACCAAATCGCTAGATTAGATTAACGCTCTCGCAGTTTTAATTGCAAAATCTTTACGCTGCCTATGAATTTTGAGATGTTTTCTGGCTCATCGGTTAACGGCTTTGCGTCGGTTCTTGCTCCCTTTCTTCTTGATTTTATAATTTGACTTAATTATGAAACAATGCTGTCTATGAATCAATCTTATGGTTCTACCAAACCACTCATCGAATTTCAATAAATTTTCCGCCAACCGCCGATCGCCCATCCTTGTCAACTTGCCAATTAACGGTAGAATAGCGGCGGTATTTGGCACATCCCTTCCCAACAATGGACAACCTGCAACCGTATCTGGGCTACATCGGCATCGGTCTCGGCATCATCGGCGGCGCACTGCTTCTGATTTGGCTGGTTCTCGCCTTTATCTTCTTTCGCCAAACGCGCGGACTGACCAACTTTCTCACCGATTTCTTCGGCACCATTGCCCTCGGAAGGATGGACGAAGCTTACGCCAACACCACCGCCCACTTTCAGCAAACCACCACCAAACAGCAATTTCGCAAGTGGGCGAAACAGAAAAAAATCCAACAATTCAAACGCCTTACCCTGCCCATGCCTAAAATAGAAGGCGATCGCTACACCCTCGATCTCACCATCATTATCGAATCCGGACGCGAAATTCCCGTCAGCCTCAGCCTCGTACGCCAAGACAAAACCTGGAAAATCGACGCCCTCGACAGCAACTAAACGCGCCACCGTTCCCTTCCCCTCAATTCATTCGCGCGAATCTCGACCAAAGTCTAATAACCCTTCAGCCGCCAGATGACTACGCTATAACCCGTAGTGCCCGAACTGCCGATTCTACTAGCGCTTTTTGTACGGGGCGATCGCTCGCACGGGTGCAGCATCGGGGTTGGCATTGACGGCGATCGTCTTCTCCTGGAAAGACAGATGATTCCAGCAGTTGCCCAGACCCTAGCAGAAACTCTCGCTGGCGAGATTTCTCCAATTGCCAAAGAGCACATCGATTTCGATCGTCCTTCCGTCAAAGTGCAGCACGGTCCCAAACTCACCCTCTACTGCTACGACGTACGCAAAACGCCCAGTTGGAAGCACGGCAACCCCCACGACAAAGAACGCCCGGACTCCTCGATTTGGTTTGACGTTTCCTTTCTCGTGACCGTTTGGGATCGCACTACCCTCGGCGAACAGTACTTGTTATCGGAAATCTTGAAATTGCTCTTGCGCTATCCCTGCTTGCCCGAAAAATTTCTGGCACCCACCCTGCGCGGATATCGCAACTTACCCCTGCAAGTCGCCAGCGACCCGATTGACAAAGTCGCCCTCTGGCAAGGACTTGGAGTTCCCTTGCGCCCCGCCTTGTACATTACGGTGACCATTCCGTTTGACAGACCAAACTCGCCCTCGGTCCCCGAATGCATCTCGTGTCAATCAACCCCCTGACCTGTCTGTTCTTTCAAATCTAGCCAATAGGAGAACGATCGCTCATGGCATTAGACTATTTTGCCCCAGGTGTATACGTCGAAGAGGTAGACCGAGGTAGCCGCCCGATTGAAGGGGTGAGCATGAGTGTCGCCGGATTTGTCGGCTTTACCGAAGACGTACGCGGCGATGCCGAACTATTTAAACCCATGCTGATTACCAACTGGGATCAGTATCGGGAATTCTTCGCCAAACCCGGTTCCGATGGGTTTACCGACTTCGACGCCTATCTCCCCTTCGCCGTTCAAGGATGGTTCCTCAACGGTGGCGGACGCTGTTGGGTTACCAGCATCGGCACCAAACTCCCCGGTTCGCCTCAACCCGCTCCCGAAGAAACCGGAATTGAGGTTCCCACCTCTGGCGGTCGTCCGTCCCTCAAATTCAGCCTCAAACTGCCCGAAGGCAACGGTGCGGCTCCCGCACTTCCCGCCACAGAAGACGGTCGGGTTCGCGTCCTTGTCGAAGATAGCAAGCCCAAACCCTTACCCGACGATGCTCCCGACGATGCCGAATCCCCCTTCGACACCGGAGAATTCTTTAGCGTCAGCGTGCGTCAAGGGGAGGAAGAACTCGAACGCTACGACCACCTGAGTATGAATCCTGACGTGGAGACTGAAGTTGCCGATTACGCCCTCACGGCGATGGAGGAATCCCCATACGTCTCGATTTTCAATATTTCTCAGGCTGGCGGCGCGCTCTCTCGCCGTCCTTCCAACGGATTGTACGAAGTCGTACCGCCACCTCACGTCTCCAGCGTAGACCGGTTTCCGCGCGAACTGCAAGGACAGCGAGACGACCGCAGCGGGATGCAGGGACTGTTCGAAATTGACGAAGTGGCAATGGTGGCGTGTCCGGACTTGATGCGAGTCTATCAAGACGGCTTGCTCAATCTAGAGCAGGTTCACGGCGTCATGGAAATGATGGTCAGCCTGTGCGAGAACTCCTTCCCCGGTCCGGCGTATCGCATGGCACTGTTGGATCCGCCACCCGTCAAGGTGGATAAAAACCTCGACGACGAGGGCAATCCCCAAGCGATTTCCCCCGACCAACAGCGACCGCAGCACGTGGCGCAATGGCTGAATGCGTTCAATCGCCGTTCCATGTTTGGCGCGCTGTACTATCCCTGGATTAAGGTGGCCAACCCTCGCAATGGCGGACGACCGATTTTTGTCCCGCCCTGCGGTCACATGATGGGGATTTGGTGCCGCACCGACGAGGCGCGCGGCGTGTTTAAAGCTCCGGCGAACGAAACTCCTCGCGGCGTGACGGGTTTGGCTTACGAAACCAATATGCGGGAGCAAGAATTGTTAAACCCGATGGGGATTAACTGCATTCGCAACTTTGCCAACTACAACCGAGGGTACAAGGTTTGGGGCGCGCGCACGCTGGTGGAACCGGACAACGTGCAATGGCGCTATATCAGCGTCCGCCGCTTGCTCAGTTACATCGAAAAATCGATCGAAATTGGCACGCAGTGGGTCGTGTTCGAACCGAACGATCCGATTTTGTGGGCTCGGGTGCGCCGCACGGTCAGCAATTTCCTCGAACGGCTATGGCGCGAAGGGGCGTTGTTTGGGTCTGCGCCGTCGGAGTCGTTCTTCGTCAAGTGCGATGCCGAAATCAATACCCACGAAACGATTATGCTGGGTCGTCTCTATGTGGAAGTGGGCGTTTGTCCGGTACGACCGGCGGAATTCGTAATCTTCCGCATCAGTCAGTGGGCTCCGAATCAATAATGAATGGCTGGAACGGGCAGGTTGAGAAAGGTCAATTTTTGCTTCGACCTGCCCTGTTTCCCGAAATTTTAAAGATCTAAAAGTACGAATCGCGTAAGGAAACAAAGATGGCAGATTTACTCAAACCTCTCGCCCCAAGTAGTTTTTCTCTCGACATTGATGGATTGGGAGAACTTTCGTTTTTTAGTGTTAAAGTACCGGAATACAAGCCTAAATTAGCAGGTGAGTCGAGCGGAATTGGTTCCATGAAGGGGGGGCGATCGGAACGACAAATTAACTCGGCTGGCTTTGAAGAAGTCGTCACATTTGAGGTGGTTTGTATTTCGAGTCCGACTTCTACGAGTGCTAGCGTTGTTATGTGGAAATGGTTTAAAGCTTGTCTGCCAACTAGCGATGGTGGTGAAGGGAAATGGGCGGATAGTAAAAAAACAGGCAGCATGTTTGCTTATGATAATTCCGACACAATTGTCGCACAGTGGGACTTTAAAGAAGCGTGGCCCTCTAAAATGAGTGTTGGAGAACTAGATGTTAATGGGAAAGACTATTTAAAGGAAACTTGGACGATTGTATGCGAAAATTGTACGCGCGTTTTGTAGTATAGATTGGGTTTTGTCTGTAAAAATTAAAATACTTCAGGAGTTAAACGATGGCAGATGTCGAGTACAATACTAATGCTTCCTTCTTCTTCGACTTAGATGGGATGGAGATCGTGATTGAAAAATGTACGATTCCCCCAATCGAAATGAAAGTTGCCGCAGGAAGTGGTGCAATTGGCTGCGGTCGAGATGGAAAAACACAAACTCAATCGACTCCTGGTGCTGTTGAGTATCCTTCCGGACTCAAACTCGAATACGTAGCCGGGAACGAATCCGATCAGCAGAAAATAACAGATTGGTATAAAAAATGCCACGCCACTTCCTTTTCTGGCGGTGCTAGCGAGTCTAGAAAAAATCGAAAAACCGCTTCGTTGTTTATTTACGATCTGAACGGAAACATTGGCGCGCAGTACGATTTTACCGACTGTTTCCCTAGCAACTTGACTCAAACGAGTCAGCTAGATGTTGGAAAACCTGGAGAACTGGCAAAAGATACGATGGAAATTCGATTTACTAAAATGGTACGGGCAGACGTTTAATAACGCGATCGCCCTCTAGCCATGACAACGCTGCCTTGGGGTTTATCTTACAACAACAGGGCAGCTTTTAGCCATTCCCAGCGATTAAAGGAGAAGTGGTATGGCAGAAATTGAAATTCTCACGCGATCGCGCTACTATCTAGAACTTATCTTAGATGGAAGCAACGATGCGGTCGATGGTTTGTTTGAATCGTGTAGCGGCTTTAAAGCTACTCAAGAAGTTATCGAAGTTTGCGAAGTTACGCCTCAGAAATGGGGGAAAAATGGGAAAGCCCGAGGTCGAATGGTACGTACCAAAGTTCCCGGTAACATGACTTACACCAATATCACCTTAAAACGGGGATTAAACATTTCCATGACCCTGTGGAATTGGCTCCATTCCATTCAAGAAGGGGCAGATTGGGCGGGTCAGCGACGTAACGGCGCGCTCGTTCTGTACGATACGAGATCCCAGGAAAAATTTCGGTTAGAATTTAAGGGAGCTTGGCCCGTGAGCTATCAAATTTCCGATACCAACGTCAACAGCGACGAGTATCAGATTGAAGCAGTCGAGGTCGCCGTCGAACAGCTAATTCGGATCCAGCCGAGAAATGATTCAAACTGAGTTTGAATTTACCCTTCCCAAAGGCTATCTCGACGTTGACGGAAACGTTCACCGCACGGGAATCATGCGCCTGTCGCGAGCGATGGACGAAATTATTCCCATGCGAGACCCGCGCGTGAAAGCCAATCCCGCCTATGCCACGGTGATTATCCTATCGCGCGTCATTACCTGTTTGGGGGCAATTGATGAAGTGACGCCCTCGGTGATTGAAGGATTATTTGCGTGCGACCTGAGCTATCTGCAAAAGTTCTATCGCAAAATTAACGAACTCGAAGTGGACGGCGATACCGCATCCGCTGCTCCAACGCCGCAACCTTCCGCAACGCCAGCCGAGTCGGACGAATAGTCGTGCAAACAGAATTTGACTTTACCCTTCCCAAAGGATTCCTCGACGATGGCGGAACCCTGCACCGCCACGGTAGGATGCGTTTGCCAACGGGACGGGATGAATTTATTGTACAGCGCGATCGCCGAGTTCGAGACAATCCCACATACGGGGTATTGGTGATGCTCTCCCAGGTGGTGACGCAATTGGGATCTCTCGCGACTCTCACCCCAACTCAATTCGAACAATTGTGGTTGACCGACCTAGTTTACTGCATCGATTTGTTTAACGACATTGCCTATCCTTACGAGGAACTCTCCCTATCGGGGGAATCCTAGGCTACCCCTCAGAGCGACTGTACGAGGAGGTAGCCTTCATCGCCTTAAATTTTCACTGGTCGCGCGACGATATTTTAAACCTGGAACACGCCGAGCGATTGCGGTGGATTGAAAACATCAAACGGCTGACGGACGGATAGCCAGATTTAAGGCTGGCAATGGTTATTCATTTGGCCATCCCGCTCGACATTCACTGTTAAGATTGCAATTTACGTGCCGTCTGGCATGGGCAGAATGCAACATTCTAGAAAGTTCATCGCATCGTCCATGGCTTTACCTCCGTAGCCAGGTAGCGACATCCTTGGCAAAGTAGGTCAAAATCATATCCGCGCCTGCTCGCTTGAGGCTGGTGAGGGTTTCCATCACCACGGTTTGCTCGTCAATCCAGCCCTGTTGAGCCGCCGCTTTGACCATGGCATATTCGCCGCTGACGTTGTAAGCAGCTACAGGCAACGTCGTGTGCTGCTTGATGCGGTGAATGATATCCATGTAGGCCAGGGCCGGTTTCACCATGACGATGTCGGTCCCTTCAGCGATGTCGAGGGCCACTTCCTTCAAGGCTTCCTGGGGGTTGGCGGGATCCATCTGGTAAGTCTTTTTGTCACCGAACTGGGGAGCCGAGTCCAGGGCATCGCGGAAGGGGCCGTAGTAAGCGGAGGCGTATTTAGCGGAGTAGGCCAGAATGCCCACGTTTATCCAACCTGCCGCATCCAGGGCACGACGGATGGCCCCGACCCGACCATCCATCATGTCTGAAGGAGACACAAAATCTGCCCCAGCTTCGGCATGGCAGAGGGCCTGCTGCACCAGCACCGCCACGGTTTCGTCATTGAGGATTTCGCCGTCTTCGACGATGCCGTCGTGGCCTGCACTGCTGTAGGGGTCGAGGGCCACATCGGTGAACACCAGCAGGTTAGGGATAGCCTGCTTAATCGCCCGCACCGCTTGGGGTACGAGCCCCTCAGGGTTATAGCTTTCGGTACCGGCATTGTCTTTAAGCGCCGGGGAAATCAGCGGAAACAGGGCGATACCGGGGATGCCCAGGTCGTGGGCAGCGGCGACTTCGTCCAGGAGCAAATCCAGGGTGTAGCGGTAGCACCCCGGCATGGAGGGAATCGCCTCTTTCTGACTCACCCCTGCCATCACAAACACCGGATAGATCAGGTCATTGGTCGTGAGGTGATGCTCGCGCACCATTCGCCGCAATCCCTCTGTGCGTCGCAGTCGGCGGGGACGGTGAGCTATTGCCGGCAGGGTAGAAGCAGCGGCTTCAGCAGTGGCTTGAGGCGTGGGAGCAATTTCGGTAGAAGTCATAGCAAGGAAGGCGTACAATAAAAATGATAATCATTCTCTAATTTACTGCAATGAAGGCCAAACTCAAACTCACCCGAGGTCAGCAGTGGGTCTATGAGCGGCTGAACAGCACGCTCACGGAAATGACGGCGCAGGATCTCTATGCTCAGTTGCAAGCCCAGGGGCGATCGCTGGGGTTGGCGACGGTGTATCGGGCGATTAAGGCGCTGCAGTTGCAGGGGTTAGTGCAGGCACGGGCGCTAACCAATGGCGAATGGGTGTATCGGCTGGCGTCGGAAGATTGCCACTATTTGACTTGCTTGAACTGTGGGCGATCGGTGCCGGTGGAGGAGTGCCCAGCCCATGGTTTGCAAAGACGGTTGGAGGCGCAGCAGCATTTCACGGTGTTTTATCACACCCTGGAGTTTTTTGGTCTCTGTGAGCCCTGCGGCGAAACCCTGGATGCTGCATCACCTGATAGGCGCGATCGTGGTGAATCGTCAGTTCGCCATCGATCCAATGAAGCTCACCCCACCTGCCTTGGGCGAGGTGGGGGTGTCGGTGCTAACCGGG
>CAYQUF010000117.1:0-9374 GCA_964420595.1 uncultured bacterium
TTCTATGAGTCCCAACATATCCCCTCAAACTCAACCCAATGCCTCTCCTTCCCCACCGACGTTCAACCGCATCGGCGTGATTGGCGGCGGACAATTGGCGTGGATGATGGCACAAGAGGCGCAATCGTTAGGGATCGAATTGCTGGTTCAAACCCCCAGCGCCAGCGACCCGGCGGCGAGTTTGGCAGCCGATACCGTTTTGGCTCCCCTGGACAACCTCGATGCAACGGCAGAATTGGCATCTCGCTGCGATGTCATTACCTTTGAAAACGAATTCGTGGATCTCGCAGCGTTGGGAAAATTAGCGCAACAGGGGGTTCGCTTCCGTCCCAGTTTAGACGCCCTCGCGCCGCTGTTGGATAAATACGACCAACGCTGCTACCTGCGCGAGATTGGCTTACCCGTCCCCGAGTTTTTCGCGATCGCCTCCGACCCCAACGGTAACATTCCCGAGAGCATAGCGCGCGCTCAATTTCCGCTGGTCATCAAAGCACGCCGCCACGGGTACGACGGACAGGGAACGGCAATTGTGCAAAACCTCGACGAATTCAAGGCAACCTGGCAACGCTGGGGCTATCCTTCCGTCATTGTAGAAGCCTTTATCCCCTTCGATCGCGAACTGGCTGCGATCGCCGCTCGCAATCCCCAAGGCGACATTGCCCTCTATCCCGTGGTCGAAACCCAACAGGAGCAACAAGTCTGTCGGCGCGTCCTGGCTCCGGCTAACTTAGCTGCCTCGGTGATGGTACAGGTCGAAGACCTCGCTCGCACTCTATTAGAAACCCTGCAAGGGGTTGGCGTCTTCGGCATCGAACTGTTTCTCACCCGCGAAGGCAAAGTTCTGGTCAACGAAATTGCCCCGCGCACCCACAACTCCGGTCACTTCTCCCTCGACGCCTGCCAAACCTCGCAATTTGCCCAACACCTGCGCGCCACCGCCGGTCTTCCCCTGGGCAATACGGCGTTAGAATGTGGGGCAGCGGTGATGGTGAATTTGCTGGGATTCGAGTATTCCGAAAGCGACTATAGCGATCGCCGCCAGCGTTTGGAGGAAATTCCCGGCGCGTGCGTGCGGTGGTACGGCAAAACCCAATCCCGACCGGGACGCAAACTAGGTCACGTTACCGTGTTGCTCGACACTCCCACCGCGCGCGCCAGAGAAGAAGGGATGGCGGTTGCCCGTACCGTCGAATCGATTTGGTACCCTCAAGTCTGAAATCTCTAACGTTCCCCCTTGTCATTTAGGGGGTGAATGCCGGTATTATATTTAATAAGGTTGCACTGCGACGTTGGTGACTGCCAATAATGTTTTCCGATCTACAGCTTCTGTATGAGGGAACCGAAGGTTTTGGTGGCAGTATACCGGGCTGGTCTGGCGTAGCTGGACTTGTCACCCGGAAACTTAAAACCATAGCGGAGGTACCCACCTGGCATATAGAGGTCGAAAACTGAGGTAAGACGGCGTCGCGGTGAATCCTAAAAGCTTCAAACTCTCCTGTCTGTTGGGCGGGGGAGTTTGTTTATGAGGCAACGGGGAGAAAGGTAGGCGAGGCTATAACGGCAGCCAAATCTCGAATTCCGTGCCGCTAGCGGAATCGGCATCGCCAGGCGGGGTTTCGGCTTTGACTTCTTGCGGCGTGCGCGATCGCAGGTAGAATTTCCCCCCGTGTTTCGCCGTCACGATCCGATGGCTCACCGATAGGCTGGTTTCTTTTTGCGGTTGCGTCGGCGCTGCAAACGAGTCGAGCAGTTGCTGGCGCTTTTGCGGGGCAATTCCCGGTCCGTTATCGGCGATCGCGATGACGACCCAGCGAGAATCGAGGGTATCGGGTTTCCCGGTTTCGAGGGTGCGAATTTCGGTGGTAATTTCAATTCGCGGTTTCTCGTTGACCGATTTTGAAGGCGCGATCGCGCTGTCTTGTCCGAATTCGCGGGCAAATTGTCGGTTGAGTGCTTGAGCGATCAGCGAATCGATCGCGTTGGTGAGAATGTTCATAAACACTTGGCTCAGTTGCCCTGCATAGCACTGGACGGGAGGCAAATGACAGTAGTGTCGCACCACCTCGATTTCGCCACTCAAGCGACTTTGCAGCAGCAGCAGCACGCTATCGATACATTCGTGCAAGTCGGCGGGTTTGGGATACACGTCGTCGATGTGACAGAAGTTTTGCAGGCTGGTGACCAGCTTTTTCAACCGTTCTGCGCCTTTTTGAATGCTGGAGATCGCCCGGGGTCGATCTTGCTGCAAAAAGTCAAACTCGATGTCTTCTTTCAATTCTTCGATTTCGGCGGGAAGTTCCTCGAAGTGTTCCTCGTACGCCGACACCAACTCCATCAGTTCTTCACTGTAGCGGGAGACGTGGGAGAGATTGCCCCAAATAAAGCCGACCGGATCTAAAATTTCGTGCGCCAGACCGTCCACCAAGCGTCCCAAACTCGCCATTTTCTCGGTTTGAATCATTTGCGCTTGCAACCGCTCGATCCGCACCTGGGTTTCGATTCCCCGAATTTGCCAGTGCGCCACGTTGAGTTCGTGGACGTTGAGCAATCGGTAGGTGTCGGACTCGCCTTTGACCACGAGCGGTTCCCCTTGCAACTGAGGGGATCGCCGCAAGGCTCGGCGCGCGGCTTCTAAAATCGGCGTTTGTTCCGGGAGTAACAAGACCTGCGATCGCGCGTAACTGTGCAACACGCTCAGGGGTCGTTCTAAAAATAACTCCAATCCCTGGGGGCGAATCAGGTACTCCAGCAGGCGATCGCGCGAAATTGTGCCGACAAACTGTCCGTCTGCGGTCAAAATGACGCCGGGAAGTAGCGGGTATTGCTCGAATGTCCGCGCCACCTCGATCGCCGGACAACTCACGTCCGCCTCAAACGCATACAGCGGCAAATCCGCCAGCGTCGATTCGATGCGCAAGTCGCGATCGTGTCCCTCGGAGAGAATCGGTTTTGACAGTTGACAGCCGCGTCCGTTTTGCACGGGAAATAGAGCGTTAGTCGGTCGATCTACCCCCATAGCCTAACATTTGCCTCTAATTCTGCGGCAGTCGAATCTCAAACTCGGTGCCTTCTCCCACGCGCGATCGCAGCTCGAACTGTCCCCCGTGCTTCTCGGTGACGATCTGATAGCTGATCGCCAATCCCATTCCCGTCCCCTTTCCAACGGGTTTGGTGGTAAAGAAGTCCTCGAAAATCCGTCCTTGAATTTCCGGCGGGATTCCCGGTCCGTTGTCGGCGACGGCGATCGAGATCCACTCGTCGTCGATGACGCGGGAGCGAAGGGTCACGGTCGGAGTTTTATCGAGATCCGGTCGTTCTTCTCGCTCCATTTCCAACGCATCGATCGCGTTACCGATTAGGTTCATGAACACTTGACTCAACTGACCCGAATAGCAGCGCACCTCCGGGAGATCGCCATAGTCTTTGACCACTTCAACGCCGTACTTGAGCCGATTTTTGAGAATCAACAGGGTACTCTCGATGCACCCGTGAATGTCGGCACTTTTGCGGTGCGCTTCGTCCATGTGGGAGAAGTTGCGCAAGCTGCTGACGATCGCCGTCAGGCTCTCGGCGCTGACTTCCAGGGTTTTGATGACTTGAGGGAGGTCTTCTTGCAAGAAGTCGAAATCGATATCCTCTTTTAACGCCTCCACAGACTCGGCGCGATCGCTCAAAGCGCCTTCGTATCCTTCGATCAACTCCATCAGGTCTTGGAAATAGTTGTTCAAAAAGCTGACGTTTCCGCCAATGCAGTTGACTGGATTTTTAATTTCGTGGGCAATTCCTGCCACCATTCGACCCAGACTCGACATTTTCTCGGTCTGCATCATCTGCGCTTTGGTTTGCTCCTCAAGCAGTGTGGTGGTCAGTTGGTGAATTTGCGATTGCGCCACCAGCAACTGATGCACGTCGGCGAGGCGGTACACCTGCGGGGCAATTTCGACGAGAATCGGTTCGTAGAGCAGTTCGAGGGGACGCTGCAACGATTGGCGCGCCGCTGCGACAATGGGGGTATGGCTGGGGAACACTAGCAGTTCGGTCTGGGCAAACCGGTAGAGCGAGTGAACCGGACGCTTGAAAAACAGCTCCAGTCCGTAGGGACGGCTGAGAAATTCGAGAAATCTGCGCCGCGAAATCATCCCGGCTAACTCCCCCTCCCGGGTCAAAATAATGCCGGGTAAGAGCGGGTTGGCTTCAAAGGCGCGATCGAGGGCTTTTCCCGGACAAGACGTTTCAATTTGACAGTCGTAAAGGGGGAGTTCTTGCAGGGTTGACTCGAGATGGAGATTTAACTCGGATACGTCTGCGATGGGTCGATCGGAGGTTTGACGTTTGAATTCTTGTGCGAGCATAGGCGAGCGAGCCAACAAGTTTAGCGTACAATTATTGACGATACTCAATTCAAGTTTAATACTATCATATTGGAAATCAGATCCCAGCAAAAATAAAGATATAATTTATAATTAAGGTCAATTGATGTTTTAAATTAACCCAATTTTAACTAAATTTTAACTAAATTTTGGTACCGATCTTGAATTGCATCCTCAGAGATTGATAAACTCATGAAGTTTACGCAAACGCTAGCAAAAAAGTACGAACAAACTTTAATTTTGATTGTCAATCAATCAATATTTGTGGCGATCGCCCCCTTCGTTCCCCTAGCAATTCGAATCGACAGACAGCGACCGATCGCGCACCACATAGCGATCGCGTCCTTCGGACTTAGCCTCGTACAAGGCAGCATCAGCCACCGACACCAATTCGCTCGGCGGGCACTCGGGATCGACCAACATCGTCGCCACCCCGAGGCTGAGGGTCACGCAAGCACTCACGCCAGAGGTTGGGTGGGGAATCGCCAGCGCCCGCACCCCCGCACGGATGTCTCGCGCCACGCATTCGGCGCCGTCTGCATCGGTATTGGGTAAAATCGCCGCAAACTCCTCGCCCCCATATCGCGCCACCATATCCGACGCCCGCTTGAGTGACGTTTGAATCGCGGTCGCTACCTGTTTCAAGCAAGCATCCCCAGCTTGGTGACCGTACGTGTCGTTATAGCGCTTAAAAAAATCAATATCGCACAAAATCAACGATAACGGCACGCGATCGCGCGCCAGTCGCTGCCATTCGCTCTGTAACGACTCGTCAAACCGACGGCGATTGGCAACCTGCGTCAAGCCATCGAGCACCGCCAAACGCTGTAATTCTCGGTTGGCTTTCTCCAACTGCTGCGACGAATCGCGCAACAAGCGAACCGTCAGCGCGTGAATGTGCGATTGGGCGATTAACAATTGGTGAACGTCGAGCAATCGATACTCCCCCGGCTCCATCTCCACCACCAGCGGTTCGTACAGCAATTCGGGCGAGCGATGAACCGCCCGTTGTGCCGCCGTGACGATAAGCGTCGTGCGGGGAACCACCAACACCTCCGCTTGGACAAAACGCGCCAGCGCTTTAATCGGTCGTCGCGAAAACAACTCCAGCCCGTACGGTCGGCTGATATGCTCGAAAAACCGGCGTCGGGAAATCGCGCTGACAAAACGCCCCTTATCGAGCAGCACCACGCCGGGGAACATGGGATTCGCAGTTAAAATCTTGGCAATTTTTCCCCCCGCACAACTCGACTCGACTTGAAAATCGTAAAGCGTGAGGTCGCACAGGGTCGATTCTAAATTAAGTCCCTGACTTTTATCCTCAAGCCAAGGGAGAGGGGAAAGACCTGGAGAGGATTGTTGCACGGTTACCATTGCCATAGCAAAACTTGAATTGTAACAGTCTTGAAAACTTTATCGGGCGCGCGATCGATCGCCACTGCTATTGCCTTACATGATACCAGTTGCCCACAATCGCATCGAGGGTGAAATTATCGAGATTTAAAACGTTCCCTCTCCCCCTGGAAACCAACGCGGATAGACCGCTCGAATCGAGAAGATTTACCGTCAATTCGTTGAAGAATATTAAACTAATTTTTATAAAGGTCGCGCTCAATTGATGCCAGTTCCGTCCCCACTTCGCGACCCTAGAGCATTTCCCGGACTGATGAGGGACACTTCCCTTCTGGAGCTGTTGCCTTCCCGATCGGCTTGTGTGGCAAAATCGTGTATATTGACCCCCGAGTGCCGATTGAGTGACCTCATGACTCCAACGCTTGCCCCCCAATACGACCCTGCCCAAACCGAAACGAAATGGCAGCAGTTTTGGGAAGATCGCCAAATCTTCAAAGCCGATCCCGACGCCCCCGGCGAGCCGTACTGCATCGTCATCCCGCCGCCGAACGTCACGGGAAGCTTGCACATGGGACACGCCTTCAACAAGTCCCTGATCGATACCCTCATCCGCTATCACCGCATGTGCGGTTACAATACCCTGTGTCTGCCCGGTACCGACCACGCCAGCATCGCCGTCCAAACCATCCTCGACAAGCAGATTAAAGCCGAGGGCAAAACGCGCCACGACCTGGGACGGGAACGGTTTCTCGATCGCGCCTGGCAGTGGAAAGCCGAATCCGGCGGCAAAATCGTCAATCAGATCCGCCGTTTGGGGATGTCCGTCGATTGGAGTCGGGAACGCTTCACCATGGACGAGGGCTTGTCCGCCGCCGTCTTGGAAGCCTTCGTGCGCCTGTACGAACAAGGATGGATCTATCGCGGCAACTATTTGGTCAACTGGTGTCCCGCCAGTCAGTCGGCGGTGTCCGATTTGGAAGTGGAGCCAAAACCCACCCAAGGTCACCTGTGGCACTTCCGCTATCCCCTCACCGACGGATCGGGATCGGTAGAAGTCGCCACCACTCGCCCGGAAACGATGTTGGGGGATACCGCCGTGGCGGTCAATCCCGAAGACGATCGCTATCGCCACCTGATCGGCAAAACCCTTACCCTGCCGATTATCGGGCGCGAAATTCCCGTGATTGCCGACGAGTTGGTGGATCCGGAATTCGGCACCGGCTGCGTGAAAGTCACCCCCGCTCACGATCCCAACGACTTCGAGATGGGACAGCGGCACCAATTGCCAATGGTGAGCATCATGCACAAGGACGGCACCCTCAACCACAACGCCGGCTCGTTTGAAGGACAAGAGCGGTTTGAGGCGCGCCAGGCGGTGGTGGAGCGGTTGCGGCAAGACGGCTATTTAGTCAAAATCGAAGACTACGAGCATACCGTTCCCTACAGCGATCGCGGTAAGGTTCCCGTCGAACCCCTGCTCTCGACCCAGTGGTTTGTCAAAATCGATCCCCTCTCCAAAGCGGCGCTCGATGCCCTCGATAACCACAACTTACCCCAGTTCGTGCCCGAACGCTGGACGAAGGTGTATCGCGACTGGCTGGTGAAGTTGAAAGATTGGTGCATCTCTCGTCAGTTGTGGTGGGGTCATCAAATTCCGGCTTGGTACGCCGTCAGCGAAACTGGAGATGCCATTACCGACGACACGCCGTTCGTGGTGGCGAAAACGGAAGCGCAGGCGTGGGAGAAAGCCAAGGCACAATTTGGCGAAGGCGTGCGCCTCGAACGCGATCCCGATGTGCTCGATACGTGGTTTTCGTCCGGGTTGTGGCCCTTTTCCACCCTCGGCTGGCCCCAACAAACCCAAGATTTGCAGAAGTACTATCCCACCAGCGTGCTTTCCACCGGATTCGACATTATTTTCTTCTGGGTGGCGCGCATGACGATGATGGGAATGCACTTCACCGAACAAATGCCGTTTCGCGACGTGTACATTCACGGGTTGGTTCTCGACGAAAACGGCAAGAAAATGTCCAAATCGGCGGGAAATGGTATCGATCCGCTGTTACTAATGAACAAGTACGGCACCGACGCGCTGCGCTATACCTTGATTCGCGAAGTGGCAGGAGCGGGTCAGGACATTCGCCTGGAGTACGATCGCGACAAGGACGAGTCTCCCTCGGTGCAAGCCTCGCGCAACTTTGCCAACAAGCTGTGGAACGCGGCGCGGTTCGCGATGATGAATTTGGACGGTCAAACGCCGCAGCAGTTGGGCAAACCGGCACCGGAGTCGTTGGAGCTGTGCGATCGCTGGATTCTCTCGCGCTACCATCAAACGGTGAAGCAAACCCGCGAGTATATCGATCGCTACGGTTTGGGAGAAGCGGCGAAAGGACTGTACGAGTTTACCTGGGGCGATTTCTGCGACTGGTATATCGAACTGGTCAAGTCTCGCTTGCAGGGGGACAACCCCGAGTCGCGCCGGGTGGCACAACAAACCCTCGCCAGGGTACTCGACGGGATTTTGAAGTTATTCCACCCGTTTATGCCCCACATTACCGAGGAAATCTGGCATACCCTCAGCCAAGCGCAAGAGGGGGAAACCCTGGCGCTGCAAGCCTATCCCGAGGCGGACGACAGCCGCATCGATACCGAGCTGGAAACCGATTTCGACCTGATTATCGGAGCGGTTCGCACGATCCGCAACCTGCGCGCCGAGGTGGATATTAAACCCAAAACTCAAATCGAGGCGATTTTGCAAAGTCAGAACCCGCGCGAACGGGAAATTTTGGCAGCCGGGGAAGCCTACTTGCAAGATTTAGCCGGGGTCGAAACCTCCAACGTCATCGCGCAACTCGATCGCGAACCGGAAAAAACCATTGCTGGCGTGGTGGGGACGGTGCAGGTGCTGGTTCCCCTGGCTGGCGTCGTTGACATCGACCAGGTGCGTGCCAAGATCGAGAAAAGCCTTGCTAAGGTGGACGCAGAGGTGAAATCGCTGCAAGGGCGCTTGCAGAATCAGAATTTTGTCAGCAAAGCACCCGCCGAAATCGTGCAAGGGGCGCGAGATAACTTGGCTGAAGCCGAAAAGCAAGCGGAAATTCTGCGCGAGCGATTGAAGCGATTCTAAGCAAAAGACCAGCATCTCCCCCGATGCTCGAAGGAGAAAGCCAACCATGCTCTATTTAGCCAAGGTGGAAAAAAAAGGCGGTTTGCTGGGTAGAGCCGGTTTGCGCCTGCTCGCACGCCAGCAAGCGGAAAATAAATGGGCAACCGTGTCGCAAGAGGAGCCCATTGCCACCCCGGAAGCCAGTCCCTACGGCGACGGCTTACTGGTGTTAGTTGATGTCAACAACCGCCAGGTGTCGAACGTCCGCGATGCCACCGACTGGGTGATGGAGTTGGTCAAACAGTTTATGGCACAAGGGATTACGCCGGACTTCTTGCAGCAGGAAACCGAACGCGCCGAGCAGTGGCGACAGTCGCTGACGTTGCAAAGTCAGGATCTCGCCCGCCGCAATATCGAATTGGAAAAACGCCGCGACCAGCTTCAAGATTTAGAGGAAAAACTCAACCAGCGGGAACGTCAGGTGAGAACCCTCGAAGAGAAGTTGAAGCGGGAGGCGGCGAAGTTGAAAGCGCAGTCGAATCCTT
>CAYQUF010000117.1:9474-14622 GCA_964420595.1 uncultured bacterium
GCGATCGCCCTCGTTCCCGACTATTGTACGGCAATTGGCGCCGGAGATTGCGTTTCGAGAAACGACAGGGCTTTGGTGTAGTAGGGATCGGAGTCCGTGGCGATCGCGCTGGGGTTGGTTTGCAGTTGCTGGCGCTGTTGGTGGGTCAGGGTGACGGCAATATCCGGCGCGATTCCCTTTTGGCTGATGTCGGTGCCGTTGGGGGTGTAGTAGTGGGCGATGGTGACGGCTAATCCCGATCCGTCGGAGAGGGAATGTACCGATTGCACCAAGGCTTTTCCGAAGGTCGTCGTCCCGATCACCGTGGCGCGATCGTTATCTTGCAAGGCTCCGGCTAAAATCTCGCTGGCGCTGGCAGAATGACCGTCTACGAGAATGGCGAGGGGAAGTTGGGTCAGTGCCGTGCGGTTGGCTTCGACTTCTTCGCTGCGACCCTGACGGTCTACGGTTCGCACGATGGAACCGTTGTCCATCCACATCCGCGCGATTTGAACGCTGGCATGGAACAGACCGCCGGGATTGCCCCGCAGGTCGAGGACGAAGGCTTCCGCCCCGCGATCGCGCAAGTCTCGAATGGCGCGGTGCATTTGCTCGGGCGCGTGGGAGCTGAACTCGCTCAGGTGAATGTACCCGATTTGAGTGTCGCCTTCCTGTTTGAGGGTAGCATGGGCGGCGGGCAGTTGAATTCGTCCCCGAACTAGGGTGACCTCAAACGCCGTTCCTTCCGGTCGCGACAGTTGCAGCGTGACGGAGGTGCCGACGCGACCGCGAATTAGGTGCGCCGCCTGTTCGACGCTCATGGCATCGGTGGATTGACCGTCAATGCTCAAGATGCGATCGCCTGGTTGGATGCTGGTGCGCGCGGCGGGGGAGCGATCGATCGTCTCGACCACCTCAATGGCGCGATCGCCGTCGTTGCGTTTGAGTTGCAATCCCACCCCCGACAGTTCCCCGGCGGTTTGGTCGTTGAGTGCCTGGAATGCCTCGGGATCGAGAAAGCGCGTGTAGGGATCTTGCAGTTGGGAGAGAGCCTCGCGCAATGCCTCGTACGCTTGTTCGCGCGAGCTGTATTCTCGGCTCAACAGGTCTTGTCGGACTTGCTGCCAATCGACGCGATTGAACGAACCGTCTACATAATCGCGATTGACGATTTGCCAAGCTTCGTCGAGAACGGTTTTGGGACTATCTTGCAGGGTTGCATTGGCTTCGCCCGACAGCACCGGGTCGATGAGCGAAAGGGTAGCTGCGGTTGCCAGCATGCCACCAAATAGGGCGACTTGACGCAGGGAAATGCGTTTTAAAGATCGATTCATGTAAGCTAGCTTAATGCGTTGGGTCTGCAACAGAGACAGCGATTGCGCTCGCTGGGCGGTCTAGAGGAGGAACGAATAAATTTCGACCGCGAAACACCCCAAATATGATTTAAATAATTTTTAAGAGAACAAAAGGGTATTCCCGATCGCCAGAGAAATGAAACAACCAGGGTGGAAAATTAAGTTAACTTATTTCTAGGATAGTCAAGCGATTACTATACAATGTACCAATTCTGTGACAGTTTGCCTACTGGCAAGAATACGGAGCATTCCGCCGGAAGACGGGAGTAACTTCACGACGCTGAGTTCCGATTCCGGATTGATTTTCTCTCAATCGAGCAGTTGTTAGTCCCGTGCGGTACACTTCAGTGAAGGAAGGCAACGAACAACAAGACAGCGTACCTCGGCAAAGGGAGCCAATGCGCTCTCGCCATTAAAATAGTTGTAGATCGATGCTGCGATCGATCCCCCAACATTTGTCATTGGGCGAGTCAGCGAGCGAGAGGGACAGAAACGGTATGTCATCTGAATTGGAGGTCAAGACCGATCGGGTCGAATGGCGCAATTGGGGATGGTTGGGTTACGCGGCGATCGCGATTGCTGCCCTCGGTGGCGTCATTGCCATGCAGCGATCGCAACTCGAAACAGCCGCCGGGCGATCGCAAACCCCTCAAGTCGCCCAACAGCGGCAAGCCGCGCGGTTGCAGAGTCTCCAACACATTCCCTCGCTGACCTTCGATAATTTTCTCGCCGATTGGACATTTTTGAGCTTTCTGCAATACTTCGGCGACGACGAGGCGCGATCGCAAACGAATTATTCCCTCAACGACGACTACTTCGACGCCATCACCCAGCTCGACCCGCATTTTATCCAGATGTATCCGTTCCTCTCGACGGCGATTTCGTACTATCAAGGCAGACCGGAAGTGGCGATCGAATACATGAACCGAGGCATTGACGCCCTCTCGCCCCAGGTCGATGCCAACGCCTATCTCGTTTGGTACTACAAAGCCTTAGACCAATGGTTGCTCTTGGGCAATACCGAAGCGGCTGCCCGATCTTTTGAGAATGCCGCCGACTGGCTCGAAGCCGCGCGAGCCGTGAAAACAGCGGGTCGGTTTCGACAAACCGCACAATTCCTGCGACAAAACCCCGATAGCTTGCGCCTGCGAATTTGGGGATGGAATCAAGTCTATCAGCAAACGGTAGACGATCGCGTGCGAGAGCGGGCAAAACGGGAACTGTTGAAACTGGGGGCAGAAATTCGCAAAACCGAAAGCGGTCGAATTCAGTTTGTCGTGCCTCAAGATCGATCGCAGTCCTAGCAATGATGGCACGTTGGTTGAAGCGATGGTGCCTATGGCTGCTAGCGGGTCTGTTGCTGGCAATTTGCGCGGGCTGGTGGGGGTGGTGGCTGAACCTGAAACCCCTCGCAGATCGCCCGGTGGATGCGTTTTTCGTCCTTGGCGGCAGCATTCGCCGCGAAATCCACGCCGCTCGATTGGCAAAAATCTCTCCCCAGGTGCCGATTTTAATTTCTCACGGTTCCGACGATCCGTGTTTGGTGGCAATTTTCACGCGATCGCGCGCTTCCGTGTCCCGCGTGTGGCTCGAAAAGTGCGCCAATTCCACCTTCGGCAATTATTATTATGCCTTGCCAATTTTGCAGCAGTGGCAAGCTCGCCATATTAAAGTCATCACCTCCGCCACCCACCTGCCTCGGGCGAAATGGCTGGCACAGATAATGCTGGGGATGCGAGGAATCTGGGTAGACATGGAACTGGTCGCCGAATCGGGGGTTCCCGGCAATCGCGAATCGTGGCTGAAAACTGCCCTAGACGCGACCCGTGGCTTTCTCTGGGCGATCGCCAGTCACGTTTACACGCCCCAGTGCGATCGCGTCATCCCCTTAGCACAGGTGGATCTGAGCCAGTGGCAAGAGCGCGAGTTCAGTTGCGAGCGGCAGGGACAACTCGACCAATTGTTAGAGCAACTGGAGGTGCGTTAAGGGGAAAGTCAGAGAACTTCCCCCACCCGTCAATTAGTCTTCGTCAACGTCTGCGTCCGCGTCTTCGACCTCCTCGTACATTTCTTCTTCTTCCTCTTCTTCTTCCAGGCTGTCGTCGTCGCGTTTCTTCGGATTCACCGAATTTGCCGACACCATTGCCCCCATTTCGAGCTGTTTGAGTACGTCTTGCTCGATGGTCTGAGCAAACTCGGCATTTTCTTCGAGATACTTGATGGCGTTGTCGCGACCCTGACCAATATTGTCCCCGTTGTAACTGTACCAGGCACCTCGGCGATTGATGATGTTAGTTTCTTCAGCCAGATCGAGCAAGCAACCCAAGCGAGAAATGCCGTGACCGAAGAGAATGTCGAACTCGGCAATCCGAAACGGCGGCGCGACCTTATTCTTAGCGACTTTGACTTTGGCGCGAATGCCGTACTGATCGGAGCCTTTCTTGAGGGTTTGGATCCGGCGAATGTCCAACCGCACGGAACAGTAGAATTTCAGCGCGTTTCCGCCGGTGGTGGTTTCGGGGTTGCCGTAGGCAATGCCGATTTTTTGGCGCAACTGGTTGAGGAAAATCACCGTGCAGCCGGATTTGCCGATATTGCCGGTAATTTTGCGCAAGGCGTGGCTCATCAGGCGAGCTTGCAAGCCAATTTGCGTATCGCCCATGTCGCCTTCAATTTCGGCGCGGGGCACCAGAGCGGCGACCGAGTCGATCGCCACGATATCGACCGCTGCCGAACGCACGAGCTGATCGACGATTTCCAGCGCCATTTCGCCCGTGTCGGGTTGGGCGACCAGCAGGTTTTCGATATCGACGCCGACGGCTGAAGCGTAGGTGGGATCGAGGGCGTGTTCGGCATCGACGAACGCAGCCACGCCGCCGGATTTTTGCACTTCGGCAATGGCGTGGAGGGCGAGGGTGGTTTTACCGGAACTCTCGGGTCCGTAGATTTCCATGACTCGACCCTTGGGCAAACCGCCTCCCAGGGCTAAATCGAGGGTGAGCGCGCCGCTAGAGATGGTTTCGACCTTCATCCGGGCGGCATCGCCCAGGCGCATGATCGATCCTTTCCCAAAGCTGCGCTCGATCTGGTTGAGTACCAGGTTCAAGGCTTTCTCTTTCTCGGGGTTTTGCGTTGTTGCAGTAGCCATGCTTCGCCTCAAGCCTATGGTGTTCAGTGTGGATTTTGGGGGACACTCTATTTTAATTCAGGATGTTGGGACTCGACAGGCGCGGGCGATCGCCCGCCACTTTGCCAGGCTTGGGTGAATTCGAGCCGATTTGCACTTTAGCAAAACCCGCCAGAATCCTCCGCATCTAATCTTTAGACTGAAGCGTGAGATGAATGGCGGCAACCCCCTGTGGTATGGTGTTGATAGTGAATCTCATTGACCCGAATGCTGAAGGTCGTCAAGGTCAGACTATATCCCAATGAGTCACAGAAGCAGTCGCTGGAGCAATCCTTCGGCAATTGCCGGTGGTTGTGGAACTATGGTCTGAACTTGATGAATCAGACCTATCAGGAGACTGGGAAGGGACGATCGAGCTACGACATCAAGAAAAAATTCCCAGCCTCAAACAAGAACATGAATGGTAGGAAGCCACTATTGTTATCTTGGATTCAATAGCGGTAGTTTACGATAAGTGATTAGATGACGTGCAAGCTGAATGGATTCGATTGAAGTTTAAATGAGTCAAACCAGTACTAATCTCAAAGCAATTGATGACGAATTGTCCAAACGCCACATCGATCTCGATCCCAGCGGTTATTTCATTATCTACCTCGATCGCGATGCGGGATTAATTTGCGCCAAGCA
>CAYQUF010000118.1:0-14438 GCA_964420595.1 uncultured bacterium
AGCCAAGAGCGCATTGCTATAGAGCTGACCCAGTTTCTCCCTATCCCCCGCTCTCCCTCCGGGGTTAAGCTGGACTAATCTTTGATAAACGCAGTTTATATATTAATCCCCTTGCCATCCTTTTAAATTATGGCTACGCTGTTTAATAGAGTTGAAACAGCGGAGTTACGAGATGTATTTCCCTCACAAAGAAACGGCGAACCAAAACGAAGCCTTAACCCAACGTTTAGGAAATCTTTTATTCAATGGTTTGGACGAAGCTCCGAATTTTGAGCCGCTTCAACCGATTCGCCAATGGTTAGATAAAATCGAAATTAATACGCCGAAGTTTGCTCGGTTCATCTGCCGTACGATTCCCGCCCAGTGTCCGTTTGCACGGGATATTCAATTGTTAGGTCGCACGATCTTGCATATTCCGCCCTTGTGCAAGTTGAACCCGTTTTACGAACAGTTTGTTTACTTGCGCTTTCGTGCCTTGTGCTATCTTGCCGATGAGTGTGGCGAGGATGTTTTGGCTTAAGAATAAGGGGTTCTACGGACTGAACTGGAAGTGGCAATGTCAGGTGAATGAGTCCAATTCAAGAAGTACGCCCTCGGGTTGCCGGTTGCCTAACTCGACTGAAGTGTGTCGAACGTGAGTCTTACCCTAGTTTGGAAGCCAACATTCGCGGATGCCCTCGTAACAGCCATCCGCTGCGACTGAGTTCGAGTCGTTCAATCGGTTGCTAGCCGCCGTAGCAACGGAGGATACTATCCCTACAGAGAACTATTCAACTCAGGAAAATGAAATGAGTATGATAAATGGCTCAGGTAGGATTTGAACCTACGACCTTGGGCTTATGAGTCCCCTGCTCTAACCTCTGAGCTACTGAGCCTTGAATTGCACCTTAACTAGGATAGCACAAACCCCCCGAAGTGCATCCCCTTTTGGAAAATATGAATTTTGGTAAACTTATACTTGCCATAAGTTTTGGCTATGCTACTCTTATCCCATAGACGCCATAAAGCGATTCAATCAATCGAACTGGGACGGGCAACTAGGTTATGGTGTCTTCCACCTAGCGTGCCACTCGTAGCACCCCTGCTGCGAGCGCTGTCAACCCATAGTTAGCAAATCTAAACTCACTTCATCTTAGGTTGTTCATTCCATTCTGCGTAACAATCTGTTAGTTCTAGTTTGGTAGGGTCTAGTCGTCTGTGGCTAGACCCTTTGTTATGGGCGATCGCAGAATTCTAATGGGATACCGTCGATCCCCAATCGGAAATGAGGAGATTGAGACAATCTCTCTTGTCGGTTCGAGCGCCACTTTATCCCGTAAAAATGGCTTTTGTGAAGTTTGGTAAATAGGGGGTTGCCATTGATAATTCCCGTGCTATTCTGATCGTAGATACCGAAAAGCAAGACACCATTTGCTAGTTAAAAGAAGGAACGGAGGCGTCGGTATTCTCTGCTAAACGTTCCCTCGTAGCGCCCGGTTTAGCATGTACGGGACATTGTGGCAAACGCTCCAGTTGGGGCAAGGCCAAACTAAGATCTGGAAAGACCGATTCGTGCTGGCGGTGAAGGTGAAGCTACGAGCTTGTGTAAACCTTAGTTGTCCTTGTTGTTGCATTTCGCAACTTCGTATCGTTTAGAGTCAATTTATTTGAACAACCTGTCGCTTGTAGTTTATTGAGCCTAGATCCCTCGATCTAGGCTCCTCGTCGTATTGAGGGATGCCGAGAGCGGCTAGAATGGGATACAACTGACGTTCCCTGGCTGGAGATTCGAGGCGATCGTGCGACGCATTTTTTCTCCCAAGCGAACGAGCTGGTTTAAACTGGCGCTGTTGGGAATTTTTATTTTCTCTGCCGGATTGCGGTTTTGGGGATTGGGTCGCTTCAACACCCTGGTCTTCGACGAAGTTTATTTTGCTAAATTTGCCAACCATTATTTAACTGGGACAGAATTTTTTGACGCCCATCCCCCGTTAGGCAAGTATCTGATTGCGATCGCGATTGGGTTGGGTCAGTGGTTGCCCTTTGGCGCGGAACAAACCAATACGCTGGCGGGGTCGGTGCTGTCGCCGTGGGACTATCGCTGGCTCAATGCCCTCACCGGGTCGTTTCTCCCTCTGATTGTGGCGGGAATTGCCTACCAACTCAGTCGCCGACGCAGTTACGCTACGATCGCGGCAGCGTTTGTCGCCCTGGATGGCTTGTTTCTGGTCGAATCTCGCTACGCCCTGATAAACGTGTATCTGGTGGGGTTTGGCTTGTTGGGTCATTGGTTCGTCCTGCGCGCCTTAGACGCTCAGGGGCGATCGCGTTGGGGTCAATTGGCGATCGCGGGGATGAGTTTGGGAGCGTCAGCGGCGGTGAAATGGAACGGATTGGGGTTTTGGCTGGGAATTGTCCTGCTGTGGCTGGTGGCGTGGGGATTGCGAGGACGATCGCAAGGGGCGAAATCGTTCCTAGCGCGATTCGCTCGACTCCATCTCGGACAAGTTCTACTGGGCTTGGCGATCGTTCCAGCTCTCACCTATAGCTTCATTTGGATTCCCCACCTATACCTGCAACCGGAACGGGGATTTTTCGAGATGCAACGCCAAATCTTGTCCTACCACCAACGCATCGACACGGGAGCCGACGTTCACCCTTACTGTTCGCCTTGGTGGAGTTGGCTGTTCCTGGTGCGTCCGGTGGTGTATTTTTTCGAGCGAACCCGCGAGTCCGACGCCACGCTACCGTCCCTCCCGCCCGATCTAAACCCGGTGGTTTTCGACGTTCACGCCATGGGAAACCCGCTGTTGTGGTGGTCGAGTACGATCGCGATCGCCTTGTTATGGATTGTCGTTCTCGAACGCCACCGCCAGATTGTCCAATCCTCCCAACTCAGTATCGCACTGTACCTGATCGTCAATCACGCCGCCAATTGGCTGCCGTGGGCGACAGTCAGCCGCTGCCTGTTCCTGTATCATTACATGAGCGCTGCCGTGTTTGCGTTCGGTGGCATCGCCTGGTTGGTGGAACGGTGGCTGAGGAGCGATCGCTACCCACTCCGCGTTTTGGGCATTAGCAGCGCGATCGCGATCGCCTTGGCATTTCTATTTTGGCTCCCCGTTTATTTGGGACTCCCCCTCTCCAACGCCGGATTTCAATGGCGCATGTGGTTCGACACGTGGATTTAAGCGCTCGATTGTCCGCCTACCAACCCTTTCAAATTCATCGCCGCTTCCTTCAACCCTCGAATGCTCGCCCGCGTTTGACTGATTCCGCTGGCATTTTCACGCGCCCCGTTATTCAAATCGTTGACCGCTGTCGTCACCTGCTCGACTGCGAGAGCTTGTTGTTGAGCCGTCAGCGAAATTTGCTGGTTGGCTTTGACCACCTCGTCCATCGCTTGCAGGATGTTGTCCTGATTGCTCAAGACAATCTCGTCGATGGCTTGAGTCACCTCTTGAAACGCATCCGCCGTCTGTCGCGACAACCCGACCACCTGCTTGGCATTATCTCGCCCTTCATCGGTGACCATCACCGTCGCACTTAAAGCATTTTGAATATCCGCCACGATCGTATTAATTTTTTCCGTCGATTGCTTGCTTTTATCGGCAAGTTTGCGAATTTCGGCAGCCACCACCGAAAACCCTTTTCCGTGTTCCCCCGCTCGCACCGCTTCGACGGCTGCATTCAACGCCAGCATATTGGTTTGATTGGCAATTTCGGCGATCGCGCTGACAATCGTGCCAATTTGGGCAATTTGTTCTCCCAAACGAGTGGTTTGAGCGGCAATATCACGCACTTTTTCTTGCAGTAGCGAAATGGCTTCAAGGGTTTCGCCCACGACTTTCGATCCGTCGTTAGCCAGATGCAAAACCTGATGCGCCCCTTGCGCTCCTTCCTCGACCATATTTAACACTTTCGAGGCATTGTTGGCGGAAGACTCGGCGTGTTGGGCGGATTCTTGGGACGACGATCCCAATTCGTTAATCGTTGTCGTCGTTTCGCTAATGGACGCCGCTTGCTGATTGGCAATTTGAGCTTGCTGGGCAGCCGCCGCATCAATTTGAGCCGAAGAACTCGAAATCATGCTAATACTTTGCATCAGCGGTCGAGCGATGGCGCGACTGAGGGCAAATCCCAAAACAATGGCGGTAATCGGTCCGATCGCCAGTCCGATCCAAACCCAAAATGTCGTATTCGACGCTGCTTCTCGAGCCGCCGCTTGTGCGTTTGCAGCCAGGGTTTCATTGGCTTCTAATAATGCCAGTGCCGCTTGGGTTGCCTCGTCGAAAAGCGGTTTGGTTTCCGAGCGTTGTAGGTCGAGCTGTCGGCGCAATTCTAAGGCTTGTTGTAAGTTGGGCGGGAGGCGATCGGGCGTTTCGTTCGCCGAGAGCAATTGAACCTGTCGCGCCCAAGGGTTGCGAATGCCAAGGGCGTGAAATTGTTCCTCAAGAGCCATAAATTGCTCGTGACTGGTTTTCCAATCGTCCCAGCTTTTTTGAAATTGCGCGTATTGTTCGGCTAGCGGATCGGAGGTTTGTGAGGCAGTTTGGGGCGACTCTTTTGTCGAAGCAATTGTATTTTCGTAGGCAGTAAATCCCGTCTCAATTTGCTCCCAAGCTAGCTCGATGCGATCGACGACCTGTTGTCGGTCTTCGTTGCTAATATTTGGATTTAAGAGTAACCGCTGTCCGGATTCGATTTGCGTTTGTCCTTCGTTGATTTTCCACAAGGCGATGGTGCGCGGTAAGTTATTCTCGCCGAGGGTTTGAAGGTGTCCTTCTAAGCGATTGCTCCCATTCCATCCCAACAACGCTACAATCAGGACAATGGCACCCATGAGTAAAAACGCACCGATCAACCTGACTTGCAAGTTTGCGTGTCGTAGCATGATGTTAGTCCCTTACGATATCGTTTCGAGCCGAGGTTGAAGACCCAATTTATCGGTAACTTTGAAATGAGGCGATCGACTCGATTTTTATATTATAAACGCTCGCGATCGGTTTATTTACCTAAAGATGTCGCAAGATTAACTAAAGTTGTAGTATTTTTACAAACTCGCAGAAACAGAAGGCGATCGCGAAGTTTAGCTCGATGGAAGATCGACCCAATTCCTCGGGCATTATTACTTAGTCAGATAGAACGGGATCCGACGATCGACGAATGCAAAGGGTGCGATAGACGGGTTCGCCTTTATTTTGCGTGGCAATTTCCCGCTCGGTCGGAACGGGTAAGGGATTCTCTACCAACCAATTCTCGCGGGGACAATCGAACCCAGGATGCTCGCAGAAGCGATCGCGCATTTCAACAGCTACCTGTTCTACGTCGGATTGAAGAAAAACTTCACCGTGCGGCACGATTAACTGAGCTAAATCGCTAACGAGTTCTGGTTGAACAATTCGCCGTTTTTGATGTCGTTTTTTAAACCAGGGATCCGGAAACTGGATCGACACTCGTTTCAATCTTGATGGCGGAAACCCTTGCAAAATTGATTGAATCGAAATATTGACGTTGCAAAACAAGTAGTGGAGATTTGTCAAACCGCGATCGTCGCGCCAAGCATTGGCTTCTTCGACGAGGGGTTGGCGAATTTCTAGTCCTAAAAAATTCCAATCGGGGAGTTGTTGTGCCATCTCCAGCAAAAACCGACCGCGAGCGCAACCGATATCGACGTGGAGCGGTCGCGACAAATCGGCGTATACTTTTTCCCAATCGGGGGGATCGACCGGCTGCTGGTACTTATTGCTGAGCGGGTTGACGTGTTGGCGAACTCGGACGCGCGCTACGATCGCAGTTTCCTCCAAATCGACTATTTCCTAGTGTATCGGGTGTAACCGCAGTTCATCTGAAATCCGGTTGTAAACGTTCTAATTTCATGGGAAGGTGGGCTATTGCTAGTTGACAGGAATCGGCTCCATTCCCCATCGATCGGCAATACTCACCCTACGGTTGGGGTTGAATGACGAGCCGAATTCGCGATCGGAAAACGGTTGAATTCGACGGATCCTCTCGCAATACAAAAAACCCCATCCGAACGATCGGGTGGGGTGCGTCAAACACGTTGTCGTTTAGGAGGACTTATCCTCGGCGAGACGGGGTGGAAGCGCCTCGCCACCTAAGTTTGAGCGTTAAGATGGGTTGGATTCGCCCGATTCCAATCGTGCCGTTGCTCGATCGCCCGGTAAACTCACTTTCACGACTCGGTGAATCGCTTCAGGAGCTTTTGGAATCCGCAACATCAGGACGCCGTTGTTGTAATCGGCGCTCGCTTTGTCGTTTTCAACGGGGAAAGGCAAGGAGAGAACGCGACGGAACTTACCTTGCGGGAATTCCGAGTAGAAGCGGTAATTATTGTTCTCGGGTTGATGGCGGCGATATTCGCCTGCAATTGCCACTTCTTCGCGGCTGACTTCAATATCTAAATCGTCGCGGTTGATGCCGGGAAGCCAAGCTCGCAGCAAAAACGCATCTTCGACTTCTTCCATTTCAACTGGAAAGTACCGCTGTTGCGGTTGACGATCGCCTTCTAGTAACTCGTCAAAGACATCGTTGAGTTGGCGGCGAACGGTGTCGAAATGATAGTAGGGATTGAGACGATAGACCATCATAATACCAACCCTCCTGCGATTTCAGAAAGATTGAGAGAACGTCGAGCGAATTGTTTGACTTTCGCTTTCAATTTTGATTGTGCCGCAACTCCTGGCTGGCGAACATCCAGAGAACCGTACTCCATCGGTGGAGGTTTCCTCGCCTATGGCAAGGCTATAGAGCAATTCTTAGAGCTGTGCGGTAGGAAGGCAACGGGCTAACAGGGGAGTGTCCCTCATGAGTCCAGGAAATGCTCTATGCGGCATCCTTACGCCAACGTGACCGTCGGAGCGACATACCAATTAAACGTGGGACTGTTGGGATCGCGATCGATCTCCAGCGGACTTTCTGCCCCATCTACGCGGGCGCGGACTAAATACTGTCCCGGTTTGACATCGCGCAAGGGAACCCGCAGGTCTGGGGTGGGACGCGATCGCTTTGAGGCTCGAAACAAATAGGCACTCGGATTGTCGCTCGCTCGCTCGTTAAGCGCCACGATAACCTGCTGCTGCGGCATTACCGGCACGTCGAGTCGGACGGTCAGCACCCCCGATCGCAATTCGTCTGCATCCCCTTCGAGTTCCAACACCCGGACTTCCACCACCGTCGGACGTAACACGAACGGGATTGCATTCGACTCGACGGTATCGGGATAAATCGCCTGTACGGTTTGCACGCCGAGTCGCAACGCTCCCGCCGGAACCATCGACAGGGGTAAGTGAATTTGGGTATCGCTGGTTTCGGGAGGGGTCACCTCCACGTCTCCCAAGCGGACTCGGACGGCGCGACCGTTGAGGTGTTTGCCGCGAATTTGCAGGGTACTTCCGGTCAGAATCGGTTCGTATCGACCCCCTCGGGCGATCGCTTCGTCGATCACCGGTTGGTGCCAGAATGGAGTTGCCCGAGCCAAGGTGCGATCGCGCACCGGTAATGCCTGACGTGCCGCATCGTTGCCCTCGATGGTGACCGCCGTGGCTTGATAGGCGATCGAGAGGGTGTAGGGGGTTTGGAAGAACACCGACCAAATTTTCGACAGGTCTTCCACCGAGAGATCCAGGGGGACGAATCGAAGTTCTTCGAGGCGATCGCCCAGGTCGGAATCGGCTAAATAGGTATAGTTGGGATCGCGAATGGTTTCGCGGATCGTATCGGCATTGAGGACGCCGCGATCGCTGAGGGTTCGCACGACGCTACCGAGCAACCGCTGCGGCTCCAACTCCACTTCCGACCCGTAAACGCTAATCATGTAGTTCAAATCGAGGGCGGTATGATTCTTTTTGCCGTTCTCGCTCTTACGGCTGCGGGATTTCAAGTCGGCGTTGGTCTGCCACACTCCATTGCGCTCGACTTGATAGAGGTAGAGATTCACCCCTTTGTCCGGCGTTCCTTGACCGAGGCGATCCGGTCGCAGCGTCGTCACTCTCGCCCCTTCTACGTCAAACTGAATTGCAGCTTGCAAAATGCGTTGCAGGGCAGCCGTCACCGTCGCGATCGCCAGATAATTACTCATTCCTTACCCTTACTTCAATTCACCAGTCCCATCTTCAATGCCTTAACGATCGCTTGGGTGCGACTGCGAACGCCGAGTTTCTCGAAAATCGAGGTGAGATGGGCTTTCACGGTGGCGACGGTGACGTACAGGCGTTGGGAAATTTCTTCGTTGGACGCCCCCTGAACCAGCCAATGCAGCACTTGTCGCTCGCGATCGCTCAAGCAAGCTGTTTGTGCGGCGCGTAACGACCGTCCGGCATAAAAATGAAACAACCGGAAAAAACTGGTGGCGACCTCGGGCGCTAAATACACTTTATCTTTCATCACGGTGGCGATCGCCTCGCACAATTGACTCGCGATGCAGTCTTTATAAACGTAACCGCTCGCCCCGGCTTGCATGGCGCGAAACACCCATTCGTCTTCCCGATGTGCCGAGAGCACTAACACTTTTCCGCCATACTGTTGGGCGTGCAAGCGCGCCAGTGCCGCAATCCCATCTTCGTGGGGCAATTCTAAATCTAGCAGAATTAAGGCGGGATGTTGTTCGGCGGTTAAAGCCAGGGTTTGTTCGACCGAAGCGGCTTCGCCGACAATGCAAAATTCATAACTGGTGTTGCGGGCGCAAAAGCCGAGTAAAATTTGCAGTCCCTTGCGAAAATCGCGATCGTCATCGACTAAAAGAATGGATAAAAGTGAAGTAGAGTTCATTATTCATATCCTTATATCTTCGAGCTACTATCAGTGCGATCGATGCGATCTTCAGGTCTATTGAGAGTCGCGAGGCAGCGAAATACAGAATCTCGCTCCACCGTCGGGCAAGTTTTGCGCCCAAATGCTCCCGCCCAGGGCGAGGACGATCTTTTTGACAATGGCTAACCCCAACCCCGTTCCCCCGTCCCGTCGGGAGTAAAATGGCTCGAAAATTCGCGTTAACTCGTCGGCTGCCAATCCCGGTCCGGAATCGGAAATTTCGATTAAAATTTCTTTGTTAAAAATGTGCCAATTACAGGCGATCGCGCTGTCTGGCGGACTCATGGCGATCGCGTTGCCGAGCAAATTTTCAAACACCTGTCGCATCTGCCAGCGATCCGCACGAATGAGCGCCGGAGCATCGGGGTAGTCCAAACGAATTCGATGGGCATCTAATTGAGGTTGGAAGATGTTTTGGGTTTGGGCGACCAGTTGGCGCAAATCGCACTCGACGGGCTGGGATTGGCGATGCCATCCGCACTCTAGTAAGCGATTGAGATTGGCTTTGAGGTCGTTCGCCGTTTGTCGAATCACTCGGGCTTGTTCTTGGAGGCTTTCGTCAGACAATGCCAAACACAGGGTTTCGGCGTACAGGGCGATTGTGGCGAGGGGATGGCGCAGTTGGTGTTCGCCTTGACGGATAACTTGTTCGAGAAATTGAATGCGTTCTTGCTGGCGATCGCGCGATCGGGCTAAGGTAATGCAATCGTCGAGTAAATGAAATCGGCTTTCGAGGTGATGCTGGTGTTCGGGAGAGAGAGGTGAATCGGTTTGCAGCTCGATGTATTCGCGATCGGCAAGATTCTCGAGATTGTTAAATGAAAATACGAAGATATAGTGAAAAATATTATATTTAGATATAGCGGTATGATGCGGTTGGGGCGAATGCGGAACAGCCAAAAGTTGTCCGACCGAAGCGGGAGGAAAAAGCGTTAAATGCGAATCTCGATCGACCGATAGAGTCGAAAGCGTTTCGTCAAATCCCTCTCGGACTGCCTCAAGCGTTTGCGGGATTTCATTACTTCTCGGTTTAAAAACGATTTGGATTTTAAGTAACGAAAATTGAGCGATCGCCTGCTCGATTTCCCGACGACACATGGTTTCTAACGGTGGCAAGCCGCTTTCTCTAGATACAGGCGATTCCTGAGAGAATAACGCAGACTCAACATTCGACCACTGCATAGCTCAGATCCTAAAGACGACAAGCATCGAGTCGTGCTTGGTTAAGTCTAACTTAGCCGCGAAATTTCCACGACCCCCAAGTGCTTCATATTTCTTAAACTAGAATTAAGCTTCGTTCGAACAAGATTCTCGGATTCCGTCTCGCAATTGCCTGCAAGTCCCAGATTCCTACTCACCCATCGAGTTATTGCCCTTGTTTTGAACAATCCTCCCTTCAAAACTCGCGTTGCGAACTGTCAATCTTTCTTCAGAAAAGTCTGTTTGAAGTGAAGGTGTTTTTCTGAAACTTTCATAGCACTCGATCGAGCCAATCGTCAATTATTTTATAAAGTTATCGACCATGAATATTAATGTACGGATACAAAAAAATACTTTCTTATTTTACGTTCATAAATTTAAACGCCAATCGTATTAGCGCTGACGAAAGTTTCATAAGGACTCGATCGCTTCTAAGTCCTGCGAGCGTGCGGCAGTTTGGCTTAATATACTGAGGACATCTCGCCCATCGGAATATTTCCCCAGCAACTAAAGCATTGACCGCCCTGAATGAGAGCCACTCTCCTACTGCCCGACTGAGGGGTCTCGCCCGTGACTAACCACTGTTCTAAAATGGCTCGTGCTTGACCCAAACAACCGCGATCCCACGCGAGCCGTGTAGCGGTTGAAGCGAATACGCCAACAAAATATCCGTCCTGCCCAAACCAAGCAGCGATCGCCCTCTGTCAAAGAACGATCGCAAAACATCGACCCGTCCGATCGATTCTGGCGGGCAGAATTCAGAATTTACCCGATCGACCGTCAATCCACGAGCTGACTGGCATCTTCGATCCAGTGCTGAAAGATCGGACTGGGGGATTTTTGCTCGTTAACCGACGTTAATGTCAATCCCATCACTGTGGCAGCAGCAATGGCAGCAATGGGTAAAAAGCTAAAATCTCGGAGAATCCTAGCCCACGGATGACTCTGACGGCGCAGCATCCGACTGACTGCTAGCTTTCGCAGGGCAAACGGATCTCGCACGTAATTTCCGCTCCAACTCACGACCAAGCGTGCCTGACAGTGCGGACACGTATACAAGCCGAGAATGGCTTGACCGGGTTGGAGCCGACCCGTTTGGTGGCAAATGGGACACGTAACAGAATGCCGATCGAAGGTATGAGCGCTCATACAAAAATCTTGCTGAAGACCCAGTCCCGCCTTTTCAAAAGGCTCTCTGAATAAACAATTCGAGAGAAACGGAGGACAGCAGGGCGGGTTTGACCGCTGCCTCTCGTCAGAACGATTGCGATGGAAGATTTGACCTACTTTCACTCTAGCTCTTTTTGCGGGGGATTCGGTACTTAACCGCCGCCTAAAAAAAATGTTAAATTTTTAACAATCAGACCGTGTCGTGACTCAAGGATGGAAAAGTTGGCAAACCCCAACCGCAGCTTTTGGTGTTTCTAGGGCAACTTGGAGCGATGTTGCGTTCCTCAGTTGAGGCAAGGCAACTGATGAGTGGTGACTGGCGATGGTGCAGTGGACGAGCGAACAAATTCTGGCGCTAGCGCCCGACGAGAAATCGAAGCAAGCCGGTCGGGGATTAGCCAATCGGCGTCATTGGGACAATCTCGGATACAGCGATCGCGCGGCGTGGGGAGAATGTCGCGGCAGCGGGAGCAAACCCTATCAAACCCGAGTGGATTTAAGCGAACCCGCGTTCAAATGTTCGTGTCCCAGCCGAAAATTCCCCTGCAAGCACAGTTTGGGACTGTTTCTGCTGCTCGCCGCGCAACCGGATGAATTCGCGAGTGAAACGCCGCCCGACTGGGTGCAAGCGTGGTTGGAGGGACGCGATCGGCGATCGCAAGCCAAGGGAAATTCTGCCGCGCCATCCACTGCCGATCCCGAGGCTCGCGCCAAACGAACCGCCGATCGCGAAGCTCGCGTGAGTGCGGGATTGCAAGAATTAGACCTATGGTTGCGCGATCTGATGCGTCGGGGGTTGGCGTCGGTGCAATCGCAACCGTATCAATTTTGGGACGACATTGCCGCTCGTATGGTGGATGCCAAAGCTGGCGCGATCGCCCGTCAGTTGCGCGAGATGGCGGGAATTGCCAATACTGGCGAAGGTTGGACAGACCGACTGCTGCAACGTTTGGCTCGGTTGCACTTGCTCGTGTCGGGATATCGCAATCTCGATCGGCTTCCGTCTCCTCTCCAAGCCGAAATTCGCACTCAAATCGGTTGGACTCAAAATCAAGACGAATTATTATCGCAAGCGCCCTCACACCGCGATCGCTGGCAGGTGGTGGGTCAGCGGGTGGAAGCAGAAACCACGGGAGCGACGACGCTGACGGTGCAGCGAACCTGGTTGCACGGGGACAATGGCGGACATTCTGCTTTAATCCTCAGTTTTGCGGGGGGGAATCAACCCCTCGATACCAGTTTGGTGCCGGGGATGGAGATTGATGCCGACTTGGTATTCTATCCGGGATCGTATCCGTTGCGCGCCTTAGTGAAAACTCGGCATGGGGAGTCCGAGGCAATCGTGGAGATGTCCGGGTACGCCGCCATTTTAGATGGGTTAGATGCTTATGCCGCCGCATTGGGTCAAAATCCCTGGTTGCAGGAATTTCCCATGTTGCTTGCCGAGGTCGTTCCCGTTCGCGATGGCGAGGGTTGGGCAATGGTTGACCCCCACGAACAAGCGTTACCGATTGCCCCCCAATTCGATCGAGGTTGGCAGTTATTGGCGATCGCGGGCGGAAGGGCGATCGCGGTGTTTGGCGAGTGGAACGGTCGCGATTTCCTCCCTCTCGGCGTTTGTAGCGACTCTCGATTCGTACGATTATGACCGATTTCTGGCACGATATCCTGGCAAATGCCCTGATTGGCACCCAACGCCAACCGTTTGTCCTACCTACGGCGGACGGCGAATTGGCAAGCTTACTCGCGCAAGTCAACCGCGAGGATTCCGAGGCAGCATTACTCGATGCAGCAGCGGCAGTGTCGTTGCACCGACGGGCGGGATACGTTCCTCCACCTCCAGAGCGTGTCGTTGAGATTCCCCCCGCACCGCCCGATGAATTGCCCCGATGCAGCGATCGCGCGGCGGATTGTCTTGCCACCATGCTCGACGGTCAACACGTAGAAGTCTTGCCAGAATGGGCGATCGCCGTTGCGAGGGTAGGGCAGCGGGTTCCTGAAGCTTACTTGCCAAATTTACTTGAATTAGGCAAGCAAAAACCAGATTTACAAGCGCAAATTTTACCGATCTTGGGTCGGCGGGGACGGTGGCTCGCGGCTCAAAATCCCGGTTGGGCGTATGCAAGCGATTTACTTGCAACGGGGCAAGATATCGAGCAATTATGGCAAACGGGGACGAGCCGGCAACGTCAAATCCTGTTGCAGCGGTTGCGAGGCGAACAGCCGAAGCGAGGGCGAGAGTTGGTGGCTTCGACCTGGAAGGAGGATAAAGCAGGCGATCGCGCGGCGTTTGTAACGGCGTTGCACGCCAATTTGACCGCTGACGACGAACCTTTTTTAGAATCAGCTTTAGGCGATCGCAGCAAGCAAGTCAATCGCGCCGCAGCAGAGTTACTGGCACGTCTGCCGGACTCGTGTATTTGTCAGCGAGCGAGCGATCGCGCTCAAGAATTACTCGAATTGAAACGAAATCGCATCCAAGTCACGACACCCTCACAGTGCGACGAGGTAATGCAACGAGATGGGATTGTTCCCAAACCGCCTGCGGGAATGGGAGAGAAAGCGTGGTGGTTGTTGCAACTGCTCTCGCAAGTTCCGCCTCAAGTTTGGCAATCCATGGCATCTCCAACCGAGTGGGTAGAAGCGGCGGTTAAAAGCGATTGGAAACCGGCATTATTAGAAGGTTGGGCGATCGCAACCGTGCGCCATCGAGCGATCGATTGGGCAGAAGCGTTAGTCCAAGTTTGGCATACAGTTGCGCGAAGCCGAAATGCTGAAATCATAGAACAGTTAGTGAAAATTTTACCGGGCGATCGCATCGAAGCTTTAATATTAGATGAATGGCGCAATGGTAAAGATCGATTAAGCGTTGAAAATCCTGCGTTTGGATTATTAAAAGCATATCGACAGGGGTGGAGCTTGGCATTTAGTCGAGCCGTTTTAGAATCGCTTTGTAACGAGCTATCTCAACGAAAAAATAGCTATGACTGGGAATTGCGATCGACAGTCAAAGACTTTGCACTCTACATGCATCCCGACCTAGTGGATGAAGCAAGCGATCGGCTGCGGGATAAAGTCGGTCAGTTATCGTATTGGAGCGTTACCGTGGATGAGTTTTTATCGACATTGCAATTTCGTCATGAAATACACGCAGCTTTTGACGGCGTTTTAGTTAATTGAATTAAGCGATCGTTTCAAGTTGTGATAAGTTCTTATTAGATTCAAGTTTCGACTTTTAAATATCCCGTGGCTTACGA
>CAYQUF010000119.1:0-14042 GCA_964420595.1 uncultured bacterium
TCGAGCGGGATTGGCACGATGACTCGAAATAATCCCGAGAATGTAGCTAGGATCTCCATGCGTGTCCCTATGGCAGGCTATTGTGGTTTTATCGGGTGTTTGCGACCGACATGGACTTGTTAGAGTATCAAGCTAAAGCATTATTTCAACAGATGGGCATCCCAGTGTTGCCCTCGCAGCGGATCGACTGTCCGCAGGATCTCAAGCATTTGAAGATCCCGTTTCCCGTCGTGCTCAAATCTCAAGTCCCCGTTGGCGGACGGGGTAAGGCAGGAGGAATTAAGTTCGTTCAGAATACCATCGATGCGGTCGCGGCGGCACAAGCGATTTTTCACTTGCCCATTCGCGATGAATATCCCGAGGTGTTGCTGGCTGAATCGAAGTACAATGCCGATCGCGAGTTCTATTTGGCAATCGTGCTCGATCGCGCCTCCCGCCGTCCCCTCCTTCTCGGTTCCCAACAGGGAGGCATCCACGCCGACCTCGCCCGCGACCAGGTGCAGCGAGTGGTCGTTTACGAGAAATTCTCGCCCTTCTACGCCCGACGGCTTGCCGTTCGCATGGGATTGCAGGGCGATATCATCAGTATCGTCAGCGCTATCGTCGAAAAGATGTATCGGTTGTTCGTCCTCAAAGACCTCGACCTGATCGAAATTAACCCCCTCGGCATTCGCGAAACGGGAGAGGTCATGGCTCTCGACGGCAAGGTGACGGTCAACGATAATGCCCTCGGTCGCCACCCGGATTTGCTCGAACCGCTCGCCGATGGCAAACGACACAAGCCGGTTGAAGTCCGCCCTTACGGGTATTTACCCCCCGTCGAACGACCGAGTGCCGAACTGTCCGTCCGAGACACGCTCCGCAACCGACGGTGGGGAGATGACAATTTTGGCGAACTCGACGGGAATATTGCCGCCATCTGCAATGGGGCGGGGTTAACCCTAGCCACCCTCGATATGCTGGTAAAAGCCGGCGGTCGCGTGGCGAGTTTTCTCAACGTGGGCGGCGAAATTCGCTGCACCCTCGATCCGGGCGAGTTTCGCAATTGCCTCGGACAAGGGTTGGATCGCGTTACGGGCAACCCCAAAACCAAGGTGCTCTTGATCGATCTCGTCGGAAGTGCGGCACCCTGCGGCGAAATGGCTGCCACGATCGCTGAATTCTACCAGCGTCAGTCGAAGAAGTCCTCGTTGCCCAAACTGGTCGTGCGCCTGTTTGGCAGGGAACTCGATCGGGCAAAGGAACAGTTAGAGGAAATCGAGGCGACCTGGGCGGAGAGTTTGGACGACGCGATCGCCAAAGCGGTTAAATTGGCGGGAGGAAAATGAAATTTACGCCAGAGAGTAAAACGATCGTTCAAGGAATTGTCGAGCCATTGGGTTCGACCCACGCCGGGTTGATGAAAGCCTACGGGACGAATATCGTGGCAGGGGTCAGTCCGGGATACGGCGGAAAGGAAGTCAGCGATATTCCAGTTTTCGATCTGGTCGAACAAGCGGTCGATGCGGTGGGGGCGATCGACACGACGATTATTTTTGTCGATCCGTTTCTCGCCCTGGATGCAGCGTTAGAGGCGATCGCGGCAGGCGTGCGCCAAATCGTCATCGTCACTGAAGGGATGCCGCCGCTGGATATGGTGCGCTTGGTGCGCAAAGCCGAAGCCACCGATACCCTCGTGGTCGGTCCCAACTGTCCGGGAATTGTCGTCCCCGAGAAGGTCTTGCTGGGAACCCATCCGGTGGACTTTTACACCCCCGGTCCGGTGGGATTGATCAGTCGCAGCGGCACGCTCACGTACGAGGTTGCCCTGACGCTGACTGAAGCCAAACTGGGGCAGTCTGTCGGGGTGGGGATTGGCGGCGATACGATTATCGGTTCGTCGTTTGCCCAGTGGCTGCAAATTTTGGAAGAGGACGAGAATACCGAGGCGATCGTGCTGGTGGGCGAAATTGGCGGTGGGGACGAGGAAACTGCCGCCCAATACGTGGCTGAGGCGATCGATAAACCCGTCGTGGCGTATATTGCCGGTCGTCACGCGCCGATTGGCAAGCGGTTCGGTCATGCTGGGGCAATTGTGGCTGCCCATTTGAGCGGAGCCGACCGAGGCAGCGATCGCCCCTTGCTCAAAAGCGATATCGGCACGGCAGAACGCAAGCTCGAAGCTTTCGAACAAGCCAAGATCCCCGTGGCGGATCGGATTTCGGATTTGCCGGATTTAGTTAAAAAAGCGCTCAAGAAAAAGAAAAAGTAGCAGCGAGCGATCGTTGGTTCGCGGGAACTCCGTCCTACCTATTGTCGGTAGGTGAAGGGTCGATCCGAGGTGGCGATCGCGAATGGGTCGTTCTCGATCCGACAATGCGGTCAAACCGATTCGGATCGCCTAGGATGTGGGTAGGACAGCATCAAAACAAAGCCGAGCCGATCCTCAGCCTTGTCTCGGGTCGGTTGTTGGTTAAGTCAGAATTTTTATGGCACCTAACCCGCAAATTCTCAAGCAACTCCTCTCCCAAGAAATTGCCTTGGACACGATTTTCGATCGCCTGCCTGCCGAAGCCCGAACTTGGGCGGAAAGTTTACCGTGGAACCAACGTCGCTACGTACTTTCTCTGTGTCATCTCCTGTGCGCTTCCTCGCCCGAAAAACAGGCAGAATTTTTAGATGAATACACGGCAGATGGCTTGGTTTCGAAGCTCTTAGACGATTACGATACCAAACAAAAAGTTCGCAAGTATCTCGAGAACTTTCAAATTGAAACGCAACTGAACGAGTCGATTCTCAGAGGGTACATTCGCCAATTTTACATCCACTGCGCTCAAGATTTGCAACGCCAGCCCGACCAATATTTAGAAGTCGCGGTACGCTTGATGAGCAGCACCAAGGAAAGCAACCACGCCTTTAATTATATTTTGGGGTTTGAGTTGCTCAAAATGATGTTTAAAATGAGCTGGCAGCAACACGAGCGCTTGTACTTCCTGCAAGCCAATCAAGAAGAATTTTTAAATAAATACATTCGCCCGATTCAGGAAGCCCATCGCATTAACGGAATTATCGTCCCTAAAAACAAGCGTAAATTTTTCGCATCGCGAGATTATTTTGTCCGAGTGCCTGAAGTCAAGGAGAAGAAATTGGTACAACTGGTGATGGCGACCTTTCCGGCGAACGTGGTCGATGAATTTGGATTTGGCATCATCCGTCATGCCAATGCGTTGCGATTCGATCGCGACTATATTTTTGCCCCGGAACCCAAGGAAATTTTTCGAGCGGATTTGTAAAAGGGGAATCGGGAGAAGCGACCGTTTAAAATATCAATTGTATCATAAATTACGGAATTCAACAAAATATTGTTTAGATCTGTTTAAAGCGATCCCTCAACCCTTGCCAAATTTTCATAGCAGTGACAAAATTTACTTAAGGCATAAGTTAAGCCAACTTTCAGATAGATTAAAGTTAAGTTAAGTAAGACGAACGCAAAAACGATTGATTATGCTAGCACATCGAGGATCGGTTCAATGACTCTAACATTACCTCACGCGATCCGTCGCGCGATCGCCCTTTCGGGAGTGTTGCTGCTGAGTGCCTGCGTCGAACCCGGTACCGCGCCAGAACCCTCGGACGAAACTACCACTCAAGCGTCCCAAGCCTTACGGGGATTTGAAGTGAAACTCCTGCTCGGCAGCGCCTTAGCCGAATTTTGCGATCGCGCGACCGAACGGTTCAACCAACAAAACCCCACCCTCGAGAACGGCGATCCCTTTCACATTACCTGCGAAACCAAAGGCAGCGGCGATGTCGTCAGTACCGTTCTCACACTCGCCAAACAACTGCAACAGGGAAACCTTTCTCCCGACGCGCCGGAATTTCCCACCTTGCTCTCGGTCGATGGCGAAATTTATCACAGCCAGCTTATTTATCAAATGAATAGCCTCTTTCAAGGCAAAAATTACATTCCCCAACTCACCGACGCCCCCCTACTCGCCAACAGTCCCATGGTGTTCATGACCCAAGCCGACCTCGCTAACGGACTGCAACAATCCGGCGACCCCTTCCAAATCCTCGCCAACAATCAATCCCACGAGGAACTCGACCCCAACGCACCGCCCATCCCGATTCACTACGTCCACACCGCTCCCACCCGGTCGAATTCCGGCTTGCAAACCCTGGTGACCCAATTCGCCGCCGTCTCCGGGAAGCGTCCCGAAAACCTCACCCTCGCGGACGTACAGCAGTATCAGGGTCAAGTGCAAAAAATTCAACAAAAAGTCACCCGCTACGGCGCATCCACGGGATCTCTGGCTGAAGCCATGGTGGAAAACGGTCCCTATTGGGCGTCGGTGGGGTCGGTGTACGAATCTTCGGTGATTGAAGCCAATCTAGAACGGGATCCCAACCAAAATCAGTTCGTGGCGGTCTATCCCGAAGCAACGTTTACCTCCAACATGCGAGCAATTTTGCCGAATGCGCCGTGGGTGGACGCGCGAGAACGAGAAGCGGCGCAACAAGTCATCGAATTTTTCCGCACCAGCGAAATTCAACAAATTGCCACCGAGTTTGGCTTGCGACCGGGAATTCCCGGCGTGGATTTGGGCAACAAATTTAGCGCTGAATTCGGCGTCACTCCCGATCCCAAATACGACTCCTATCGTCCGCCACAGCCAGAGGTGGTGGAAGCGATGATTGACAGTTGGCAGCAATATGCCAAAAAACCGTCGCAAGTGGCGGTGGTCATCGATACTTCCGGGTCGATGTCGGGGCGCAAAATTGCGGCGGTACAGAATACCCTGCGCAATTACATTCAAAATTTGGGACCGAAGGAACAAATTGCGCTGATTAGTTTTAGTTCTGAAATTAACGAACCCGTTCTCGTCAAAGGGGATGAGGAAGGACGCAAGCAGGGAATGGAGTTTATTGGCAATCTAAGGGTCAAGGGAGATACGCGGCTGTACGATGCGGCACTGTACGCGCGAAACTGGCTGCAAAACAATTTGCGATCGCAAGCGATTAATGCCGTGTTAATCCTAACCGACGGGCAAGATTCGGGATCGAAAATCGCTTTGAACCAGTTGAAGCAAGAACTGAAAAAAAGTGGATTTTCCTCCGACCAGCGCATCGCGTTCTTTACGGTCGGTTACGGACAAGAAGGCGAATTTGACGCGAACGTGCTAGAAACCATCGCCGAACTCAATGGCGGTTACTATCGCAAAGGCGATCCCGAAACGATTTCAGAGTTAATGGCAGATTTGCAAGTGGAGTTTTAACATGAAACTCGCCAATCCTCTCTACTATCCGATCGCAGTCTTGGCAGGTGGAACCGTGCTATTCGTCGGCGTGCGGCTGGCGAGGGTTTCGTCTGCGATTATGCTGCCAGCATCGGCTATTCTGGCGACGGTAGGGGCGTCGGTCTTAAAGTCGCGCGAACCCGAGGGAATCGCATTAGAAAATCCAGAACTGAATCGGGAGTTACAAGGGATTCAATCCGCCGCCGATACCCTGGCACAACAAGCCGAGCAATTGCGATCGGAAGCCGAACAATTGTTAACGAACAATTCGGCACAGTTAGAATTGCTGACATCGGTGCAATATACGTGCGATCGCGCTAGCGAACTCCCGAACAAAATTGACGCGCTCTCCCGTCGATTGCAAGGCGCAGATTCGTTGTTGTCTGTCAATAAAATACAACAACAATTAACCGAAGTGCAGCAAAAGTTAGATTCCAGTTCTGGGGTAGCGCGGGAACAACTCGACCATTTTGCGGACAGCTTGAAACGCAATATTCAGCTCGCCCAAGCAGGACGCGACGCCAGACAAGCGCAGGTCATTTCGCTCTCGACGTTAATTTCAGATTCGGCGGGAGTTTTACAAGAATTACAGAATAAATTGAGAAGCTACGACCTTGAAGACTCCGAGCAAATTCGCGAGTTGCGATCGCTCAACGAAGAACTGACCGGCTTTCAAGAAAATGTCGATCTGTTGGTGTCTCGTTCCGGACAGCAATAGCCTCCAATTGCAGCAACCCTTAAAGTCCCATGCCAAAATCTAAAATCCGACTTATCGCTTCCCTGGGAATTACAATCGTTTCTCTTGCACTCACCTATGTTCCCATTCCAGGAGTGCAAAAAACCGTCATTGTGGTGAGCGGAACCGAATTGCAAGAACCGCTAGAAGAGTTAGAACCAAAATTCGAGCAAGCCTATCCCAATATCGACCTCGAACTCAAATTTCAAGGTTCCCAAGACATCGTTAACAACTATATCGATCGCGACAATAACTTCGACCCGACGGTCGTGATTCCCGCCAATGCTAAAATCCTAGAACAATTGAGCGACAGATGGCGATCGCAACATCAAACCGAACCCTTTCTGGAACCGCCGCGTCCGATTGCGAAAACCATGCTCGTCGCGATTGCATGGGCAGAACGGGGACAAATTTTGTTTCCCGACGGTCGCTTTGATTGGAACCGCGTTGAAGCCGCCATGAAAGCCAGCGGTTGGGGACAAATTGGCGGACAACCCGAGTGGGGAAGCTTCGATTTTGTCACGACCAATCCCACCCGTTCCAATAGCGGTCAACTCACCCTGAGTTTGTGGGCGAGGTCCAAACTCGGCGACACTAATCTCAACACCGCACGCCTCAACCAACCGCAAATTCAATCGTTAGTTTCGTTGGTGAAGCGATCGGTGTATTTACCCCCTCGTTCCACCGATACTTTACTACAAGAATTTATCACGCGCGGTCCGAACGAAGCGGATGTTGCCACTGTTTACGAAAGTATCGCGTTGTACCGTTGGGAGCAGTCGGGAGCGACCCAAGACCAACCCTATCAAATTTACTATCTCGATCCGACGATTGAAACGATTTCCACTGCGGCAATTGTACGGCGAAATGTGGATCGCGCCACCGCCAAAGCCGCCAGTCAATTCCTCGATTTCCTCACCGCACCCGAGCAGCAAGCCACCTTCGTGCAATACGGTTTTCGTCCCGGTCGTAATAATATTAATTTAAACCGAGTTCCGAATAGTCCGTGGGCGAAAAGTATTCCCGGTGCGAACGCGACGCCGCCAACGCGATCGCTCGAACCGCCGGAACCGCCTATCCTATCGGAGATTCAGCGTTTATGGGAGCGTGCGAACTAGAGAATTTTGAGATTATTTTCACTACTGACAGCAATTCGATTGAGCGGTTTGGCGATCTCGATTTTTGCCTTGTGGGGATTTGTCGAACTCGCTGACGAAGTCCTCGAACAAGAAACTGACGCGATCGATCGCGCGATTTTATTGACCGTGCGCCAATTTCATGCACCGTGGCTGGATCGGCTCATGGTGAGAATTACCCATTTAGGGGATTTCAGCGTTCTGGCATTTGCCTGCATAACCTGTATGGGGGTACTGCTGTATCGAAAACGTCGTTCTAAGGCAGTTACCTTGGCGATCGCGGCGGTTGGGGCTGGGTTTTTGAATGTTACGCTCAAAGCCGGGTTTGGACGGGATAGACCGGAATTATGGGCGCGTACGGTCGAGGCGGGATTTTCCAGTTTTCCCAGCGGTCATGCCATGACTTCATTGGTCGTTTACGGCGCGATCGCTTATTTGCTTGTCCGTTCGGTCAAAGGCTGGCGACGCTGGCTCGTAGTAATTTTAGCAGCATTGTTAATCGGTGCCATTGGGTTTAGCCGTCTCTATCTCGGCGTTCACTGGCCCACCGATGTCATGGCGGGATATACGGCGGGATTGGTGTGGTTAATTGCTTGCATCATTAGTTTGGAAGTGTGGCAAGACTATCGCAATTTGAAATAGCCTAAAATTTCGATCGGGTTTGGTAGTCCGCGTTTTCGATCGTCAATGCAACCAACAGGAATATCATGGTCAAAACCCAGTCAAAATTAAGTTTTGCCGAATTTCTCAGAGAGTATCCCGAAGATGCGCCTCAATGCGAGTTAGTCAACGGAGAGATCGTTCGAGTGGAGCCAATTCGAGCCCACAAAAATATTGCCCGCTTTTTAGTTAAAGTGTTCGACCGCGAAAGCGAACGCTTGGGACTCGATTATATCGTCGATAAAGACATCACGATCCGAACTCTAACCCCAGACGGACGCGAGCAAGGTCGAAATCCTGACGTTAGCGTTGTTTCCGCCTCCCGTTGGAACGAGAATGTCATGACTTACGGCGCATTAACCGAACCGATTCAACTGGCGGTTGAAGTCACGTCTACGAACTGGGAAGATGACTACATCGATAAACTCGACGAATACCAGCGGTTAGGAATTTCCGAATATTGGATTGTCGATTACCTCGCCATCGCCTCGCGGGACTATCTCGGATATCCCAAAGTTCCGACTGTTTTGGTTCATCGACTCGCCGACGGTCGCTATCAACGTCAGTTGTTTCAAGGAAACGATCGAATTATTTCTCCTACTTTCCCAGAACTCGAAATCACTGTAGCGCAAATCGTTCGAACTTCGGGAATGGAGAAAATATAACACTCTATGACTGTTTGGGATTTAAAGCGCCAAAAAATTGAATTAGGGTCTCGGTTCACTCCAATCGAGCCGCCTATCCTCCGGCTCAGACGAAATCGATGGTTATGGTTTCGATTCGGTGAGTTCGCGAACTCGCTCCAAAATATCCGACATATCAAACGGTTCGACCAAATACTCGTTAGCTCCGGCTTCGTCGCCAATGGCGCGATCGCTCCCTTCGCATTTCGAGGTTAGCATCAAAATTGGCGTCTGATGCCCCTGCTCTCGCAATTTCTGACACAGGCTAATGCCATCGAGATGGGGTAAGCTGCGAGCCACGACAATCAGTTGGTAGTCGAGGCTTTTCGCCAATTCGAATCCGGTTTTGCCATCTGGGGCAATATTAACGGTATATCGCCGATCGCTCAATGCTTGAGTTAAAGCATTAGACATACGATCGCTATCGTCGATCACCAAAATTTTCATATCCGATCGCGAAGTAATCCAACAAGGGGCAGCGGATGCGGTTTAACGGCATTTAATATCTCGCTACGCCGATGTATTGCCCTCACTGTAGGGGATACATAGTTCGGCAATTGCGTTAGCGGCGCGATCGTTCGCGGACACAATAACTTCATCGCAACTCGCACCGGGAGTGACCCGCCTTGTCAAAGGCGGCGAGATAACCTGCCTACCAGGATAAGGCTATTTTCCGATTTTGCCACTCCCTCTTTAGGATTAATATCGATTTTGCCGATTTTCCTTTGGCACTAATTCGCCGGATCGAAATCTCGACTGCCTTGATAATTGGATAAATCTGCCAAGCGATCGAGCGATTGTACGCCTGAATACATTTCGCCGTTAATTTCCCAAGTCGGGTAATTCGTGATTCCGGCTTGTTGGCAAACCTGCGGTTGGGGATTTTGACCGTTTGGATCGCACTCGATATAGGTTAAAGCTTTAACGGCTTCCCGACCAAACAGTTGTTTCTGCTGCAAGCAATGACCGCACCAAAACGCACCGTACATTTTGGCATCAATTTCTGTTAAATGACGAGCAAGGGTCAGTTCTGCTGAATTAGAATTGGTGGTAATATTGTAGCCGCCCGATTCGCTAGATTGGGGATTATTAATATCGGAATAGACGCCTAAAGTGCCGACTAGCGTGACCATTGCAACAATAATTGCGATAAAAATAAGCTGTCCGATATCTTCCCAACGGTTGCCGATCGCGCTCACGACGAACAAAGCGATAGAGCAAACCGCCGAAACCACGCAGTAGAGGCAAAACGAGCGGATTTCAAACGCCATGATGTTGACTAAATAGCCGCTGAACACCATCATGGCAGTACTTCCGGCGAACAGTAAAAACCACGTCCACCGATCCAATTGCGATCGCGTCTCTTTTCCCACGACATTCGGCGTCACCAAATAAGTAGAAATCGCCGCCGCACCCATGACAATGTAGGCGAGCAAGCCGAAGAACGCCAGGGGTAATCCAAATACGGTTGCATAGGGACTTTCGAGGACTTTATCGCATCCTTCCGTCGGACAAGCAGCGGAGGATCCGGCAAGTTGCGTTATCGCGAGATAGGCGGTAATCACTGCCCCTAAAGTCGCGATCGCGGTAATAATAAAACGAGAATAACGCTGAATCCAGGGTTTAGACTGTCGTTGGCTACGCATAAAACGATTTGACCTCGCCATTAGGAACCGGGACTGGACGCTCGGACTTCCAGTTCCCCTCGAAACATATTCATACCACAGGTGAACTGATACGTACCGGGTTGTTGTGGCGTCAGTTCGATAACCGTAACGCGATCGAGGGGTAAGTCTCGCGCGATCTCAAAATCGGGAATTAGCACTTTTTCCAAACAGCTATTGGGGTCTTTGCGGAAAAATTCCAGTCGTACGGGTTCTCCTGCCTTGACTGTAATGCGATCGGGATCGTAGCCGTTATCGACTTCAATGGAAACCGCTTGAACGCCTTGCTGGGGTTTGGCAGTTTTGGCTTGGCTTTTGCTGAATAAAAACCACCACAATTCCAAGCCGATGAGCGCGATTCCGATCGCCGTGACGGTCACTTTCACGGGAAGGGGTTGTTCGAGGCGATCGAACTGTGCGGATTGAGATTGATGGTGTTGCGATTCGGCGATCGCTCCTTGGGGAACAAACGCGATCGCGAGGGCAGTTAAAATTCCCGCAAACTGTTGGCGTAACATCATGCCTCTCAATTGGAAATAACGACAATTATGTAACAATAAACTGAGAATTTGATGAGAGCGACCCCATTAACCCACCTTCGGCTCAAACCGCCGCAACCGCAACGCATTGGTCACCACCGATACCGAACTCATCGCCATCGCCGCACCAGCAATCACCGGATTGAGCAACCATCCCGTAAACGGGAATAAAATTCCCGCCGCGATTGGGATTCCGAGGGTATTGTAAATAAAGGCAAAAAACAGATTTTGACGGATGTTGCTAAGGGTGGCGCGACTGAGTTGAATGGCGGTAACAATTCCGTTCAAATCTCCCGAAATCAGGGTAATATCGCTCGCCGCCATCGCCACGTCCGTCCCCGTTCCAATAGCGACGCCAACGTCCGCTTGTGCTAAAGCCGGAGCATCGTTAATGCCATCGCCGACCATGGCGACAATTTTGCCTTCTTGCTGCAATTGCTTGATTTTATCCGTCTTTTGTTCCGGTCGAACCCGAGCAAACACGCGATCGATTCCTACCTCGCCAGCGATCGCCTCTGCGGTTTGGCGGTTGTCCCCCGTGAGCATGACCACCTCTAATCCCATGCGGTGCAACTGTTTGACCGCATCTGCTGACGAGGGTTTCAAGGTATCGGCAATTCCGAAAACCCCTTCGAGTTCGCCATCTACTGCCATCCACGCGGTCGTTTTGCCGTTTTCCTCCCAAGCTTCGCCGCGATCGCGCAATTTACCCAAATCGATTCCCAACTCCTCCATCCACGCTGGCGTACCAATTTGCACCACGCGATCGGACACCGTGGCTTGTACTCCCATTCCCGACATCGCCTCAAAATCCTCGACCTCGGGAAGCGGAAATTCGACTTCCTGCGATTTCGCATATGCCACGATCGCTTCGGCGAGGGGATGTTCCGAATTGCGTTCGACCGCCGCCGCCATTCGCAACAGTTTGATTTCGTTTCCGTGAGCGGTTCCGCCAGTGGTGAGATAGTCGGTAACGACGGGTTTTCCTTCCGTCAGCGTTCCCGTTTTATCCAACACGATCGCGTCGATTTGATGAGCCAGTTCCAAACTATCCGCACCTTTAATTAAAATGCCGTGTTCCGCGCCAATTCCAGTTCCCACCATGACCGACGTTGGCGTTGCCAAACCCAACGCGCAAGGACAGGCAATAATCAACACGCTCGCCAGGGTAATCGTCGCCAGGGTGGGATTTCCCATAATATTAAACCAGATGACAAACGTGGCGATCGCAATGGCAATGACCGCCGGAACGAACCATCCCGTGACGCGATCGGCTAAATTCTGAATCGGCGCTTTCGAGCCTTGCGCATGTTGGACCAACTGCACGATTTGCGAGAGAACTGTATCTTTTCCCACCCGCGTCGCGCGGAATTTGAAACTCCCGCTTTTATTAATTGTCGCGCCAATGGCTTCGTCTCCCGCTTCTTTAGATACCGGAACGCTTTCCCCGGTCACCATCGATTCGTCCACGGTGGATTTGCCTTCGACAATCTCGCCGTCTACCGGGATTTTCTCGCCGGGACGCACTAAGATAACGTCGCCAATTTGTACGTCTTCAATCGGGATATCTTGCTCTTTTCCATCGCGAATCACCCGTGCCGTTTTTGCCTGCAATCCCATTAATTTGCGAATGGCGGCAGAGGTTTGCGATCGCGCGCGACTTTCGAGCCACCGTCCCAATAAAATTAGGGTAATAATCATGGTTGCGCCTTCGTAGTAAACCGCAGCCGAGAGTCCTTGATTTTCCAGAACTTGGGGAAACAGCGTCACGAAAATCGAATAAATATACGCCGCTCCCGTACCTAGAGCAATTAGCGTATTCATATCGGCTGCACGGTGTTGAAATGCACCCCACGCACCTTTAAAAAATCCGCCGCCACACCACAACATGACCGGTGTGGTCAGCACCAATTGCAACCAAGGATTGTGCAACCAGTCGGGAATAAAACCGATGTCCAATCCTGTCATCATCGGCAACATTCCCACCATGAGAATAATGCTAACAATACCGCCGACAATGGTTTTGTGAATTAATTCTTGCTGCTCGGATTGCCGTTGAGCTTGTTGGGAATCTTCGCCGCTGTCGCGTTCCTCGTCGAGGGAACTGGCAACGTATCCGGCGTCTTCGACGGCTTTTTGAATGCGATCGAGATCGGTGGCTTTGGGATCGTATTCCACCGTGGCTTGTTCGGCGCTAAAGTTCACGTTACATTGCTGCACGCCGCTCACCCCTCGAACGGCTTGCTCGATGGTATTGGCACAGGAGGCGCATCCCATGCCTGTGACTCGCAGGTGGCGCGTTTCCATAATGAATGCTCGCTGTCGGTACGCGGACTGAATGATTTAGTTCTTATGTTAAACTCTCCTCCCAGCTAGAGAGTCAAGCAGCGATCGCCGAGAGGGGATTTGCTAGGCGCGATCGAACCGCTAGAGCCACCCTCGCAACCAGTACACAACGATCCCGATATATTCTTTTAAGGCGCGGGTAAACATTTCCAAACGTCCCGCTTCGGGGATGAGGTTTAACAGCACCGATTGCCAAGTGGTCGGTCGGTCGGATGGAGATTTGGCAATCAAAAAATCGGTGGGAGCGGGAATGGCATTAATGCCTTGTTTGCGAAACACCATGAGCGATCGCGGCATGTGGATGGCAGAGGTGACCAGCAACACGCGATCGATGTTTCGATCTTCGAGAATTTGGCGGGTGTAGACGGCATTTTGATAGGTGTTCAACGCTTGCGACTCTTGCACGATCGCCGATTCGGGAACGCCCATCGCTTCGACGAATTTTGCCATATCTTCCGACTCTGGCGCGTCGCCACCCAACCATGCGATCCGTCCCCCCGTTAGAATCACCAAGGGGGCTTTGCCATCGAGATAGAGTTTAGCGCCGTAAAGGGGGCGATCGCCCGATTCGTTCACTTCCACCCACGGACGCGGCGGAACTTTGGCTCGGGTCGCACCGCCTAAGACCACGATCGCTTCAGCCTTCGGCGGCTCTGACTCCCGAATATTCTGCCATTCGAGCGATCGCACGAACCAAGGGGCAACCCAACCGTTGCTAGTCAGTAACGCGATCGCCAATCCCAGCGCGATCGTTCCCGCCGCCCACTGGGGTCGCTTCCAGATCAGAATTAAAGCGGCGATCGCCAGCAAGCAAAATAAGCCTAACGGATAGACAAAGAGCGGCAGTAATTTCGATAAAAATAAGAACATAGGATTTTGGCTATGCTTGGGATGATAATTTGCCATGTATTATCTGCTTTTTATGTCAAAACCACAAGCTAATACACCCTATTTAAATTGATTGAATTAATATTCAAACACTATAAATTTTATTATCACTAG
>CAYQUF010000120.1:0-13985 GCA_964420595.1 uncultured bacterium
GAACCCTCATCGGTCGCAACGTGGTTTTGACCAACGCTCACTGCGTCGTCGATACGGACACCCACGAACTGACTGACCGCCAAGTTATTTTTCGTCCGAACTTCATTCGGGGGCGATCGAGCGAGTCTGCTAGAGGGGTATCGGTCGTCTACGGTACGGACTTCAGCGATGGCAGCAATACCGACGATTGGGCGTTAATCGAGCTGGACGAACCCTTGGGCGAGTTTTATGGGGTGTTGGGTTGGCTGGCACCCGATCTGTCTCGCGAGGAGGTGCTAGAGGCGTTAGACGACAAGCTCCACTTGGTCGGTTACTCCTACGATTTTCCCGAGAACCTACCCGGCTACGCACCGGGAAATACCCCTGGCATTCATTCCTATTGCAGTATCGTCGGATTGCGAGGGGGTAAGTTCTTTCACGACTGCGATACCAATGGCGGCGCGTCTGGGGGGGCGCTGTTAGGTCGCGTCGGCGATCGCTATTATATTTTAGGATTGCACGCTGGAACCAATCGCAGGCTGAATTACGGAATGCCGGTGGAGGATTGGCAAGATGCGGCTTGGCGAATGATTCGTTAAAACCGAGGGCGATCGCTATTATATTTTAGGGGAGTCAATCCGGGCGATCGCGACTCGATCGAACGGCAGTTTAGTGCTTGACAAATTTTTCAAACACATCGCCAAAGTTCTCTTTGACATATTCGCTCTTGGCACTTTTCATCCACGAAAAGGCATACTGATTCAGTGCCTTGAACTGTTCCTCGACATTCGATTCCGATTTCTGAATATTTTGCAAGACGTGCGATGCCGTATTCAAGCTATTCGCCGCATACTCGTGTAGCTTTTTGTTGTCTTGCTGAATTTCTGAAATTTTGACCAACGCTTTGTACAGGTTTTGAACTTGGCTCAAACTGTCTTGTCGAGCGTAGACTGAAAAATCGCGATCGCCTGCATTAAAGGTCAGTTCGAGATCCACATCGACCCAACCTGCCGTTTCCATAGAGACATTTGAAATTGGATTGAGATAATAGGGTAAGCGAGAGAGCAAAATCGTATTGCTCTTTTTTCTCGATCCATTCAAATGGATGAAAGCAAAGTTGGTAAAGCAGTATTCATCCGAGTTTGATTTAATCAAACAGTAAATTTGTTCGCCGTCCTCGTGCAACACGTAGCGATTGGATTCCGTACTTTCGTAATCCTCGGGAGTAACCATCCAACCGGGTTCGGCTTCATCCGAGCGATCGGACGAGACATTGCTAAATCGAACTCTTTGAGTTTCTACCATATTTTTTCTCCTTGTTAATTTTCATTGCACCAATGGCGCGAATCCCTATTGCGATCGCGCTAATTCGCCGAAAAACACGCCATACCCCGGAATCTCGATCGTCTGCTCGTACTTGCGCGTCCAGAAATCCGACTCGTCGGCTTCCTCGCAACCGGGATATTGCGAAATATCGTGATGTACGGGTAAGTGAGACAGATTAAACAGGCACAACAACCGCTGTTCGTCGCACTCGCGAATGAATCCCAAAATTGGCTCTGGAATGTCCAATAAGGTGAGATTGCCTTGGGTGAGTGCGGGTTGTTTTTTCCGCCAGCGAATCAGGCGGCGATATTTATTCAACAGCGAATCTTTGCGCTCCTCCTGCACGTTAACCGCGTGTTCGAGATGTTCGTCGGGAAGCGGCAACCACGGTTCTTTCGCCGTCGTAAATCCACCATTAGGGGCACTTTTCTGCCACGGCATTGGCGTGCGCGATCCGTCGCGACCTAAAATCGTCGGATATCCTGCCAGTCCGTAGGGATCTTGCATCTTTTCGTAGGGAACAACCGCTTGAGTCAGTGCCAGTTCGTCGCCCTGATACAAGCAGCAACTGCCCCGCAGCGACAGCATCAGTGCCGCAAACATATGGTCGAAAGCTTCTTGGGAAAATGGGTCGTCAATTTGAAACTTTTTCCAGCGGCTTTTAAGTCGGGGAAAATCGTGAGTTCCCGCCGTCCAACAAATCACGCCATCTTGAAATAAACTTTCGACTCGCTCGATAATTCGATACAGGCGATTGTGGGTCAGCGGTTCTGGCGTCATTAACGAAGAGTTATACGCCATGTGCAAGCGTTTTTCTCCTTGAACGTATTCGCTCGACGTTAAAATTGTATCTTCGGCAGAACTGATTTCAGCGAGGGTGGTTCGTCCCGGATACCGATCCACGAATGCTCGAATTTCTTCGAGGTGTTTGATGATTTCTGGCTGACAGAAGTTATGAAGGTTGAGCTGTGAAAAGAACGGATCGTTGGGGTCGGCTCCTGCGGGAAACGGTATATCGTCCGGACGCGGCGGATTATCGCGCAATTGCGGGTCGTGCAAGTAGAAATTGACCACGTCGAGGCGAAATCCATCGACGCCTTTGTCCAGCCAAAATTTAGCCGTTTCAAAAATTGCCTCGCGAACTTCGGGGTTATACCAATTTAAATCCGGTTGTTCGGCGAGGAAATTATGCAAGTAATACTGCTGGCGTTGGGGATCCCAAGTCCACGCCGAACCGCCAAAGGTCGCCAGCCAATTATTCGGCGGCGTTCCGTCTTCTTTGGCATCAGCCCAAACGTACCAATCGGCTTTGGGATTGTCGCGGGAACTGCGACTTTCGAGGAACCAGGGATGTTCGTTGGAAGTATGGTTCCAAACTTGGTCGATCAGGACTTTCAAATCGCGATCGCGCGCCTGTTGCAGCAGCTCTTCAAAGTCTTCCATCGTGCCAAACATTGGCTCGATCGCGCAATAGTCGGAAATATCGTAACCGAAGTCTTTCATGGGAGATTTGAAAAACGGCGAAATCCAAACCGCATCCACTCCCAAATCGGCAATGTAGTCTAGCTTTTGAATGATGCCTTGCAAGTCGCCAATACCATCGCCATTACTATCGAAAAAACTGCGGGGATAAACTTGATAGATAATGGCACTGCGCCACCAATTTGAATGAGTCACGATCGCTCTCCTGTTAATTACGAACTGCAAATACAATTTTTGAGCAGACACTAAACTCGCCCAGGTTGACCTAGAAAGCTGTTGTGAAAAGATTCGTATCTGTTGGTTTTAAATGAAATTGCATGAGTTCGAATTGCAGAATTCAATCTAATTGTTTTAGTGTTTGATTTATGTTTTAAATTGCCGATCGATACCCTCATTTTCTCAGGATTGAGTTCAGATTGCAATTCCCTCAACCCTAGCGGATATCAAGTAGTCGTACTCGGAATATTGCCAAAGAAAACCCCATAACTAGGAATCCTCACCCAATCGCGCTTTGCCCCATCCAGGATAAAATTAACCTCGGCGGCTGGCATGCATTCCTCATAGTCGGACAAATCGTACTCGACCGTTTCGTCACTCATGTTAAACAAGCAAAGCAACCGCTGTTCTGCATACTCTCGAATAAATCCAAAGATCGGTTCGTCGGTTTCTATCAACTCAAACGTCCCTGCAATTAACGCCGGTTGTTGCTTGCGCCAGTGCAGCAGTCGCCGCCAAGTATTCAACAGCGAATTCGGATCGTTATTCTGCGCGCTAACGGCGTAGGAAAAATGCTTTTTCGGAATCGGCAACCACGGTTCTTCTGCCTCGGTAAATCCGCAATTGGGCGTCTCTTCCGTCCACGGCATTGGCGTGCGAGATCCGTCCCGTCCGGGTACTACGGGATACAAAGCTTGACCGAATGGATCTTGAATTTTTGCTTCGGGAATATCTTTCGGAATTTGTGCCTCGGTCAAGCCCAATTCATCGCCTTGATACAGGCAAAATGCACCGGGAAGCGACAGCAGTAATGCTGCAATCATGTGATAGAACGAGTCGGGATAAGGTTGTCCGTTTTCGTCCATTCCCGTCCAGCGGGATTTGAGGCGACCGTAGTCGTGATTGCCCACGATCCAGCACTGACCGCCGTGACGAAAGTGGTGTTGGACGCGCTCGGTGGTTTGGCGCATGAATTTCGCCGTCATCGGTTCTTCGGCGAGTAGAGCGCTATTGTATGCCATGTGCAATCGCTCGTCGCCTTCAACGTACTGACCCGATAATTCGATGGAATCTTCGCACAGGGTCACTTCACCTAATGTCATGACCCCTGGATAGCGTTCGGCTAACTCGCGAATCGGTTGGAGGAGTTCTAGGTTTTCCGGACGACAGAAATTGTATTGAAATAAATACCGAACCATCGGATTATCTGAATCGACCCCGTCAGGTAAACTGGCATCTTCTGGACGTTCGGGATTGTCGCGCAATTGCTCGTCGTGAACGTAGAAGTTGACTGCATCGAGGCGGAACCCATCAATACCGCGATCGAGCCAGAATTTTGCCCGTTTGAGAATGGCATCGACCACTTCTGGGTTGTGCCAATTGAGTTCGGGTTGGCTGGGGAGGAAGTTATATAAATAATACTGACCGCGCTGTTCGTCCCATTGCCAAGCACTTCGACCCATAAATGCCGAGAGCCAATTGTTCGGCGGCGAACCGTCTTCTTTGGCATCTGCCCACACGTACCAATCGGCTTTTTTACTGTCGTGGCTTTTGCGCGATTCGACGAACCAAGGATGTTTGTCGGAGGTGTGATTCCAAACTTGGTCGATAATAATTTTTAAGCCAAAGACGTGGGCGATCTTGACGAGGCGATCGAAGTCCTGAAGATTGCCAAATGCCGGGTCGATATCGAACATATCTGTGACATCGTAGCCCCAATCTTCCATTGGCGATTCAAAGACAGGACTGAGCCAGATGGCATCGACGCCGAGGGAGGCAATGTAATCTAATTTCGAGATGACGCCTTGCAGGTCGCCCAAACCGTCGCCATCGGTATCGTAAAAGCTACAGGGATAAATTTGATAAATAATTGCGTGCTGCCACCATTCGCCGCTGTGCTGGATGTTTGCAGCGTCTTCCCACGTCCAAGCACGGCGATTGATGACGGGATTTCGCCACCATTGGGCAATTTTTTTGCGCTCTTCCCGTTTGGTGGTCGGTGCGGTTTGCCGAATTCCAGGGAATTTTAATTCCTCTTGTTTGTTTCTTGGAATTTCCTGACTTCGATCGGCTTTAGCGTGATTGGAGGTCATATCCGTAATTTTCCTTTCGCTCGTGCAATTAAATGCGGCGATCGCTCGATGTCCTCACCAATTGGACAACCACAATATGAGTGGCGATCGATCGAGCGGATGGCGATCGAGTCCTGCCTTGGGAATCGAACCGCTACCGTGTGGTTTGAGCGAGTGCAGTCTAGTTAGGAAATCAAGTTGTCTTCCGTCCTTCGAGGACTGAGGTAGATCGATGCGCGAAAACCCGAGCGTTAAAGTTCCCGTGTTTGCGCGGTGGGACTCGCGCTTACAATCAAAACTCGCTCTCATGGTTTATATTAAATCGATCGCGGGGAACCGCACCTCTACCGGTAGGCTGAACCTGGAGTGAGGGGAGTGGGGGAGGGGGAGAAACTTTGTTAGCTCTAACCCCCATTTTGTCGTGACGATGACAACACGGACTTCAGTGTTTGTTATCAAAGTGTTGCCCTGTGAAATCTCCTCATTCCCTCATTCCCCCATCTCCCCATCCAAATTAATCGATCCAGTGCTTGGCGCGTCCCACGGCTTTTTGCCAGGTGGCGAATTCCTGCTGCACGGTTTCGGCGTCCGCACTCGGTTCGAACACGCGATCGATTTGGCGTTTGTCGATTAAGGCTTGGTAATCGTCCCAGAATCCGACGGCTAATCCCGCACCGAAGGCGGCTCCTTGCGCGGTGGCGTCGAGGACGGCGGGACGCTCGACGGGAATGCCGAGGACGTCGGCTTGGAATTGCATCAGGAAGTCGTTTTGGCAAGCTCCACCATCGACTTTTAGGGTTTTGATGCTCTCGTCGCTATCTTTGTTCATGGCATCGACCACCTCTTTGGCTTGATAGGCGATCGCCTCTAGAACCGCCCGGACGAGGTGTTCGCGCTGTACGCCTCCGGTAATGCCCAAAAAGGCACCGCGCGCGCTCATGTCCCAATGGGGAGCCGCCAGACCGCTGAGAGCCGGGACGAAGTACACGCCTCCGTTATTGCTGACTTGACGCGCCATCTGTTCGCTATCGGAAGCGGCGGTAATCACTCGGGCACCGTCGCGCAACCACTGCACGCAGGCACCGGCGGTGAACATACTGCCTTCGAGGGCGTATCCGGTGTCGATGTTGCCGTTATCGGCGGCGTGGGTCCAAGCGATGGTGGAGAGCAGGTTATTGCGCGATCGCGTCAGTTCCGTTCCCGAGTGAGCGATCAGGAAACAGCCAGTTCCGTAAGTACATTTAACCAAACCGGGGCGATCGCATCCGTGAGCGAACAAGGCGGCTTGCTGGTCGCCGAAAATTCCCGCGATCGGAATCGCAGCCCCTAAAATAGACGGGTCGGTTTCGCCAAATATCCCCATACTGGGTTTGATGTCGGGCATGATTTGAGGCGGAATGCCGAAGAGCTTCAGCAGCGTCTCGTCCCACTGGCGGGAGTCGATATTCATCAGCATGGTGCGGCTGGCGTTGCTGTGATCGGTGGCGTGAACTTTGCCTCCCGTCAGGTTCCACAGCGCCCAAGTATCGACGGTTCCGGCGAGAGTGTTATCCACATCCAAGGGCGGATCGTCTTGTTTGGCGCGATCGAGCAACCAGGCTAACTTCGTCGCCGAGAAATAGGGATCGAGAACTAATCCGGTGCGATCGTAAATCTCTTGGGCTTTCCCCCTCTCGCGCAACTGATTGCACGTCGAACCGGTACGCCGATCCTGCCAGACGATCGCGTTGCGCAGGGGGCGACCCGTTTTTTTATCCCACAACATGCAGGTTTCGCGCTGTACCGTCAGTCCGACCGAGGCAATTTCGCTCGGGTCGATTTCTCCCCGCTTCACCGCCGTCTGCATCGCCCAAGCGGTATCCTGCCAAATCTCTCTGGGATCGTGTTCGAGCCAGCCCGGTTCGGGATAGTACTGGGTTAACTCTTTATAAGCTTGGGAAACTACATTCCCTTCGGCGTCAAACACGATCGCCCGGTTGCCCGTCGTTCCCAAATCTAAGGCGAGAACGTACTTTTTATCGGTGTTGTTTGCCATATTCAGTTCTGTAATGCTGCAAATTTCAATAGGAAACAAGCGCAAAGCCCCTCGCAGATCCTTCGCGCTCGTTCCGTCGAATGGTGGGAGCAAACGGTGGTTCGCCCCTCCCTACCCTATCCTGTTTCGGTCACCCGCTCCAAGAGCAACCCCTGAGTGTCGCGCAACTCGAAGTGGCGCAAGTCGTCGAGATTGCCGTCGAGGTCGAGTCCCGGCGAGGCGATCGCTACCCGCCATTCGCTCATGTCCAGTTGCAACCAATCGCCCAGGGTAACGGTAATCGGATCGCCGCCCATGTGCGACACCAACGCCACCTGCTCTTCGTGGTTGTCGGGATGGCTGCGCACGCCGTAGTAAATGGTTTGACCGTCTTCGCCGAGTTTGTTGAAGCGATCGGTTCCGCCGAGGTTGTGGGCGAGCCAGGGGCGATCGCCACGGAAGCAACGCACCCGGTGATTGAACTGCACCTGTACCGGATCCAATTGTTCGGTGTAGTGGGAGACATTGCAAATCTCGTAGCAATCCTCCATAAACATCAGGGCGAATGCCTTGAGTTGGGGAATGTCGAGTTCTTTTAAAAACGCCACCATCCCCGGACGGTTCAGGCGCATTAACAACGGCATATCGCAGCGATCGGTCGATTCGCCCAAACACGACTGACAGGCGCGAATCACGGCAGCCAGGTCGTAATCGGTTTCAGCCATGGTATTGTGCAACGCCCTGCCGAACTCCCGCAATTGCTCTAACTGCTCGAATCCCAGAGATTTGAGGCGCAAGAACGCATCGGGTTTGTCGTACAACTGGGGAGTCACCTGCCAGTCGAGGAAGCCGATTTCTTCGGACACCACCTTGACCCCGTAGCGTTCGTCAGTATTGCGGAAAAACATCCACGGCGCGTGCATGGTGGCGTTGATAAAGTCCATAGGCAATCCCGGACTGAACCCGTACACCCACAAGGAAACGGCGGGATTGTCGTATGCCCGGCGCAACACTTGCGGCAGGGTTTTGCCCAAATTCCAGTTAATCGGGCTGTTGTCGGGGTCGATCTGATTGCCCCGGCGAACGGTATCGTGGTTGCCGCAGCCGGTAATCCAGCGATCGCCTTGGTAAATCACTTCGCACACCCGCCGCCATTTGCGATCCCAAAATCCCTCCAACGCAGGGGTGTTGTGGGCGAAAATTAACGGTCCCCATTGATAGGATTCGGGCTTGAGTTCGATCAAGTCGCGATAGGTCGAAATATCTTCCCATCCCTCCGCCGGCCAGGGGCGACCGTCTTCAAAAATCGTAAACATCAGCCGCTGGTAGCCGCAGACGTCTTGCACCACGTCGCTCATCGCCAGCAGGTACGCATCGTCTTGCTCGACCCGTCCGGAGAGGGGGTTGAAGAAGCGAAAGTCCTGTCCGCCGTCGATCCGGATGCCGTCGGCACCGGTATTGAGCTTGCGCCGCTGCAATTCCAGGAAAATTGCCCGCACGGTAGGCAATTGGTGGTTGAGATCCTGACCGTACATATTCGGTCCTTTGAGAAACTGGCGGTTGAGCAGCAGTTCCGATTGGTTGTCGGCGTGACCGAAGACTAGGTCGTAAATTAGTTCGATCGCTCCGGTGGAGAAGTTATGCAGCGTGGCGATAAAATCGACCAGTTCGTCCGGTCGCAAGCTGCCTAAAATCGCCGGATTGGTGGCGCTAGAACCGAGAATGGGCACGTCGTAGCCCCAATCTTGAGTAATGGGATATTTGAGTTCGATTTGAACTTCGTCCGTGGTAGGAGGGGCGACGTGAGGTTCGTTTTCTTCGCGGACGTTGAAGGCGAAAAACTCGCTGATGGGGCTGTATTCGTCCCGATATTCGATGGTCGGTTCGATGGGAAGCAGTTGGATGGCTTCATAGCCGACGTAGTTTTCTTCGGCGGGGGTGAGGGCTTCTCCGGCGGCGAGTTTGTCGGAGATGCGCTGGTAGATGCGGGTGAGTCCCTCGATGGTGCCTTCGGGGGAAGCGGTTCCGACGTGCAGTTGCAGGATATTGCACGGGGCGTCCACGCGGGGAATGTTGGAGATATCGGGGAGGCGATCGAAGGGATCCTCGTCGGATGGCGTGCGTTCGACTCCCGTGCGTTTGAAGTAGTCGAGATCGCCGCGACTCTGTTGCAGGCTGTCGATATCGTAGAGTTCGGCAGGAGCAAACACGCCGTAGGGCAGGGAATAGGCGAGAACGTCGCGAATGGTTCGCAGTTGGTCTTGCTGGTCGATGTAGTGCAACCAGTAAAACGATCCGATTCGGTCGCGGTTTCCAGGGCGCATTCCGGCGATAACCCCCCAAAAGTATTCGCCGTGTTGCATCATGCGCAGGCGATCGCGCTTGAACTTGACCACCTGCTTGCGCGCGCGGGGGTCGATGGGTTCGGCGGGGGTGAGAACCTCAAGATAGATGTCCCGAGGTCGCAGCACCTCGCTGGTCAGTTCTGGCGTCCAAAAGCCAATTTCGGTCAATCCATCGGGGCGGTAGTGTGCCCCCAAGCGCATGGCGAGAAGTTGCGACTTTTCTAAGTAAGTCGCTTCGGAATGCTCGATGGCGCTGACCCAATCGATGAGTTCTTGGGTTGCCTGCTCGTCCAAGCGCACAGAACGTTCTGTCTCGACTATCACAATATTTAATCTCGCAACCTACAGGGATAGCAGGGGATTGGGCTTCGATCCCCCAATGTTTAGCTTGCCCAAAATTTTCGAGGAATACCGGGTGTAAGGGGCTTGGGAGATCGGGAGTCGGGAAGTTTGACGGTTTCCTACGCCAGTCCTCTCGTTATCCGGTCATCCCATCACCATCACGGGTTCGTCCCTTACCCGCTCATCCCATCATGTGCTTTCCGTTCCTACTTTTCAAGGCGCGACCCGGACTGAAGGCGATCGCGCAATCGTTAATGTATGTTAAGCTTAAACGCGATCGCGTTTGCAAAATGTAATGCCGAGTTAAGCTTCATAGTGTCCGAAGGTTCGACCCAATTGCCCCTGTAGGGGCGATCTCCGAGCTGGGGATCTACAATCTTTCCCGGCGATCGAATTAAGCGGTTATCCATCGCGATCGCGCTTGATTTTGGTTGAATTTGCCTGCGAGTCAGGGGGGATCGATTGGGGCAAATCGAGGTCAAATCCCTCAATCGAACCGGCGATCGCTTCGGTGGCTTGCCCCAATTTTGCCGAGGTTAACGGGCGATCGCACTCGTAAAAAAAGCCCCAATACTTATCGTAAAGATCGAAGTAATTACCAATTTCAACCTCAATTAACTTTTGAGACTTGAAATTAGCTTAAAATTATAGGTTAAAGACCTGGAGGTATTTCCATGAAATCTTCTCTAGTTATTCTCTATCATCGAGAACCCTACGACGAAGTGGTTGAAGATGGCGTCGTCCGCTATCGGGATAAAAAAAGTCCCAACGGAATCGTCCCCACCCTCAAAGGTTTCTTCAGCAACGTCAATCAAGGCACCTGGATCGCGTGGAAACAGGTTAAAGCCAAGGAAAAACAGAACTTCCAAGATCGCATCGTCGTTGAAGATGGCGGGTACAACGTGCGGCGCATCCCCCTCAGTGCCGACCAAGTGCGCCACTTCTATCACATCACGTCGAAAGAAGCCTTCTGGCCGATCCTGCACTCGTTTCCCTATCACTTCACCTACGAAACCTCCGATTGGGAAAACTTCCACACCATCAATCGCCTGTTCGCCGAAGCCGCCTGCGACGAAGCCGCCGACGACGCCCTGATTTGGGTTCACGACTACAACCTGTGGCTGGCACCCTACTACATCCGCCAGATGAAGCCGGACGCGCGCATTGCCTTTTTCCACCACACCCCCTTCCCCTCGGTGGACGTGTTCAACATCTTGCCCTGGCGCGAAGAAATCGTCGATAGCTTGCTGTGCTGCGATGTCGTCGGCTTCCACGTCCCCCGCTATTCCGAAAACTTCGTCAACGTCGCTCGCAGCCTGCGTCCGGTGGAAGTTCTCGAAACCTCGTCCGTTCCCGAACACATCACCGAAGTCGGAACCGCCCTCGCCGAGCCGGAAATGGTCACCCGACTGCGTCACAACGACCAAATTGTCAATATCGACGCCTTCCCGGTGGGGACGAACCCCGAGTTCATCAAGTCAATGCTCGACAAACCGGAAGCCGAGAAGCGATTGGAAGAATTGAAAGAAGGCTTGCAAGGTCGCAAGCTGATCTTCTCCGCCGGTCGCATCGACTACGTCAAAGGAACTCGCGAAATGCTAGAGACCTACGGACGCCTGCTCGAACGCCGCCCGGACTTACACGGTAAAGTGAATTTGATGCTGACGGCAGTCGCGCCTGCTAGCGGTATGCGGATTTACCGAACCGCGCAAAATCAAATCGAGCAATTGGTGGGTAAAATTAACGGTCGCTTCGCCAAGTTCGACTGGATCCCCATCATGCTGTTTACCCAGCCGGTGCCGTTTTTGGATCTGATGTGCTACTACCACCTGGCTGACGTGTGCTGGACCACTCCCCTGCGAGATGGCTTGAACTTGGTCGCCAAAGAATACGTGATTGCCAAAGACGGTCGAGACGGCGTCCTCGTCCTGTCGGAATTCGTCGGTGCGGCGGTGGAGTTACCCGAAGCGGTGCTGACCAATCCGTATTCGGACGATCGCATGGACGAATCGATCGATCGCGCCCTGGATATGCCCGAGGAAGAAAGGCAGTGGCGCATGAAAAAAATGTACGACACGGTCACCCGCTATGACGTGAAATGCTGGGCGGATCATATCTTTGAAGTGTTCCAAAACTTAGAACACGAAACGGTCGAAAAAGAAGCCGCAACTGCCTGAATTTTGCCGGTGAATTGACCGCGTTTAGCCATTAGTACCAGCCTCGTCCGATTCGCGGCTACGGGCTAATGGCTAATCTATATGGATAACGGGTAATCCTTCAAATTCAGTCGATGACATTGGAGAACATGCGAGATTTTCAAGCGATTCAAAACGAAACTTACGACTTGATAATTATTGGCGGTGGGATTAATGGGGCTGGCGTGGCACGAGATGCCGCCATGCGGGGTCTGAAGACCATCTTGCTCGAAAAGGGCGATTTCTGCGGCGGAACCACCAGTTGGTCAACCCGTCTGATTCACGGCGGATTGCGCTATTTGGAATATTTTGAATTTCCCCTGGTGCGCGAGTCGCTCCACGAACGGGAAATTTTGCTGCACGTCGCGCCCCATTTGGTGAAGCCGCTGCTGCTGACGATTCCCATGTACGCCGACCGCTCTCGTCCGTACTGGAAAATTCAGGCGGGGATGTTGCTCTACGATGTCCTCAGTTACGATAAGACTCTACCGGCTCACCGGATGCTGCCGAAGCAGAAGTGCAAGCAACTGTTCCGGCAAATTGACGACGACGGATTGCGTGGTGCGGCGCAGTATTACGACGGTCAGGTGTGTTATGCCGAACGGTTGGCGTTGGAGAACTTGCTGTCGGCTGAGGAAGCGGGTGCCAGGGTTCTCAATTACGTGGAAGTGACCGAACTGCACCGCGAAGGCAATCGCGTCACTCACCTGAGTTGTAAGGATAGCTTGACGGGCGAGGAAGTGACCGTACGGGGGAACGATCGCGCTGTAGTCATCAATACGTCGGGACCGTGGGTGGATCGAGTCTGCGATCGCGGCGTGGAAAATGGCTCGAAAGCTCCCATTGGCGATCGGCAAAAGGTCGGCGGCACCAAGGGCAGTCACATCATCGTCGATCCGTTCCCCGGCGCGCCGGAAACCAGCCTCTATGTGGAAGCCAAATCCGACGGTCGCGCGTTCTTTATCGTACCGTGGTTGGGGATGTATTTGATCGGTACCACGGATCTGCGCTATACGGGCGATCTGAATAAAATTAAAGCCGACAACGACGAAATCGACTACCTGCTGCAAGAAACGAACAATATTATTCCCACTTGCCAACTGTCGCGCCGGGATGTCAAATTTACCTATTCGGGCGTGCGTCCGCTACCGTACGCGAAAGGTCAGAAACCGGGCAGCATTACCCGCAAGCACATCCTCCACGACCATAAAATGGAAGGCGTGGCGAATATGATTTCGCTGATTGGCGGGAAGCTGACGACCTATCGCAATATTGGCGAAGAGATTGTCGATGCGACGTACAAGAAACGGAAGCAGTCACCGCCAGCGTGCAAGACGGATAAAGTGCCGCTACCGGGAGCGATTTTGTCGAATGACGCTCGGGTGCAAAAGGCGATTCAAGATTATCGCACTATCTTGCCTCTGGCGACGATTCACCACTTATTCTCGATTTACGGCGCAAGAGCCCCGGAAGTTCTGGCGCTCATCGATGCCGAACCGGAGTTAGCGGGACAGATTTCGCCGCCGCTGCTCGATATTAAGGCACAGGTGGTCTATGGGGCGCAAACGGAATACGCCCGCACGTTTGTGGATATTTTACGCCGCCGGACGACCATTGCCATGCGATCGTGCTACGGGTTGCAGGCACTGTCGGCGACGAGCGAAACGCTGATGAAGTATTGCGGCTGGAGCCAAGAGGAGTGCGATCGCCAGACGGCGTACTATCGAGAGTATATGGAAAATAATTGCATTCCCGATTACGCGCTGTCGGGGAAGGAAGTGCCGCGAGATCTAGAAATGCTGGAGAAGGTGCAGTAAGTCCCACTCTAGCTTGATGGTTCGGAATGTCGAGTAGAGGCGCGATCGCGTCTCTATTTTTTTATGGCTGGATTTTTGTATGGAATCCGGCTAATAGACGTCACATTTCATTCAACCCCAACCGTAGGGTGGAAATTGCCGCTCGATTGGCAATGGAGCCGATCCCTGGAAATTCGCAATGCCCACCTCCCCATGAA
>CAYQUF010000121.1:0-13794 GCA_964420595.1 uncultured bacterium
CATTTACCGATCGCGTTTCGATTAAGGGAATTAATGTTCAGGTTAAATGCCCACCTCACCCAGCTTTGGTTGAGTCAGTCCTAAAAATGTAGGTTGGGTTGACAAAGGAAACCCAACAAAAGCCTTGGGAATGCTGGGTTTTACGCCTCAACTCCAACCTACAATCATGCATGACTTGAGCCGTGTCGTGCCAGTAGTTTAAGCATTCCCGATCGCGTTTCGATTAAGGGCATTGATGTTCAGTTCCAATGCCCCCTCACTCAATCTTGCTTTTTGTCTTGGTGTTTTGCTATTTAAAGCGATCGAGCCGATCGCTTGAGGTTTCACTCTAAGATCGCCTCAATATTTTATATAATTTAAGCTGACTAAACTTAGACAGTCGCCAATCGCCATTTCAACCCGAGCCAACAGAGGGGGAAGATAGCGGTAAAATCGCTCTCCCTGGAGATACAGCACGTCAATCGTACAACTTCCGCAACCGGGTTCGTTTAACAGAGATTCGATCCGCTCCCAGTCAATCCCAATCCACGGGAGATGTCCTACGGGTGCGTCTAGAGAAGCATTGAGTTCCCGTTCGGTCAGCCAGTCGGGAGCGGTAAAATTAATATCATCTTGAGGCGGACGAGTCCAACCAACGCGATCGCCAAAGGCTCTGACAGCGGCTTTTGGATCGTTGGGATGTTCTTCTGATACGGCTTTCCAGATTTGCAGTTGAGCGCTGAAACCAAACCGTCCGCCACTCGCCTCCGACCACAGCCGATCCAGCGTTTGGAGGGTATCTAGGGGAATATTATTGACCCGAGGAGTGGCGTAGATATCGCCGTCGGGGTGTACCCAGGTTTCGAGGATGCGTCGAGTTTCAGCATCTGCGGCTCGCCAATCTCGTGCTTGTAGCTGTGCCTTTAGCTTGCTCAAATCAGGGCGATCGCCTTGAGTCGGATTGGTTGAATGTTGTATTTGTGGCGGACTGGCTAGAGCCAAGTTGGGGAAACATAGGCTAACCCACAGTCCAAGTGAAATGGGAATAAAATGGTGCATAGAAGTTCGCGTGCAGGTTGGGTTGATGCTGTTTCTAAAATCAACTTTAAATATCAATTTAATTTGACAACAAAAAGTTAGTTTTACTGCCGCAACCCCATTTAAGATGGTTGCGAATTGTTTGAGAAATGGTGATTTTTCCGGTTTCGGTTTCTGTTGTCCCAAACACGATCTCAACGATTGAGTCAGTGAGTCAATTGAATGATAAACTCTACCACCGCGACATAAAGACGTAACGATCGCACCGATCGGATTTAAAAAGGCAATCATCCCTCAAGCCTGCTTGAAAAACCGAATAATTTCGCGTGCGTGTTCGAGAAACTGACTGTCTTCATTTAACTGCGCGATCGCGCTTTTGGCTTCCCGCGAGAGGCGATCGTGTTCCGCTTGATTGGTAGCTCGCAAATCTTCGTGAGACGACGCCAACCGGGTTAAATCGCCGCGCAAGGCATCGAGCGATCGCTGTTGGACGGCAACCCAAGAATCGGGATTTTCGGCATTTAATTTGCCTTCTAACTGTTTGGCGGTCGCCTCTAGACGTTCCACCCGACCCCGCAATTCCAACATATCTTCGCGCGGGTATTTAAACTCCTTACCAATGGAAGCCAACCGCATTGCTAAATATTGATAAGCACGCGCCGCCGGACGCAACGCTGTTAGCAATAATGCCGCAATTGAACCGATATAACCGATCGCGCTAATCCCAAATGCTGCCAGCAAATACAATACAATCGTCGAACTGACGTGCAAGGCGATCGCTACCCATAACGACCGACGCGCGATCGTTGCCACGTATTGCACTTGATTGTCATCCACGGGAATATTTTTCTCGCGCGATCGCCGTGCGTCCGCCATCACTTCCTTGGCGCGAAAATGCACGTTCCACGGCACCGTCACGATCAGCAACAACCACCAAAACACGGCAATTCCGATAATCCAATCGATAAAATTACCAGCGGGAATGTGCAACCATTGCAGAATGCCAAACACCAGTAACGCCAGCAACACCAAAACGACGGCAAATCCAGCCAATCCGCGAAATTCTCGAAAATCCATAACAACCTCCTGGCGCGATCTTGTCTCCATCGTGGTGCGGTTGACAGCGATGCGGGAAGTCAGTGTGCCAGTTTCCCAGGATTCATACCAGTTGCGAGGGACAGTTACCGAATCTCTCCCCATCTCCCCATCTCCTCATCCCCCCATCTCGCAATAATTGTTCACAATAGAAGCAAGAGCCGATCGTTAAAGGACTTCACCGTGAGCAACAACCAACGCCAATCTTGGGATTTCGGTCGATTCGCCAAAACCCTATCCTATTTCGGCATTATTCCCTTTATCGGCAGTTTTGACTGGCTGAAAAAGCTATTTGGCGGCAAAAGCAGCAAAGTGCAACCCCCAACATCCGATAAAGGGGTCATCCTCGTCGCCGGCGCCACTGGCGGGGTCGGGAAACGAGTCGTACGCCGCCTGCAACAGCAAGGATACAACGTGCGATCGCTCGTTCGCGACGCCAAGCGGGGACGGGAAATTCTCGGCGATAAGGTGGAGCTGGTCGAAGCCGATATCACCCTCCCCGAAACCCTCAATCAGTCGGTGACCCGAGATGTCAAAGCACTCATCTGCTGCACCGGAACCCGCGTCCAACCCGTTGAAGGAGATACCCCCAATCGCGAAAAATACTATCAAGGCATCAAGTTTTACTTGCCAGAAGTTGCCGAGACGCCGGAATATATCGAATATCGCGGCATTGAAAATCTAGTGAACGCACTGCGATCGCCATTGGCAAAAGCCAGAAACGAAAAGCCAATTTTTGACTTTACCAATCCCACCCAAGATATTAAAGAAATTTGGGGCGCGCTCGATGACGTGGTTATGGGTGGCGTCAGCGAAAGTTTCGTCCAACTTACCAGCGACGGTGCCTTATTTACCGGTAATGTTTCGACGGCAAACTCTGGCGGATTTACCTCAATTCGCACTCGCTTGCTCGATCCGCCGCTGGATCTATCGGCTTACGACGGCATTCAATTGCGCGTTAAAGGCGATGGCAATCGCTATAAGTTTCTCCTGCGCAGCGATGCTAAATGGGATGGCGTCGGTTATTCCTATTCCTTCGATACGGTTTACAATACTTGGATTACGGTGCGGATTCCGTTTGACGAGTTAATCCCCGTGTTTCGCGCCAAAACCGTCGAGTCGCAATTCGACCCCAGCCACGTCACCTCGTTTCAGTTGATGCTGAGTAAGTTCGAGTACGATGGCGAACTCAATCCGAAATTTAAACCCGGTACGTTCCGGATTGAAGTCGAATCGATTCAAGCCTATGGCGGCGATAAATTACCGCAGTTCGTGATGATTAGTTCGGCGGGAGTGACCCGTCCCGGTCGTCCGGGGTTGAATTTAGACGAAGAACCGCCTGCGGTGCGAATGAACGAGCAGTTGGGTGGGATTTTGACTTGGAAATTGAAAGGGGAAGATAGCGTGCGCCAGAGCGGAATTCCCTACGCGATCGTGCGTCCTTGCGCGCTGACGGAAAAACCTGGCGGAAAAACCTTACAAGTAGACCAAGGGGATACGATTAAGGGTCAATGTTCCCGCGAGGATATCGCCGAATTGTGCATCCAAGCGTTGAATGACTCGCAGGCGTGCAATGTCACGTTTGAGGTGAAAGAAGCCGAAACCAATGGTAAAGGCGATCGCGATTGGGGACAACTGTTTTCGCAGCTACAAAGCGATCGCGAATTGTCGGCGGTTTGAGGGAAAATTATCCCCGAGACGCGCGAGATTTACTCTCGGGGTTACGCCAGGCATTTCCTAGCGCCTGCAAAAATGGTAAATTTTCTAATCGAGAATGCCCACAAACAGGTGCGCGAGTTTAGATGACTACAGTTGATGACAAAACCGTCGTTCGGGAGTATTTCAACGCCACGGGGTTCGACCGCTGGCGGCGGATTTACGGGAATGACGAGGTGAGCAAAGTCCAAGCCGACATTCGCAAAGGACACCAGCAGACCGTCGATACGCTCCTCGATTGGCTCAACGCCGATGGGAATTTATCGGAACTGTCGATTTGCGATGCGGGATGCGGCGTGGGGAGTTTGAGCGTTCCCTTGGCGCGATCGGGTGCTAAGGTGTTCGGGAGCGATATTTCCGACAAAATGGTCGAGGAGGCGCGCGAACGAGCCAGCCAAATGCTTGAGGATACGAGCAATCTGGAGCTGTCGGTGCAAGACCTCGAAGCGTTGAGCGGTCGCTACCACACCGTCGTTTGTTTGGACGTGCTGATTCACTATCCCACCGACCAAGCGGCGGAGATGATCGCGCATCTCAGTTCCCTAGCCGAATCGCGCCTGATTCTCAGTTTTGCGCCGAAAACCCTGGCGCTGACGCTGTTGAAGAAGATTGGCGAGTTTTTCCCCGGACCGAGTAAGACGACTCGCGCCTACCAGCATAAGGAAGCCGAGATCGTGAAAATGCTCGAAGAGAACGGATTTTCGATCGACCGACAGGCGATGATTAGCACTCGCTTTTATTTCGCGCGGTTGCTCGAAGCGGTTCGCTAGTCGCGCCTTGGCTATAAGACTTGGAGACCCGCCACCTGCGGGTTTCTCTTTTTATTTAATTGGCAAAAATTACCACAGAGGTACGGAGGACACAGAGAGGCGATCGCGCGCGGTCTGCTACTGGATTTGAGATCGGTTAATCTGGAAATAGTCGAGTTCCAACCGGGATTGCCGTTTCGATACCGATGGCATTTTCGGCTAGTTTGAGGCACAACGGCGATGAAACTGATTAAAAAGATACTCGCAGGACTGCTCTTATTATTTGGCGTCCCGTTTTCGATGTTTGCCTTAATTGAAATTACCAACCCCGAAACCTCTGCCGAAGATCGCGAAAATGCTACGGCAGCTTTGTTAATCCTGACTCTACCGAGTACCGTTGCCGGAGGTTGGCTGGCGTGGAGCGTCGTGCAGCAAAACCGCCGGGAAACGCGGGAACGGGAAAATCAAGAAGGCGATCGCTTGCGCGAGGTGTTTTTCGATACCGTGCGCCGAGAAGGGGGAGAAATTACCGTACTTCGCTTTGCAATGGAAGCGCAAATTTCGGGACAAGATGCGAAGCAATATCTCGACGAACGCACCAAAGAATATAATGCCACATTTAATGTCGGCGAGCAAGGCGAAATTTCCTATAAATTTCACCTGTAAAGGCGATCGCCAAATCTTCTAAGATCGAGTTGTAGCTTTCACTCTTGATTTCGATCGCGCCGTGACTTTAACCATGAACTCCATCCAATCCACCAAAACCCTAAAACTCGTCCGCAAGGCAGCCGCTGGCTTGTTGATTGCCATTGGCGCGCCGATCGTTTTAGTCTCGTTTGTCAGTCTATTCGATCCCAACCCCGGCGTGCGAGAACTTGCCATTATTATTTTGGCATTTGTCGGATTGCCCCCCAGTGCCATTGGCGGCTGGTTGTTGTGGGGATTGCGCCAGCAACACGAGCAAGAACAGATCCATCGCGCGCAAAGCGAGACAGAGCGCATTCAGCAGACGTTCTTTCACTTGCTCAAAGAAAACGACGGTACGATTACGCCGTTAGAATTTTCGATGGCGACGCAACTTCCCGGTGCCGAAGCCAAACAATATTTGGACGCGCGAGCCAAAGAATTCGACGCCACCTTCGATATTAATCCCGAAGGCGGAATTGCTTACTGCTTCGACCTGCGTCAGAAGAAATTAGCCAGTCAAACCAACGAATTCTAATGGCTCGAATCTTCCTCGCGATCGCCGCAATTTTGGGAGCGCTGTCCGTGGCTGGCGGTGCATTTGCCTCCCACGCGCTCGAGTCCCAACTGAGCGATCGCGCCTTAGAAATCTTTGAAACCGGCGTGCGCTATCAAATGTACCACGCCCTGGCTTTATTATTCGTGGCGCTGTTACTCTCGCAACTCCAACCCGACCCACCGACACCGCTAGTCGCTGCGGGAATTTTGTGGATCGTCGGGATAGTGATTTTCTCCGGTAGCCTCTACGCGCTCAGTTTGTCGGGAATCAAGGGGTTGGGTGCGATTACGCCTATCGGTGGCGTGGCGTTTATCGTCGGGTGGCTGTGTTTGGCGTGGGGAGGATTGGGACTTGGCAAGTTGTAACCATTGGCGGGTTTGACCTTCTCGCTGCGTCTAATGCATCTAAGTCAGCGGACTCGAATCGCTTTCCCCGACCCATATCTCCTCAGAGGGCATTTCCTAGGTCGATCGGGGACGCTCTCGGGTTACCCGTTGCCTTCCTCGCTAACCACTGTTCTATCCGAAAACGAGCGATTTTGACCGTATAGGTTTTCTAGTCGGGTTGGAGGTTAATATGAAAGTCAGGCTGACTGGCTTGGCTAACCGTCAAGCGCGGCGATCGCCCGATTGAGCTACCGATGCGGCGTTGTCCGAGCATCGCGACTCGATTACCCTAGAACTCGATCGAATTAAACCTTAACCCAGGAGTTCGATGCGACCGAAAAAACCCAAAATGCTCGTTGTAGACGACGAGCCGGATAACTTAGACCTGCTCTATCGTACCTTTCGGCGCGAGTTTCGCGTCTTTAAAGCCGAAAGCGGCATCAAGGCACTCGAAATCCTCGCCGACGAGGGAGAAGTCGCCGTAATTATCTCCGACCAACGGATGCCGGAGATGAAGGGAACGGAGTTCTTAAGCAAAACGCTGCCTCAGTTTCCCAATACGGTACGGATTATCTTGACCGGATTTACCGATATCGAAGATTTGGTCGATGCGATCAACTCCGGTCAGGTGTACAAATACATCACCAAGCCTTGGGATCCCAACGAACTCAAAACCGTGGTGCAGCGAGCGGCGGAAACGTACGAGTTGCTCAAGCAACGCACCGAGGAACTCCAGTGGGCGCAAACGCAAACCGCCCTGCTGACCGAGATCCTGCAAATTGCCCAAGAGCCGATGGAAGTCGAGGCGTACTTGGAACCCATTGCCAAAGCCTTTGGCGAAAACTTTTCGGCTGATGCGTGCATCTTGAACTTGGTAGACGGGAGCGAACTCAAGTCCGACTTTGGCACCTACAGCGATGAAGCTTCAGGGGAAAACTGGCTGGCGGACGATCCGCTAGTCAAAGAGGCAATTGCGTCTAAGACCATTCAAACGTGTACCAATATCCCCTCAGATTCAGACCTATCGCAATTGGGACACTACGAAGCCTCGCAAATTCAGGCGCACTTAGCCATGCCCATTACATTTCGAGGGGAAGTCCGCGCCATCCTGTCCTTGCAGTGGACGCAGCCGTGCCAGCTTCCCGAACCGGAGGTGGAATTAATTAAATTAGCCGCCCAACAGGTCGGACTGGCGATGGTCACGCCGCGATTGGACTCATGAGGAGCGATCGCGCCAACGAGGTGGCACCCGAGGGCGTGCGGGACATTTTCGACCGAATTGCCCCGGTTTACGATCGCCTCAACGATTGGCTCAGCCTCGGTCAACACCGCGTTTGGAAACAGATGGCGGTGAAATGGAGCGGGGCGCGATCGGGCTACACTTGTCTCGATCTCTGTTGCGGAAGCGGCGATTTGGCGTTGCAACTGGCACGAGCGGCGGGATCGAGCGGACAAACCTATGGGGTGGATTTTTCTGCCGCTCAACTCAATATTGCCCGAGACAGAGCGCGATCGCACTATCCCGAACCCCCAATTTCGTGGGTAGAAGCCGACGCCTTAAACCTGCCGTTTGACGACAACACCTTCGACGCGGCGACAATGGGATACGGCTTGCGCAACCTCGTCGATATTCCGCGCGGCTTGCAGCAGTTGCATCGCGTCCTCAAACCCGGTGCCAATGCCGCCATTTTGGACTTTCACCGTCCGTCGCACTCGTGGATGCAAGCGTTTCAGCAGTGGTATCTCGACGCCTTTGTGGTTCCGACCGCCGAAGGATTCGGACTCACGGACGAATACGCCTATATTGCCCCGAGTTTGGCAAAATTTCCCATCGGTGCCGAGCAAGTGTCTCTAGCTCGTGCTGCCGGATTTTGCCGTGCCACTCACTATCCCATCGCGGGCGGTATGATGGGAATACTTGTCGTCACTAAATAGAGAGGCTTTGGAGATCGCCGAGATCGAGCCTCGAAACGAAGCATTCTGAATGGCTTCTTTGTCTGCATTATCCGATATCTGGGTGTTTTTCGTTCCGCCGATCGCGGGCGGAGTCATCGGCTATTTCACCAACGATCTAGCCATTAATATGCTATTTCGTCCCTATCGGGCGATTTACCTGGGAAAGTGGCAGCTTCCCTTTACGCCGGGGTTGATCCCGCGCAACCAAGAACGTCTGGCGAAGCGCGTGTCCGATACGATTATGGGATCGCTGCTGACGCCAGAAGAATTGCAGAAGTTGGCGCGGCGGCTGCTGCAAACCGAACGGGTCGAAAGTGCGATTCTCTGGTTGCTGCGATCGGCTCGCCATCAAATTCAAGCCGATACCCAACAGAAAACGATTCAAATTCTGGCGGGAATTTTGCGCGATTTATTGGGCGAGTCGCTGCCGCGTACGATTCGAGTTTTGGCGCGGCGGGAAGATTTTTTAGAAGACCAGCTCAATCAAATTTTCGATCGCGTTTTATTAGAATTTCAATTAACCGATACCCAAGCCAAACAACTGGCAGACTGGATTTTAGATGTCGTATTGCCGCCCGACGCACTGCGATTGACGCTGATCGATTTTCTGACCGATCGCAATATTCAAATTATCGACGAAGGATTTCGCGAGCGATCCAGCGGGACTTATTGGGTCGTGGCGAATTTATTTGGCTTGCGCAATACGCTGACACGGCTGCGGACGTTTTGTTTGGACGAGAAGGAAGAAACCAACGCGCGGCTGAAAGAATTAATCGAATCCTTGGGCATTCGCACGCGATTGAAGGAATGGTTGCAAAATTTATCGCTGCAAAATTTACCCGTTTCCACGGTTCGGCAATTGCGAAAAACCATGCGAGATAGCGTGCGTTCGTATTTGCAAGGGGAAGGGACGAAACTGTTAAAAGGATTGAGCCAATCCCTCGATTGGGAGGGAATTGCTCGGTTAATCATCAACCGCTTGCAAAATTCGACGGTTGTGAACGAATCGCTGGGAGTGGTCAGTCACGAACTGGCGGTGGTGTTCGATCGCTATTTGGAAAAAGATCTAGAAACGGTCGTCGCCAAAGCAATTCCCATTTTAAATATCGACCAAGTGATTATCGATCGCGTCAATTCGACCTCGCCGCGCGACTTGGAGGTCGCCGTTCAGGGAATTGTCAAAAGCGAGTTACAGGCGATCGTGAACTTGGGTGGATTGTTGGGATTTATCGTGGGATTGATGCAAACGGTGATTCTGTTTATCCGTTAGGGCGATTGCGCGCTAAAAACTCGATTTCTGGGATTAACGGATCTTTGACCAACCCGATTCCGCTGAAGTCCCACCGCTGTAAAACCGATTTGAGCTGTTCGTCGGAAATCGATTCGGCACCAAAGCGATCGGCGAGATCGGTGGCGTATTTATTCAGATAGCTCAACGCCTCGAACTGTTCCCGAAACAGCAATAAATAGCGATCGCTTTTATCGGGATGCGGTTGAGCGGCTAAGTAACTGCCATCTTGCTTGGAACGAATCAGATAGTGTTGCTGCGAAAACATAGGAAATTGGAAAGAAGTAGAGCAGAAAGCAACGGGAATTCGGTAACGGTACGAGCGAACGGCTATTTCAAATTACTTAATTGAATGCGCGGATCGACGAATTTGAGCAACAAATCTGCCAGCAAGTTCCCCAAAATTAACATCAGCGCGCCCATCATCAAACTCGCCATGACCAGGTACAAATCCTGCGCCATCACCGACTCTAAAATCAGCTTGCCCAAACCGGGCCAATTGAAGAAAAATTCGGCAATAAACGAACCGCCGAGCAAGTTGGCAAACTCGAATCCCAACAGCGTAATCAAGGGGTTGATGGCATTGCGGAGGGCGTGAACGTAAATGACGCGATTTTCCGGCAATCCCTTCGCCCGCGCCGTGCGAATATAATCTTGGCGCAGCACGTCGAGCAACTGTCCCCGCGTGATGCGCTGCAAGCCGGCAAAACTGGTGACGCTCAACGCCAGCGTCGGCAAAATCATGTGCCAGGCGACATCCAACACCTTGCCAATCGGCGAGAGGTCGGCGTGAAAGATGCTGTACATCCCGCCAACCGGGAACAGCGGCGAGAGATTTTGAGCGAGAAAGAGTAGCAACAGCGCCGTAATAAAGCTGGGAAAGCCCTGCGCCGTATAGCTAATTGCTCGCAACACGCGATCCAGCCCGCTATTTTGGCGAATGGCACCGATAATTCCCAGGGGAATGGCGATCGCCCAGGTGAGGATCAGCGACGAAAATGCTAACAATAGGGTCGCCGGAATTCGCTCGATTAAGAGATCGGCAACCGGTCGCTGGTAGTTAAAGCTATTGCCGAAATTGCCCTGGCTCAAAATTTGCCACAACCACCGCCCGTATTGCTCCACTGGCGATCGATCCAGACCGAACTGCTCCCGGAGGCGGTTGAGGGTATCCTCCGAAATACTCGGCGTTTGCGCCAATTTATCCAGGTAGTTACCGGGGGCGAGTTGAATGATGGCAAAACTGAGCGCCGAGGCGAGAAACAGCGTCAGGATCGCCTGTGCCAAACGTTTGAGAATGTACAAAAACGTTTCGCTGGTGACGATCGCGATCGCCCGTTGCCCAATTGCCCGCCACGCCGGTTGCGGGGACGTTTTTCCGGTTGAAGCCATAGCTTAGTATTCGACGAGCGCAACCACGGGAGCTGAAGGTAACTTCTCCCGTCCCCCGAGAGCGCGTAGCTCCACGATAAACCCAAAACCGACAATCTCGCAGCCCGTGCGCTGCAATAACTCCGCCGTGGCGCTAGCGGTGCCGCCCGTGGCAATCAAATCGTCTACAATCAAAATGCGATCGCCCGGTGCGAAGGCATCTTGATGCACCTCCAGGCGATCGGTACCGTATTCGAGTTCGTACTCGATCGCGTGGACGGCAGAGGGCAGTTTCCCCGGCTTGCGCACGGGAATGAATCCGGCTTGCAAGTGGTACGCCAGCGGCACGCCAAACAGGAACCCCCGCGATTCCATGCCGACGACGTAATCGGGCTGAAACGGGGCGCATTGTTCGACAAATCGATCGACGGTATAGCGCAATCCTTGCGGGTCGCGCAGCAGCGTCGTGATATCCCGAAACACCACGCCAGGTTTGGGAAAATCCGGAATTTCGCGAATTAGGGTTTTAAGATCCATAAAGGTATTTCGATCGAGCTAGAGGTCAAACAGCGATCGCCGAGTACGGTAACAGCACTCCATGCCTCAAAAATCCTACATCGATTTTTTCCGAAGCGATCGCGCCAGAGTAGAAGATTGGATGGAAAATCCCTCGCACGGGCGCTTCCTCGCCCCTCCATTTCAATCGAGGCGAGATGTCCCCTAGAATTTAGTTGGGATGGGATCTCCATCGAACCTCCAACGTGCCGAAATTTGCCGAAATGCCAGCAAGCAGCCGTTGGATTTTGCAATTCGTTATACATTAGATGGGTGCTACGTCCAGTCGTCGATCGCCGAATCAGTAGAGAAAATGAGTGTTTCTTCGAGCGCAATGCCGTCTAACCGTTCCTCGACTCCATCGGAGCCGCCTTTATTCGACAGCCTTCCCGACCCGCCGTTGGGAGAACGGGGATGTCCCCGACGGACGCGGATGCAACTGGATCTAATGCTACTGGCGATCGAGGCATTGGATCTCCACGGTTCCGAAGCCATTCTCGTCGTTGCCAAACAACTGGAACTGCAGGATATCGTGAAAAATCGCGTCGTCCTGTGGCAGTTGCGCAGTACCAACCCGCTGCGGCGATTCAGCCAGCGGCGTCCGCTGACGGTCCAACAAGCCAAAGCCCTGACCGTGGTAGCGTGCTATCTAGCCCGACGCCTGACCGTAACGATTCGGCAGCTCCTGCTCGATTACCGGCAATTGCGCGACAAGCAAGTCCCCCTAGACCAACACCTGCGACTGGCTCACTACCTCGAACGCTTTCGGGCGCACTTTCGCAGCCGCATGAACCCCCGACGGTCTGGAGTCATTGCCTACAACACCAATGAAAAGCTCGACGAACTTGCCATGAGCTTGCTCTCGCAATTGCTCTTTTGCACCGGGACGACGGGAATGCAACGTTTTTGGATCGGTTTGTTTGATGGAGAGGTGGCATGACAATTCGACGCCAGTACAGCTTGCCCAATTGCACGCTCATTTTAGAAGGGTTGAGCGATTCGCCCCAAGGAACTGAAACGGGGGACTCGCAACCGTCCCTGTCGATTTTGGTGAATGCCGAATGTCGATTTGTCGGTCATCCCAAACCGTTGAGTGGCGGACGGGATTTTCTCGAAAGTTTGGTCGCCGAGGTCAATACCTACGCGCGAGAATTTTTAGGCGGCATTCGCATTCCCCGCAATTTTAACGGCACTTCCCCCTTAGTGCGGATGGAGGGGGGAGAGAACGACACCCATCGCTTAATTGTAGACGCGCGGGCAATTGAGGGGAATGGCAGTTCTGCCGATGAGGGCGAACCGATTCGCGTGGATCTCAATACGGTACAATTATTTGACTTGGTCGAAGCCGTGGATCAGTTGTGTGCCGATCGCCGCACCCTGCCCGAGTGGTCCCACGATTGGACGCCCGTATCTCGCAAGAAAGCCGCGACGGGGATTCCGCTGGCAAAACGCGCCGCTCCCGCTGCGTTGGGCGTGTCTGGATTGGCGGTCGCCGCGATCGCCTTGTTCTTCGTCCCGATCCCCGAACTGCGCCGTCCGAGCGAGGTGGTGCCGGGGGTCAATTCGGAGTCGAGAGAGGAGCGGGAAAATGGCGAGAATGGGACTACGGAAACGCCCAACTCAACAGCGTCGCCATCTTCCTCAGAACCCATCGCCCAAACCCTAGAACAGACCCCCGAAATTGACGATCCCAATCAACTCGATGCGCTCAAGTGGGCGGTCTACGATCGCGTCAATGCTGCCTGGACGAGCGAACCGACGTTTGACCGCCGTTTGGTCTATCAGGTGGCGGTGGGTCAAGATGGGGCGATTTTGGGCTACAAACCCCAAACCGACGCCGCGATTGAATACGAGCAGCAAACGCCGCTGATCGATTTGGTCTACATTCCCACTGAAGGCAATGAAGCCGATCCAGAGGCGATCGCGATGTTTAAAGTCGTGTTTCAACCCAATGGCGTGCTGCAAGTCAGTCCGTGGAACGGATATCCCAGTCCCCCCGAACCGCCGCCCGAAATTGAGGATCCGCAACTGCGCGCTCAGCTCCAGGATCGATTATACGATTTGGTCAATAGCGCTTGGCAGACCGAACCGGAATTCGATCGCCCGTTGGAATATCGCGTCGGCGTGAGTGCGGAGGGCGAAATTGCCCAGTTCGAGACACTAAACGATCCGGCGTCGATTTATTTGCAAGATACGCCCCTCCCGAGCTTGCACCAACCGTCGGCGGCGGTCGCCCAACAAAACGGCGAGGTGACCCAAGTGCCGATGGTGCAATTCCGCGTGGTGTTTACGCCGGGTGGAGTGTTGCAGGTGAGTCCGTGGGAGGGGTATTGAGGAAGGAAGTATAGCAGCGAGCGCTTGTGTATTAATCATCCAACCGGATCGAGTCATTGGGTCGGGGCGGTTCGCGAACCGCCC
>CAYQUF010000122.1:0-13659 GCA_964420595.1 uncultured bacterium
GTTGCCGTTGCGCTCGGTTTCTTGGCGCAAGAGATATTCGTCAATTGCCCGCGTGGCAAGCTGGCTCATCGGCTTATTCTGACGGGTCGATTCTGCCTTGAGGCGACCGTACACGTCATCGTGAATCCGAATCCGATGGCGGGTTTTGCGGGTACTTTCCTTAATCAATCCCGAACCGAGTTCGTAGGAAGCCGCAAACTTGCGCAGGTTTTCAAACCCGACGCGATCGCAGAAATCGCCAAAACTCTCCGGTTCCGGCTGGCGCTGCCGTTCCCGCTTGAAGTACACCAACAGTGGCTCGAACGTCGCTTCGAGATCGTCTGCGCTCATCTTCTCCAGGTACGGACGAGCCAAGCGAGTTTGATTCGGATCGGCACCCAACCAGACCTGATAGGATCCGGGAGCGCGTCCCACAAACGCCACTTCGCCCAGGTACGGACGGGCGCAACCGTTGGGACATCCGGTCATCCGCACCACGAAATGCTCGTTGGGCAACCCGACTTTTGTCAATAAGGTACGAATCCGATCCATCACCGACGGCAGCATCCGCTCCGACTCGGTAATCGCCAAACCGCAGGTGGGCAACGCCGGACACGCCATCGAATACCGCACCATCGGGTCGATCTCGTTTTCGCCGAGAATGCCGTTGCGATTCAAAATCGTCTGAATCTCGCGCTGCAAGGCGGGTTCGATTTCGTAGATGATGATGTTGTGGTTGGGAGTCAGGCGCATCGGCAGGGCAAATTGCTGCTCGATTTGGCGCAAGGCACTTTTCAGTTGCAGGGTCTCGTCGTCTTTGACGCGACCGTTTTCGATGGAGACGCCCACAAACAGCTTGCCGTCCCCTTGTTCGTGCCATCCCAAATAGTCTTCGTATTTGAATTCGGGCAGGGGTCGGAACGGTTCGACGGATTTGCCGAAGTAGCCTTCGAGGGTTTGACGGAACTTCTCGACCCCCCAATCGTGCAGGAGGTACTTCATCCGAGCGTGACGGCGTTGCGCGCGATCGCCATAGTCCCGTTGGGTGGCGACAATGGCTTTGAGCAGGTCGAATACGTCGTCTTTAGCCACGTAACCGATGGGATCGGCGAGGCGAGCGAAGGTTTCTTCTTTGTTGTGGGTGCGACCCATTCCGCCGCCGACGTAGACGTTGAAGCCTTCGAGGTTGTGGTTCTCGTCGGCGATGACCACTAATGCCACGTCTTGGGAGAACAGATCCACTGAGTTATCGCCGGGAACGGTGACGCAGCACTTGAATTTGCGCGGCATGTAGGTGCTGCCGTAGATCGGTTCTTCTTTGTCGTGGAAGACCGTACCGTTGCCATTCCGCTGTCGTGCGGCTTTGACGTCGGGGTGTTCTTCGGCGGAGAGGTATTTTTCGCCGTCGAGCCAAATTTCGTAATACGCGCCGGTTTGGGGCGTCAGCAGGTCGGCGATGCGATCGGCGTAATCCCAGGCGATGGCGTAGTCGGGACGATTTTTATAGGGTGCGGGGGGTGCCATGACGTTGCGGTTGAGGTCGCCGCAGGCCCCGAGGGTTGACCCCATGCTGGTGATAATCGAGGAGATGACGGTTTTGAGATCTCGCTTGAGAATCCCGTGCATTTGGAAGCCTTGACGGGTGGTGACCCGCAGGGTTTGGTTGCCGTGTTCTTCCGAGAGGCGATCGAGGGTGAGGTATAGTTCGGGAGGAATGTAACCGCCGGGATTGCGGGTGCGCAGCATGAACTGATAGTCCTTTTCCTGCCCCTTGATCCGGTTGTCCCGGTTGTCCTGTTGGTAGGAACCGTGGAATTTGAGGATTTGTACCGCGTCGCCGCTAAAGTGGGTGGTATCTTGCGGGAGTTCGGTGGCGAGGGGTTCGCGCAGGAAGTTACTGCGTTCTTTAATCCCTTCGAGTTTGGAGAGTTTCTTTTGCGGGGTGGTGGTTCCAGGTGTAGCCATGAGCAATGCAAAGTCCGTGCAACAAGGGTAATTCCCCGATACCGGAGTCGGAGTTATCGCTTGATTGCTTTAGAGAACTCCGGTAATCCGGTCGGGATTTTGTGAATTCTCATTGTAGCACCGTGCCTTGGATCCACATCAAGGGGGCGATCGCGTCGCAATGACAGGCAATCCGGGCGATCGCGCCTCGATTTTGGGCACACCTAGCTTAATAAAAGTTCATAAAGGGAGTGGAGGATGGGGGGATCGATCGGACACGTGGGTGAGGCGATGGGGTTGTCTCCGAGAAACAGTTGGTTCAGGTTGGTGAGTGTTGCTAGCGGACGGATATCGCGAATTTGATTGCTTTGCAGTTCGAGGTGAGTTAAGTATTTTAATGGTGCGATCGCTTTGATATCAACGATGTTATTGTCGCGGAGGACAAGGGTTTTGAGTTTAGTCAGTGTTGCTAGGGAACCAATATCGATAATTTAATTTCAAAATACGATGAGTACTTCTAATTGATATAGGCTGGAGAGAGGTTTTATATTGACAATTTGGTTATCCTAGATCGTCCCAAAACGCTAACTTTCTATCTCCAGTAAAGTAATAGCGATCTCTCGCTTCAAATCCGATCGCCCCGAACAGTTGCCAAAAACGCAGAATAGGCTAATCTGTGCTTAGTATTTTTAGCAAGCGGGAGATCGAGCGTTGTTACGTCGCGTTGCGTTACCCCTACTGTCGTTATTTACCCTAATTCCCGGCACTGCGATCGCCCAGCCAAGTGAAGAACCCGAACTGCCTCCGGCTGTCAGCCGCACCCTCCCCGCCAATATCGTCGGGGCATTTTTAATCGACACCACCGACGCTTGGGGCGCGTTCAATCGCTTCAATCCGCTTCCATTCGATATCACCGGTCCCGGCGTCTTGCCCTTTTTACCCGCCGTCGGCAACTACAGCCGCGACGTACAGCCGTGGGTGGGACGCTGGGCGAGTGTCGTACTGATGCCCCCACCCGACCCCGATCCCGCCACAGAAGAATCGATCGCCTTTGAAGATTACCTGCTCATGGTGGTTCCGGTCGAAGATACCGATGGCATGAACGCCTACATCCAACAAGTACGCGACAGCCGCGAAGATAGCGCGATCGAGCAACAGTATCAAGGCGTTACGATCCTGGAGTGGGAAGCCCAAGAACCCCCCTCCTGCGAAGAAGCTCCCGACGATCCCACCTGCATTCCAGCAGCTCCCGAATCGCCCCCGGAAGAATCTCCCGCTCCCGAACCGCAACTGGAAGAATCGCCGGAAGAACCTCCCGCTCCCGGGGAAGACGAAGCAGACGCGAAACCGCAATGGTCGCACCGGGTTGCCTCCTGGCTGGTCGGTTTTGGCACGCATTTGTCGAAAATGGGCGATCGCCCTTCATCTCAAATCGCGTCCAACCGCTGGCTCAAAGCCAATCGCGATACCGCGCCGACACCGGAATCCGATCCCGAAATGCCCGAGATGGAGCAGCCTCCGTTTCCCGTCTGGCGTCCGGGACTGTCCGTTGCTCTCATGCCGGGATACATGGCGGTGGCGAGTACCCCGGCGCCGTTAAAAGACTTGATCGATGCCAGCCAGGAGACTTCCAAGTTAGCCGATCTCGCCGAATTTCAACGGTTGCTCGACCATCCCGAATTCGGGCGATCGCTCGTGGCTCTGTACGCTAACGTATCCCAAGTGGCAAAATTCGTCCCCGCGATCGAATTTCCAGAACCGCCTCCCGGTCCGACCCCGATTCCGCCGCCGAATGTGGAGGATCTCAAAGCCAGTTTCGAGTTCGTGGCGCAAGAATACACCAGCATTAACGGGTTGGGATGGGTCAGCGACAACGGCTTTCGCACCCAAAGCCGAGCGTACTATCGCAATCCGAAACCGGAATTGGCGGAAGCGCTCAATATCGAGTCGTTTTCAACCCTGGGATCGATCCCCGCCGCTACTTACCTATCGGTGAGCAGCTATAACTTCAAACGCCAGTGGGAACGCACCTTAGAAGCCTACGAACGGCAACCGACCATGACGGAAATGCTCGATTCGATGCGTCAGGCGTTGCGCGACAATGCGGATCTGGATTTAGAAGACGATATTATTTCATGGATGGACGGGGAATATTCTGCGTTCTTATTCCCGACCAAGGGCGGATTTATCCCCAGTTTTAACCCGCAAGCTCAGATTGGCATCGGGATTACGATTCAAACGAGCGATCGCGCTACCGCCGAACGGACGCTGGCTAAAGTCGATGACTGGATCGAGTCGGTCTCGAGCGGGTTTGTCGAGGTGGTCGGCGATGAGGTCAAAGGTCAATCCCTGACCAGTTGGCGCGGTGCAGGTCCCGACGGTCGCGTGCAGAGTTTGCTGGCGCGCAGTTGGCTCGATGACAATACTTTGGCGATTTCAACCGGAAGTAGCGCCCTCGCCGATCTGATTCCCCAACCGTTTGTCTCGCTCAATGACAGCTATACGTTCCAAACGGCGACTGCATCGTTCTCCGTCCCGAACCATGGATATTTTTACCTGAATATGGGGTCGTTGCTTTCGCTGATTTACGGCTTTTTGCCTCCGGAATTGAGCCAATCGCCCCAAGCCAGTTTGGCGCAACAAGCTCTCTCCACTGTCCGCAGCCTCAGCCTTTCAACCCTTTCAACCGCAGAAATGGAGCAATCGGACTTTTTCTTGGTGCTGTCTCCGGCGCGATCGCGGGTCGAAGATTAAATAAATGCAGTCGGTGCGTTACGGCTTAATCTTTGCTAAGTTCTAATGGGTTGGTTGGCACCTAACGCACCCTACCTGTTGCCTATTGCTTATTGCCTGTTACCTGTTGCCTAATGTCGAGCGTTCGATTAGAGGGAATTTCGCGACGATTTAATAACGTCACGGCGATCGAGGACATTGAATTTAGCATTCCCGATGGCGAATTTTGGGTGTTGGTCGGTCCCTCTGGATGCGGTAAATCGACCATTCTACGGGCGATCGCCGGTTTGGAATCTGCCAGTTGCGGCAACATTTACATCGACAATATCCGCGTCAACGACCTTCCCGCGCGACAGCGAGACGTGGCGATGGTGTTCCAAAATTACGCCCTCTACCCTCACATGAGCGTGGCGGACAATTTGGGGTTTGGACTGAAAATGCGCCGCACGGACGCCAAGACGATGCGCGAGCGGATTGAGTGGGTGGCGCGATCGCTCGATTTAACTCACCTGCTCGATCGCAAGCCCAAACAACTGTCTGGCGGACAGCAGCAGCGGGTTGCATTGGGACGGGCGATCGCTCGCGAACCGAAAGTGTTCTTACTCGACGAACCCCTCTCCAACCTCGACGCGCAACTGCGAGACGAAACCCGCGCCCAATTAAAGCAATTGCACCAACGCCTGGGCATTACTACAATTTACGTCACCCACGATCGAGTCGAAGCCATGACCCTCGCCGATCGCATGGTGGTTCTCGATCGCGGTCGAATCCAGCAAATCGGTGCCCCCGAATCGGTCTACCGCCATCCCGCCAATCGCATGGTGGCGACGTTTTTGGGGAGTCCGCCAATGAATATTTTGCCCGCCGTTTACAATGGCGATCGGTTTGAAGTGGTCGGTCAACTGTTGCCGCCGTTACCCGAACTTGAGGCACAATTAAACCCAACGCCGGGACAGGGACTCGACTTGGGCATCCGACTGGAACACCTGCACGCCATCGGCGAGGGGGAAACGCCCGATCTAACCGTCGAAGTCACGCTCGTCGAACCCTTGGGACGCGAAACTCTAATCCGCGCGATCGTTCCCTCCCAGCCTCCCCCGGAATCGCCCGAACCCGTGGTGAATTTGCAGACTCCCCCCGACGCGGGCGTTCGATTGGGCGATCGCCTTCCGTTACAATTCCAGCGCGATCGCGTTTTCGCCTTTGACCCCACCACCGGCGAAACCCTCTACCGTCCCGACTTTTAATGATTCGTCCGACAACTCTCTCGCCATCCCGAATAAATATCCCCCTCCAACCGAGCGATCGTGGAGAGGGATCGTCAATCTAACTGGGGAGTAACGCTAGCTTGCTGCTGAGACTGCATACGCCACGTAAACTAAACCGCCCACTAGCAAAATACCCAATGCGCCTAAGATAGCGTAGTTGCGCTTCTGCGTGCTATTCGGCGGCTGGGCTTTGTACATTTTTGGTTCGACGGCAAAATTGTTGAGGCGACCGCCTTCTTCGTTCGTATAGGGCATTCTTGCTCCTCAGTTACTTCGATTTCGTAACTAATTGTAACAAATAGGTGGATATTCCTAATTAAATTTTTAAGTTTTTCTTAATAAACTGCTATGTATCACACAATGTTTAATTTGTCAATCGTCGAGGAAGCGATCGCCTCCCGACACATCCGAACGAGCGATCGTTGCAATCCAGGTATCAGTTTCACTCAGTATGTCAGAGTTGACCCTCACCTCGATACAATAGCGATGGAGTCATGCCCGTCGCAAAATCACCAAACCTAACTCACAAGGCGGTTTCGAGCAATTTTCGCCGAATCCCATCCAGCGCGATGTCGGGCGATCGCGTTGGAATTTGATACAAATTGTTACAATATCTTAAGTTCCAACTACTCGGTCGCAGAATCATGGATGTCAAGACGGTATCGTCCCCCTCCCACACAGTCGATTCAATGCAACCTCCCGCCAATTCCCCCAAGCGATCCGCCAACAACGGCAGCGTCCCCCCGGCGAGCGACACCACCGTTCCCGTAGACAGCGAAGCCGTAGAAGACCTCCCCGAAGACGTGCGTTTCGATCCCGGAATTACCGCCGACGCTGAAGATCGACCGTTACGCTACAACGCCGAAGCCGTCATCGCCTACTACCGCAAGCGCACCCTGCAAGTTTGGAGTCGCTTCGTCCAAATCGTGTGGCCGTTTCTCACCTTTGCATTGAGCCTGTTGTGGGATCGCTTCAGAGGTCGCACCCCCAAAAACGAACACCGTCGCGCCGTTCGGCTGCGAGAGATTTTAACCGATCTCGGGCCGGCGTACATCAAAGTCGGACAAGCCTTATCCACCCGACCGGACTTAGTCCCGCCGCTCTATCTCGACGAACTCGGCAAACTCCAAGACCAACTCCCCCCCTTTCCCAACGAAGTTGCCTACAAATTCATTGAAGAAGAATTAGGTGCCTCCCACCTCGAAATTTATGCCGAACTGTCCGAGTCTCCCGTCGCCGCCGCCTCTCTCGGACAAGTGTATAAAGGCAAACTCAAAACGGGCGAAGAAGTCGCCGTCAAAGTGCAGCGTCCCGACCTATACCAACGCATTACCCTCGACATTTATTTATTGCGAACCCTGGCAGAGTTTGCGCAAAACAATATCAAACAAATTCGCAGCGACCTAGTGGCGATCGCCGATGAATTTGCCAGCCGTATTTTTGAAGAAATCGACTATACCCACGAAGCGCGCAACGCCAAACGATTTGCCGAACTTTACGGTCACCTGCGCGATATTTACGTTCCTAAAATTTACGAAACCTATACCCGCCGCCGCGTCTTGACCATGGAATGGGTCAGCGGCACCAAACTCACCAATGTCGAAGCCGTTCGCGAAAAAGGCATCGATGCCAGCCATTTAATTGAAGTCGGGGTTCAGTGTTCCCTGCGTCAATTGCTCGAACACGGATTCTTCCACGCCGACCCACACCCCGGCAACCTCCTCGCCATGTCCAATGGTCGCTTAGCCTACCTCGATTTTGGCATGATGAGCGAGGTCAAACCGTATCAGCGCTATGGATTAATTCAAGCTGTCGTTCACCTAGTGAATCGAGACTTTGAAGGGTTGGCAAACGACTACGTCAAACTCGAATTTCTCAGTCCCGATACCGATTTAGAGCCGATTATTCCCGCCTTAGCGAGCGTCTTTAACGATGCCCTCGGCGCAAGCGTAGCCGAGTTAAATTTTAAGAGCATTACCGACCAACTATCGGCGCTGATGTACGAGTATCCCTTCCGGGTGCCCGCTTACTATGCTTTAATCATTCGATCGCTCGTTACCCTCGAAGGGATTGCCATCAACGTCGATCCGAATTTCAAAGTTCTGAGCAAAGCCTATCCCTACGTCGCCAAACGCTTGCTAACCGACCAATCGCCAGAATTGCGAACGTCGTTGCGCGAACTCCTGTTTAAAGAAGGCGAATTTCGCTGGAATCGCCTCGAAAACTTATTGCGCAATGCCCGCAATAGCGAAGATTACGATCTCAACAATGCCCTCAATCAAGCCCTAGAGTTTATCTTCTCGGAACGGGGCGAATTCATTCGCGATTATCTGGTCGATTTAATCGTACAACGGGTAGACGATGCCTCGCTCGATGCATTACAAAATACCACCTCAACCTTAAATCAATGGTTTGGCTGGAAAGTTAAAGCACCCGGTCGTCCCGCAGCGGCTTCAGCACAGCAAGCTCTCGATGAAAAAGATCGGGAACACCTGCAACGGATTTGGGAAATTTTGCGCGATACGCCCGGATTCGATCCGATGCAGTTAGTGCAGTTAGTGCCCCAGTTGTTGAGCAAACCAGAAACGCAACGCATGGGGCAACAAATTGCCAATACTTTGGCACAGCGAGCTGCCGCGCGATTGATTCGCGAATGGATGCTCAAAGAAGACTCCACCGAGTCACCGAAGGGGATTCAACCCCAACCGTCCCAGCAACTTCCCTTACCCGTTGCTGCTATTTTCAACGACCAGTAGGTCGAGTGGGCGATCGCTATTTTTCTGTTTCGCCTGGCAAAATATACCGTTCTAAATCGTCGAGCATCCGATTCGCTGCCTGAATTCCGCTCGCATCGTTCCAAAAGACGGAACTGACGCGATAGATGCGATCGCTCTTTGCAGGCTCTAAATTTTTCCACAACGGATGCTCGAACCATTTGGACAAATTGGGTTCGGTTTTGTTGGGAAAAGAAACAAAATAAAATACGAAATCGGCATCGACTTCACCAATATTTTCTAAACCAATCGGTTTGGCAAATTTCGCCTTATCTTGAGAGTCCGGACGCCGCAACCCGGCTTCTTCTAGAATTTGCCCTGGAAATGACTCTTGATAGTAAATTCTCACCGTATCCGGCAAGAAACGTACCAAAGATACCGTGGGAATTTGACTGTAGCGATCGCCTAATTTTTGTTTGAAGTTCGACCGTTCGATTCCTTCTCCGTGTCCTTTGTATCTTGGCGATCGTTGTGTTGAAATTGGGATTTGATTGTATTTCAAACCCGCTCGCACGCCACCAACTGTTTCGACAAAAAACGCAACCAGCGATCGCGCGCCGAATTGAGGAAAAAATGATTTCCCGGAAACACCTTTTTCTCGAACTTTCCCGTGGTATGATATCGCCAACCGCGCAAACCGCCACCGCGAATTGCCGGATCGCGCCACCCTCCCATCGCCACCAGCGGACAGGCGAGCGGTGCTTTCTCGACGTATTCGTAGGTTTCGCAAACCTCAAAATCGGCGCGCAGCAGCGGAAGCAGCAACTGTTGCATTTCCGGATTCTCCAATACCTCCGGCGGCGTTCCCTTCAGCCAGCGCAGCTTTTCGAGCAGTTCCTCGTCCGAGAGGTTGTAACTGGGGGGATCGTCGTCGGGAAATTGAGGCGCGCGCCGTCCGGATACCAACAGGCGATCGGGTTGCGGTTTGTCCAACTCGCGCAAGTGTCTGACTAACTCGAATGCGATTAACGCCCCCATGCTGTGACCGAACAGGACAAACGGACGATCCAGCCACGGAAGAATAGCAGGCGCGATCGCCTCGACGAGCGACATCAGCCGCGTGTGGGGCGTTTCGGTCGCTCGCCGACCCCGTCCGGGTAACTCCACCGCACACAAGTCCACGGTTTCGGGGAGTTGCGCCGACCAGGGGTAAAATATCCGCGCCGACGCTCCCGCATAGGGGACGCAAAACAGGCGGAGAGAGGCGCTGGGGTTGGGTTGGGGGCGTTGAATCCAGTTATCGTTCATGACTGTCGGAGGTTGCGTCAGCGGCGAGTAAGTCGCCCAGTAAGCGATCGACGTCGCGTTCCGAGAGGCGATCCAGTTGGGACATTAACTGTTCGCTATCGTCGCGTTGAACGGGTTGAATGTCGGCGTCTGCGGCGCGATCCTGGCTCAGAGATGCCGCCAATCCGGCGATGGTGGGGGTGGCGAAGAAACGGTTGAGGGGAACGTCACCCTCGAAGCGATCGCGCAGTCGCGAGACAATTTGAGTCCCCAGCAGGGAGTGACCGCCTAACTCAAAAAAGTCATCGTCAACTCCGATCGCCTCAATCCCTAACAATTCCTGCCAAATTTGGGCGATCGCCCGTTCGGTGTCGGTGCGCGGTGCGACGTACGGGGTGTCGAGATCGGGTCGGGGATGGCTCTGGGCGGGGGGTTGCGGCGATGCGGCACTCAATCCGGCTAGCTCCCGTTCCAGAGTATCGGTGTCGCGACTGCGCTCGATAACCGCATCCAGGGATTTGGTACAGACGATCGCCTGGGGTAAATCGCTTGCCAGAATTCGGCGAAAGGCTTCAATTCCCTCATTCGGGTGAATACCTCGCTCTAAATTGGCTTGCCGCCGCTGTTTTAACGCATCCGGAACGGCGGTTTCCACTGCCATTCCCACCGATTGCCAGGTGTCCCAGTTGATGGCAACGGTGAATTGTCCGGTGCGTAACGCGCGATCGCGAGCGAAGGCGTCTAAAAAGGCATTGGCGGCGCAATAGTCAATTTGACCGAAACCGCCGAGAACCGAACTGATGGAGGAGCCGAGTACCATGAAGTCCAATTCGTCCAGGAGTTCGTCGAGGACGAGGGTGCCATCGATCTTGGCGTGCAGGACTTCGGCGGCGCGATCGCGCGTTTTCAACGCGATGGTTCCCCCACCGGCAATTCCGGCTGAGTGGACGACGCCATCAATCTTGCCAAAGCGGGATTCGGCTTGCAAAATTGCCCGCTGCATCGACTCGCGATCGCCCACGTCGGCGGGTACGACGGTCACCTCGGCACCCCGACTCTGCAATTGCCGGATCGCGTTGGCTTTCTCCCCGGTTTCGGGTAAGGGCGATCGGCTGACGAGAATCAGTTTTACCTTCGGCGTTTCGGCAAAGTGACGCGCCAGGGACAGTCCAATCCCGCCCAATCCGCCCGTTATCAGGTACGTGCCGCCGGGTTTGATGGGAGTCGCAACGGCATCTGCTGCCAAGTTGACCCGCTCGAAGGTTTCGATCCAGCGGCGGTTGCCCCGATAGGCGATGGGCGAGTCAGTATTGGAATCGAGCAGATCGCGGAGCAGTCGATCGGGCAATTGCGCCGAAACTTCTACGTCGAATAAGCGAACTTTTAAGTGAGGATATTCTTGCGCGATAACCCGACACGCGCCCGACAGCGTGGCATTGAGGGGACAGCGGGATTCGCTCCCGGTCACGTCGCCAAACGCCTGGGTCACCACCGATAGAGCGGATTTGTCCTCGCCGATCGCCTGTACCAGATACAGCAGGCTGTAGAATCCCAACTCCAGCGAGGGTTCCGCCGTCGCGCTCCACAGGTGGATCGTGCGGTCGGGATGGCGATCGCTGCGTTGCAGGGTTTGCCACAGGGACTGGTAAGCGGCGCGATCGCTCGGATTGAGGAGATAGGCATCTTCGCCCACGCGATCGAACCCAGTTCCCATCGCCACCGTCGTCACCGCCGCACCCCCAGCGCGCAATTCCCGCACCAGCGACTCGCCCAAACCGCGATCGTCGAGAAACACCAACCAGCGCGAGCCGGGGACCACCGAGTCAGTTCCCGTCAGCGGGGCTTGTTTCCAAATCGGCGTATAGAACCATTCATCTAAGTTTGGATTCTTCTCCAACGACGCGGGCGATCGCGTTGGAGCGGGCAATTGAGCGTCGATCCAATACCGCTGTCGCTCGAACGGATAGGTGGGAAGCGGCACCCGACGGCGTTGCTGGTGTTGGTAGAATCCCTGCCAATTCACCGTTGTGCCGGTTAGCCAGAACTGAGCCAGAGTGTCGAGCAGGTGGGTGACCCCAGCGGTCGATTGGGTCGCCGTGGGAATCGAGGTCAGCACCGGGGACGACCGTTGTTGTTGCACCAAAGTCGCCAGGGTGCGTCCGGGACCGACCTCCAACCAAATAGCCCCTTCGCACTGAGACGCCAGCGTCGCCACGCCATCGGCAAATCGCACCGGTTGGCGCAGGTGTTGGCTCCAGTATTCGGGATTGGTGGCATCTGCGTCGCTGAGGATTTCCCCGGTCAGGTTCGAGACAATCGGCAATTGGGGGGGGTTCAGGCTGACCGTTTCCACAATTTTGGTAAATTCAGCCGCCGCTGCTGCCATCATCGGAGAGTGGAAGGCGTGAGAAACGCGCAAGCGACGACAGGCAATCCCTTCCGCTTCCAGTTTGGCTTGCAATTGAGCGATCGCCGCTTCTGTCCCCGACACCGCACACAGGGAGGGAGCATTAATTGCCGCCACGACCAACTCTTCGGTTAAATGCGTTCGCAGCGCATCCGCCGACATCGCCACGCTCAACATCGCTCCCGGTGGCGCGTCCTGCATCAGCCGTCCCCGTTCGGCGACCAAATCCAGAGCCTCCTCACTCGTGAAGACTCCCGCCAAACACGCCGCCACGTATTCGCCGATACTGTGTCCGAGTACCGCCACGGGTTCGATTCCCCAAGACTGCCACAACTGGGTCATGGCGTATTCGACCGCAAACAGCACCGGTTGGGCGATCGCGGTTTGTTGCAATTGCGCCGCCGTATCCCTCGCCTCGTCGGGATAGAGCAGATCGCGGATGTCGAGATGCAGCCGGGATTGCAACCGCACCGCACAGCGATCGATCGCCCCTCGGAAGACCGGTTCCGACTCGTACAGATCCCGCGTCATATTGGGATATTGCGTTCCCTGACCGCTGCACAAAAACGCGATCGGGCGATCTCGGGTGTCGCAGCGGTGGGTCGTTCCCGGTGTTGCCAACTTCGCGATCGCCTCGTCGGAATTGCCGCAAACCCAGGCACGGCGGTACTCGAACGCCTCCCGCCCCACCGCCAGAGTATACGCCGCATCCGAGAGATCCAGTCCCTCCTCCATCGCCAAATGGGTTCCCAACCGCTCGGTCGCCGCCTCCAACGCCGTTTCGGTTTTGGCAGACAGCAACAGCAATTGCGCCGAACGGGAATCGCTCGTGGGAGCGGGAGGCGGAGCTTCCTCTAAAATGACGTGAGCGTTAGTCCCGCCAATGCCAAACGAACTTACCCCAGCACGACGCGGCGTCGTGTCCCGCGACCACGGGGACAGGCGGGTATTGACGAAAAAGGGCGTCTTGTCGAAAGGAATTTCGGGATTGGGACGCTCGAAATGCAGGCTCGGCGGGATTTGGCGGTGTTGCAGCGCCAATACGGTTGCGATCGCACCCGTCACCCCCGCAGCGGCGTCCAAATGACCGACATTGCTTTTCACCGAGCCGATGGCGCAGAATCCCGTTTGTTGGGTTTGGGTTTGAAACGCCCGGGTCAAGGCTTGAATTTCGATCGGATCTCCCAACGGCGTCGCCGTTCCGTGGGTTTCGACATAGTCGATCGTCTCGGGCGCAACGTCTGCCACAGCAAGGGCTTCAGCGATCGCGTCGGCTTGTCCGCTGACGCTGGGGGCAGTATAGCCGACTTTCATCGCCCCGTCGTTG